>DASZKF010000383.1:0-17251 GCA_035947355.1 Pyrinomonadaceae bacterium | reverse complement strand
GCCGGAGTGCAGGACCGCGTCGTCTCCGACCTCGACGCCGTCGTAGACGGTCACGTTCGGGTGGATGCGCACGCGGTCGCCGATGACGGCCCGCGCCCCGATGACGGCGCACGCGCCGACGGCGACGCCCGCGCCGAGCCGAGCCGAAGGGTCTACGACGGCCGTCGGGTGGATGACGGGCTCGAACTCGGGCTCCGGGTTGAAGAGGCGCAGGGCGCGCGTGTAGGCGAGGTAGGGGTCGGGCGCGCGCAGGACGGCGATGTCCGTGCGGCCGACCTCGACGCCCTCGGCGACGTAGACGGCCGAGGCGCGCGTCGTCTGGAGGCGCGGCGTGTAGCGCGGGTTGGCGAGGAACGTGACGTGGCCGGGCGCGGCCTCGTCGAGCCCCGCGGCCCCTTCGATTTCGAGTTCGGGGGAGCCGCCCTCGATTTGCGCGCCCGTCTGCCGTGCGAGTTCTGAAAGTTTCATGACGGCGAATTTATCACACACAAAGCCTGCCGGCAGTTCGCGGCGCGTGGCCGGGGCGCGCGGGGCGGCCTGGGGCCTGGGGAGGGGTAAATGTTTCCCGCGACGGCCGGGCGGCGGGCGCGAACCCCCGCCCGGAATGGGCCTAGCTGTCGGGGGGCCGCGACCGGAAATCGGCTCAAGAATTTCTCAACCGCCCCCCGGATAATCCAAACTGAAAAAGTGTAAATGTGGGTTTGGGCGGTCTTTTTGCCGGGCGGGAAGCCGGCGGAAGAGGGCGCCCGGAAAGGGTAGAGACGCAAGACTCAAGGCGTCTCAGGCGCCGGCTCCCCGTGGCGCCGAAAGAGACGTGGTAATCAACCGGACACAGGGAAGGGAGAAGTTCTATGCCTCGTATGTTCCGGGCGGCCAGAGCGACACGTTTGCTCGGCCTGGTTCTTGTCTTGACTTTAACGGGGAACTCACAAGCCGTGCCGCGGCCGGCCCTGAAGGGACAGGCGGCAGCCTCAACCGCCAAGGGAAAACCGCCCGCCGTTAGAGTCTCTCATCAGTCAGAGACTGAGGGCGCGGGCATCATCCGTCGGTCTAAGGCCCCGGCGGGGGCGAGCGCCCGCGCGGCCGAGGCTTACGGGCAACTGCCCCTGAGCTTCGAGCGCAACGTCGGACAGAATGACGCCAGCGTCCATTTCACCGCGCGCGGTTCGGGCTACAAGCTCTACCTGACGACTGACGAAGCGTTGTTCGCCCTTGAGGGCGGTCGGAGAGAGAGCACCGACGCGGGGGCGACGACGGCCTTCGTGCGGTTGAAGTGGAAGGGGGCCGGGCGGTCGCCGCGCGTCGAGGGCCTCGAAAGGCTCGCGGGGACGGTCAACTATTTCGTCGGGGCCGACCCGCAGAGGTGGCGCGCCGGCGTCCCCACCTTCGGCAAGGTCTTGTACGGCGGCCTGTACCCTGGCGTGGACATGCTCTTCTACGGCGACCGGAGGCGCCTGGAGTACGACTTCGTCGTCGCGCCGGGCGCCGACCCGCGCGTCATCCGTCTGGATTTCGAGGGCGCGCGCGCGTTGCGCCTGGACACGTGCGGCGATCTGGTGATTGACACGGAGGCCGGCGAACTGCGCCAGCTCAAGCCGGTCGTTTACCAGGAGATTGAAGGCGCGCGCCGCGAGGTGGCGGCGGGCTACGTGCTGAGGGGGTCTTATGAGGTCGGCTTCGAGATCGGGCCATATGACTCCACACGCCCGCTCGTCATAGACCCCGTCATCTCGTACTCCACCTTCCTCGGGGGCGCGTACGGCGAGGCGGGCTACGCCGTCGCCGTGGACGCGGCCGGCAACGCTTACGTGACCGGCACCACGGCCTCCAACAACTTTCCCACGGGGAACGCCTTCCAGGCCGGCCGCCGCGGGGTCGGCGACGTCTTCGTCACGAAGCTGAACGCGGCGGGCACAGGGCTCGTCTACTCGACTTACCTCGGCGGGACATACGCCGACTCGGCCGCCGGCATCGCCGTAGACCGCGCCGGCCACGCCTACGTGACCGGGAGCACCACCTCGCACGACTTCCCCGTGACGGCCAACGCGTACCAGACCAACAAGGGCGGCGGCACGTCGAACACGGACGCGTTCGTCACGAAGCTCGGCCCGGCCGGCAACACTCTGGTCTATTCCACCTACTTCGGCGGCGCGAACAGCAGCGAAGACGCCCGCGCCATCAGAATTGACGCCGGCGGCAACGCCTACATCGCCGGGACGGCGGCCGCCGGCAGCGGCGGCGCGTCGAACCTGCCCGTCACCGCCGGGGCCTTCCAGACCACCTACGGCGGCGGAACCTACGACGCCTTCGCCGCCAAGCTCAACGCGGCGGGCAGCGCCCTGCTGTACTCCACCTTCCTCGGCGGCTCCACCTCGGACACGGGCGGCGGCCTGGCCCTCGACGCGCAGGGCAACGCCTACGTCGTCGGCGAGACGTATTCGGGCAACTACCCGACCACGCCCGGCTCGCTGCGGCCTTCGAAGAACACCGCCACGTCCGACGCCTTCGTCACGAAGCTGAGCGCGACGGGCGCGGCCCTCGTCTACTCGACCTACCTCGGCGGCAGCGTCACGGACGCCGCCACCGGCGTCGCCGTCGACACGGCGGGCCGCGCGCACGTCACTGGCAACACCAGCTCGCCAGACTTCCGCGTGACGCCCGACGCCTTCCAGCCGCGGATCGGCAAGCTCTGTGAGGGCTGCGCGACCAACGACGCCTTCGTGGCGAAACTCAACGCGGCGGGCAGCGCGCTCGCCTACTCGACCTTCTTCGGCGGGGCCGCCGGCAACGACTCGGCCGCCGGCATCGCGCTCGACTCGGCGGGCAGCTTTTACATCACCGGCAGGACGAACGCCACCGACCTGCCCGTGCTCGGCGCGTTCCAGTTCGAGAAGGACTACCATCAAGACGCGTTCGTCGCCAAGTTCAACGCGGCGGGCCGCCTCGTCTACTCGAGCTACCTCGGCGGGCTTCTGAACGACAGCGGCCACGCCGTCGCCGTCAACTCAGCCGGCAGCGCATACCTGACGGGGGCCACGGCCTCGACCGATTTCCCCGTCACGCAGGGGGCCTTCCAGACGCTCCTGAACCAGACCGGGTTGAGGAACGCGTCCGACGCCTTCGTCACCAAGCTCTCGCCCGCCTCGTCGCTGCCCGCCGACGGCAGCATCAGCGGGCACGTCGTAACGGACGCGGGCGAGGCGCTCGCGGGCGTCACCGTCACCCTGAAGGGCTGGCGCGAGGCCACGACGACGACCGACGCGAGCGGCCGTTACGCTTTCGAGGGCTTGCAGACGGGGGCCAGGTATACTGTCGAGGCCGCCAAGACGAGCTACACCGTCACGCCCTGGTCGTACGCCTTCGACGGCCTCACGGGCAGCCAGACCGCCGACTTCACGGCCAAGTTGAAAATTTACGTCATCAGCGGACGGGTGACGGACGACCTGGGGCAGCCGCTCGCCGGCGTGACCTTAACGCTCTCGGGCGCGCGCACGGCGACGGTCACGACCGGCCCCGACGGCAGCTACTCGTTCTCCGCCGTCGGCGACCTCAGCTACACCGTCAAGCCGTCGAAGAGCCTGTACAACTTCTACCCTTCGGCGCGGAACTACTACCCGCTCTACGGCGACATGGCGTACCAGGACTTCAAAGGGTCGCCCCTGCCGCTCAACGCGACGCCGGGGCCCTAGGGCAGGTGACGGTTGAGCGTACCGGCGCTTCGTTTCAACACGGAGGGCACGGAGGAGGCACAGAGTTCACAGAGAAGAAGTTGATTTCTCCGTGAACTCCGTGGAACCTCCGTGCCCTCCGTGTTGAATCCTGCCTCCGCTTACGCTTAACCATCGTTTCGACCTACGGCACGCGCAGGAAATTCGCAAAGTAGGCCCCGGCCGCCGCACGCCTTACATCAGGTTGACGGGGTCAATCTCGACGTTGACGGAGTTCACGTCGCAGCCGGGCGTGCGCGCGGCGTCGGCCAGGGCCATCTCGACGACCTCGCGCAGACGGGGCCGGCTGCGCGACTTGAGCAGAATCTGGACGCGGTGCTCGCCGCGCAGGCGCGCGAGCGGGGCGGGCGCGGGGCCGAGGACGCGGACGTGGCGCTCGCGGTTGGCGTCGTCGAGCGCGCGCCGCAGCTCGGCGGCCGTTGCCTGCACGCGCGAGAGGTCTTCGCCGCGCGCGAGCAGAGAGGCGAGGGCGACGAAGGGCGGGTAGCTCAGGCCGCGGCGGTAGTTGATCTCCTCCTCGTAGAAGCCCTCGTAGTCCTGCGCGCAGGCGTGGCGCAGGGCGTAGTGGTGCGGGTGGTAGGTCTGTATGAGGACGCGGCCCGGCAGCTCGCCCCGGCCGGCGCGACCCGCGACCTGCGTGATGAGCTGGAAGGTGCGCTCGGCGGCGCGGAAGTCCGGGAGCGCCAACCCGGCGTCCACCGAGACGACGCCGACGAGCGTGACGTTCGGGAAGTCGTGCCCTTTGGCGATCATCTGCGTGCCGACGAGCATGTCGAGCTCGCCCGCGCCGAAGCTGAGGATGGTCTGCTCGTAGGTGCTGCGCCGCGCGGTCGTGTCGCGGTCGAGGCGCGCGACGCGCAGCGCCGGGAAGCGCTCGCGCAGGATTTCTTCGAGCTGCTCGGTGCCCTCGCCGACGTAGTGCATGTAGGGGCCGCCGCACGCCGGGCAGGCGGCGGGCACGCGCTGGCGCAGGTTGCAGTAGTGGCAGATGAGGCTGCGCTCGCTGCGGTGGTAGGTGAGCGTCACGTCGCAGTTGTCGCAGTTGATGCGCTCGCCGCAGGAGCGGCATAGGAGGAAGCTCGAATAGCCGCGGCGGTTGAGCAGGACGATTGACTGCTCCCCGCGCGCGTGCGTCTCCTCGATGGCCGCGAGCAGTTCGGGGGCGAAGACCTCGGGGCGGCCGCCGGCGCGGAAGACCTCGCGCATGTCCACGATCTCGGCGCGCGCCATCGCGCGGCCGGCGATGCGCGAGGGCAGCCGCAGGTAGCGGTACTTGCCGGCGCGGGCGTTGTGGAAAGACTCCATCGAGGGCGTCGCCGAGCCGAGGACGACGACGGCGCGCCCGAGCTTGGCCCGCATCACGGCCGTGTCGCGCCCGTGGTAGTAGGGCGACTCCTGCTGGCGGTAGCTGGCCTCGTGCTCCTCGTCCACGACGATGACGCCGAGGTCTGCGACCGGCGCGAAGACGGCCGAGCGCGTGCCGATGACGACGCGGGCCTCGCCGCGCCGGAGGCGGTGCCACTCGTCGAAGCGCTCGCCGGTCGTCAGGGACGAATGAAAGATGGCGACCGCGTCGCCGAAGTGCGCGCGCAGCCGGCGCGAGAAGACGGGCGTCAGGGCGATCTCGGGGACGAGCATCATCGCCGTCCGCCCGCGACCGATCGCCTCGCGCATGGCGCGGATGTAGATTTCGGTCTTGCCGCTGCCCGTGACGCCGTGCAGGAGGAATGGCGTGAACTCGCCGCGCGACTGCGCCTCGTTGATCTCCGCGAGCGCGACCGATTGCTCGCGCGTCAGCCTCAGCTCGTCGCGTTCGGGGAGTCGCGCGCCCGCGAGCGGGTCGCGCCGCACGTCGCGGACGTAGACTTCGAGGACGCCCCGCCGCTCCAGACTCTGCACGGCCGAGGCGCCCGCCTCGGCGGCTTCGAGCAGTTCGGCGAAGAGCATCTCGCCGCCGCCCTCGATGAGCGCGTTGACAACCCTTTGCTGCGCGGCCGTCAGCGCGCGCGCGCCGTTGCCCTCGTGACGTTCGGACGGGAGCAGTCGGACGGCCTTGCGCCGCTTGGCGCGGGCCTGCGCGCTGCGCGCGCGGTGCGAGACCGTGACCCAGCCCGACCGCTCCAGCTCGCGGACGGCCTTCGCGGCGCGGGCCTGCCCGACCTCGCGCGCCGCCTCGCGCAGGGTCGTCGAGCCTTCGGCCGAGGCGAGGCGCAGGACGTGCGCCTTCGCCGTCGCCGCGCGCCGCGGCGGGAGCCGCGCCAGCTCGTCGAGACCTTCGTTCGTGACGGTGACGACCTGCTCGACGGTCGAGTTCAGGCCGGCGGGCAGCGCGGCCTTCAGGACCTCGCCCCACGGGGCGGCGTAGTAGTCGCTGATCCAGCGCGTGATCTCCAGGACTTCGGGCGTCAGGAGCGGCTCGGCGTCGAGCAGCTCTTCGGCCTCCTTGAGGTCTGAGTCTTCGAGGCCGGCGGCCGGGTCGAGCGCCTCGTGCAGCGCCACGACGTAGCCGGTCGCGAGCGTCCTCCCGAACGGCACCAGCAGCCGCGCCCCGACCCGCACCGCCTCGCGCAAAGAGAGCGGCAGGCGGTACGTGAACGTCTGCGACAGCCGCAGCGGCAGCGCGACCTCGGCGTAGAGCGGCGCGGCGGCTTCATTTGGAGAGGCGACGGAACGCACGGCCGACTAAATTAACTTGAAGGAGGGAAAAGGTGAAGCGGGAAACTTATTTCTTCTCGTTGAGCAGGGCGCGCACCTTCTTCATGTCCTCCCAGACCTCGCGCTTCTTGGTCGGGTCGCGGAGGAGGTAGGCGGGGTTGAAGGTGGGCATGAGTTGCATGCCTTCGTAGTCGTGGAACTGGCCACGCAGTTGGGAGATGGGTTTCTTGGTGCGGAGCAGGGCGCGCGTCGGGGTGTTGCCGAAGGAGATGACGACGCGGGGGCGGACGACGGCTAATTCCCGGTGGAGGTAGGGCGTGAAGAAGGAGAGGACTTCCGAGTCGAGCTCGTCGCCGGTCGAGATCATCTTGACGGTGTTCGTCAGGTAACAGTCGCCGCGCTGGAGGCCGATGCTTGAGAGGATGCGTTCGAGCATCTGCCCGGCCGGCCCCATGAAGGGTCGGCCCGATTCGATGTCGGGCGGCCCCGGCGACTCGCCGACGACCGCCACCCGCGCCCCGGCCTTGCCCTCGCCGAAGATGAAGATGCGGTCCCTGTACCGCGGCAGACTCTTCGCGCGCCGGAGCAGCTCGGCGTTGATCTCATCGAGCGTCTCCTTCGACTCGGCCGGCTGCCCGCTGAAGAGGCTGTCCTGCATAACCACTCAAGTTTCAAGTTCAAAGTTTCAAGTTCAAAGTTTGTCCCGCGTGGATTGAATGATGTGACGTGCGCCGCACGAACTTGAAACTTGGAACTTGAAACTTTGAACTTATCTTCTGGTTTGGTTGAGGTAGTCGCGCACCTTCTTCATGTCGTCCCAGACCTCGCGCTTCTTGGAGGGGTCGCGCAAAAGATAAGCCGGGTGGAAGGTGGGCATGACCTTGATGCCTTTGTAGTCCTGGAACTTGCCGCGCACCTGCGTGATTCCGACTTTGGTGTCGAGCAGGTTATGCATCGCCGTGTTGCCTAAGACGACGATCACGTCGGGGCGGGCGATGGCGATCTCGCGCAGGAGGAAGGGCTTGCAGGTCTTGGCCTCCTCCGAGGTCGGCGTGCGGTTGCCGGGCGGGCGGCAGCGGTTGACGTTGCCGATCAGGACGTCTTCGCGCTTGAGGCCGATGGCCTCGATGATCTTGTTGAGGAGCTGTCCGGCGCGGCCGACGAAGGGGCGGCCCGAGGCGTCCTCGTCCGCGCCCGGTGCCTCGCCGACGAACATCAGGCGGGCCTGCGGGCTGCCCTCGGTGTGGACGATCTTGTTGCGGCCCGCGTGGAGTGGGCAGCGCAGGCACTCGCCGACGTCGGCGCGGATGTCCTCGAAGGTCTCGCCGGGGCGGCCGAGGCTCAACTCGTCCTTCGGCGTGATGTCGCCGAAGAGGGTCTCGCGCGGCTCGGGCGGGTCGGGTGAAGGCGTGCGGACAGGTTTTTTCGGCATCGCTGTCTGGTAAAGAACGTCCGGCGGATCTCTCTTCAGAGGGGGCGGCGGGTTGAAAGCCCTCGGCGGGGGGGCCGGTCGTGCCGCCTCGGCGTTGCGCGAGAGCGCGGACGGGACTGCGGCGGCCCGCGCCGGGCGCGGAGTCTCGGCCGTGCGAGGCCGCGCTTCCTCTGCCGGGGCCGACACGCCCTCCAGGCCCTCGACGCCCAACTCGCGCAGGTACGCGGCCGTCTCCGCCACGTCCCTCAGCAACTCTCCCAACTGACTCTGCTCTGACATCGGGTTCGCGCTCATTATGGCATGACTCGCGCCTCCTGTGCAGCAAAGTAATTAGCCACAGAGAAAGAGGGAAATGATGAATGCGGAATGATGAATGATGAATGTGACGAGGCCGGCTCGGTCATGTTCATCATTCATCATTCCGCATTCATCATTTCCCTCTCCGTGGCTATTTTTGTGGTGACGGCAGGCGGATGAACCAAGACCAGAGGCCGAGGGCGGCGACGACCGCCGAGAGGGCGTAGAACATCGCCGCGTAGGAGCCGGTCAGCTCGACGCAGGCGGCCAGCAGGAGCGGCCCGACGGCCGAGGCCAGCACGGTCAGCGTCTGCGCCGCACCCTGTATCTTGCCGAGGTGCGCGCGCCCGTAGGCCAGCCCCCAGAAGGTGAAGAAGACGACCATCACGGCCCCGCCCACCAGGCCCATCGCCACGGCCCACGCCGCCACGTGCGCGCCCGTCCGCACCGAGGGCAGAAGCACGAGCGCGCCCGTCAGCAAGAGCATCGCCGCCGCCATCAGACGCCCCAGCGGCCAGCGCCCCGCCAGCCACCCGCCGAGGAAGTTCCCCGCCAGCGCCGTCAGGGCCGTGACGGCGAGCGTGTCGTGGTAGACCTCCGCGCCGAAGCCGCGCTCGGCGAGGATGGATTCGTTGAAGAGGCCGATGCCCGAGGCGATCAGCCCGTAGACCGAACTCGAAAGCGCGAAGACCCAGAAGGATGGCGTGCCGAGCGCCCGCCGAAGGGTATGGCCGCCCGCGGCCGCCTCCGCCCCGCCCGCCTCTTCCCGCCCGTCCACGCTCAGCCCGACCGACTCCGGCCCGCTCCGCGCGAGGAGCCAAGCCAGCGGCGCGACGCCGAAGAGCAGCGCCGCCCCGACCCAGGCCCACGCCGCGCGCCAGCCCGCGCCGAGCACCGCCGCCCCCACGGCCGGGAACGCCGCCATGAACCCGACCGTCATCGCCACCGTGTACCAACCCATCGCCTTGCTCAGGCCCCGCCTGAACCACTTCCCGACGAGCGTGATGCTCACCACCGAGAGCGCGCTCTGCCCGAAGCCGCGCGAGAGCGTGATGAGGACGCAGAGGCTGACGGCGCCGCGCGCGCCGCTCATCAGGAGCACCGTCGCGCCGAGCGCGGCCGCGACCGAAGTCAGGACGGCGCGGCTGCCCCAGCGGTCAATTAGGCGGCCGACGCCCAGCCCGAAGAGCGCGCCCAGGAGCGTCGCCCATAAGTTGATCTGCGCGAACTCGACGCGGCCGATCTGCAAATCAACGAGCAGCGGCTCGGTGATTAACCCTAACCCCTGCGTGCGGCCCGGCAGCGTCGCGACCATCGCCAGCGCCGCGACGCCGACGTTGACCCAGCCGTAATAGAGCGACCGGCGCGCGACGCCCGCGGGCGGCTTCGTCAAACCGGCGGCCGTGTCGTTCATAAATTACCCCCGGCTTCCTTGAACTCTCGCGGGCCGCGCCGCGGCCGGCGGGCCGTGAAGAGCCAGAGCAGCGCCAGCCCGCCGCAGACCGAGGCCCCGAGCCAGCGCGCCGGGCCGTGCCCGAAGATGACCGTGCCGTTGAAGACGATGAAGAAGAAGAAGCCGTGCCAGGCGTATGTGAGCAGTCGGGGCCGCCGACGGTGCCCGGCCTCGTCGAGCCACCACCAGGCCGCATCGGCCACCCACGCCAGCGTGAACGCGTAGCTGACGAAGACCCCGCCCCCGAAGTCCGCGCCCGTCACCTCGCGCGTCTGCCGCGCTGTCTCCGCGAAGGCCGTCGCGTGACTCCAGCCGTAGTGGAAGGCGAAGGCGCAGAGGACGTGCGCGAGGAACCACGCGCAGCCGAACGTCCACGCCGCGCGGGCCGCGCGCGCCCGACTCGGACTGCGCCGAGCCAGCAGCAGACAGGCCGCCCCCGCGGCGTACCCCGTCAGCGCCAGCCACACGGTAATCTTCGTCAGCACCTCGCCCATCGCGCCGGCCACTATAGATTGAAGCCGCGCGCGGCGGCTACGGCGGCCGCGGCATTTTTACGACACTTTTACAGAAAAGATTTTTGATTTGCGATTTTTGATTTGCGATTGGCAGACGGCGGCCGCGCTGATTCAAATCGCAAATCAAAAATCCAAAATCGCAAACCTTGCCGCGGCTTCTCAGGCGCGTCGGAGGCGGACGACCTCGTCGAGGATTCGGTGGGCGGCGTCGAGCTTGGACATGAGCGGGAGCGGGCGTGGCTCCTCGCGGTCGCGCGCGAGGAGGGTGACGACGTTGGTCTCGGTGTCGAAGCCCGCGCCGTCCTGCGTAAGATCGTTGGCGACGACGGCGTCGAGGCCCTTGCGGCGCAGCTTCTCGCGGGCGTGCTCTATGACGCGGTCGGTCTCGGCCGCGAAGCCGACGACGAGCAGGCCGTTGCGGCGCGCGGCGGCGACCTCGGCGAGGATGTCGGGCGTCGGCTCGAGTTCTATCGTCAGCGCGGCCTTCGACTTCTTCAGCTTGCGCCCGGCCCGCGCGGCCGGGCGGTAGTCGGCCACCGCCGCGGCGGCGACGAAAACGGTCGCCGCGCCGACCTCGCGCATCACGGCGTCGCGCATCTCCTCGGCCGAGAGCGCGCGCACGACCCGCACGCCCGCGGGCGACGCCGCCGTCGTCGCGCCGGCCACGACCGTCACCTCCGCCCCGCGCGCGCGGGCGGCCTCGGCCACGGCGAAGCCCATCCGGCCCGACGAGCGGTTCGAGATGAAGCGCACCGGGTCGAGTTCCTCGCGCGTCGCGCCCGTCGTGACGAGGACGCGCTCGCCTTCGAGGTCGCGCGCCCGCGCCTCCTTCTCCCCCAGGATGTCGAGCGCGGCCCTGACGATCACCTCCGGCTCGCTCAGGCGGCCGGGGCCGATGGTGCCGCAGGCCATCTCGCCCGCGTCCGGCTCGACGACGCGGACGCCGTCGGCGCGCAGCCGCGCGAGGTTGCGCTGAGTCGCCGGGTGCAGGAACATCGTCGTGTTCATCGCGGGGGCGACGAGGACGGGCGCGTCCGAGGCGAGGTAGGTGGAAGTGAGGAAGTCGTCGGCGACGCCGTTCGCAAACTTGGCGATGATGTTGGCGGTGGCCGGGGCGACGACGAACAGCTCGACCGACTGCGAGAAGGTGATGTGTGCGATGGGGTCGGGGTTGTCGGGGGCGTAGTCGTCCACGACGACGTGCGCGCCCGAGAGCGCGCGGAACGTGAGCGGCGTGACGAACTCGCAGGCGCGCTTCGTCATCCCGACGCGCACCTCGCACCCGGCGCGCTGCAACCCGCGCAAGACCTCCACGGCCTTGTACGCGGCGATGCCGCCCGCGACGCCCAGCGCCACGCGCCGCCCGGCGAACTCGCCCCGCGAAGTTTTCTCAGAGTCAGACGGCATCAACGGTCTTCCCGAACGTCTTGAATGTAGCACCGCGCGCGACGGCCGCGCAATCAACTCCCGGCGAGCGCCAAGTCGGCGCAGTTGTGCTAAACTGCCGCCCATCACCCCCGACCACTCGAAGAAGGCGACACACGGCTTGGGCAGACACCTCATCACGGTCTTGTTGATGCTGGCGGCCGCGTCGGGCGCGGGCGCGCAGAGGTCTCGCCGCGCCCCGGCCGAAGACTCCGAGTTCGGCCCCAACGTCCGCGTCTACCTCGAATACCTGCGCGCCGAGCAGGAGGTCGTGGACGACCGCGTGAGCCGCCGCGAGATAGACCGCCGCTACTACCAGCTCAACTCGAACCGCATCCGCGCCCTCCGGCAGATGGCCGTCCGCATCGCGCGCGAGAGCGACAACGACTACCTGCCCGAGCTCGTCGCCGTCTCGCTCGAAGAGTTCGACCAGCTCTTCGAGCCGCCGCTGCCCGCGCCCTCGGAGCTGCGCGAGGGCGAGACGCTCGAATTCAAGTTCCGCTACCTCGGGGCCGTGACCGCCGGCCGCGACAAGTTCTATATCTTCGCGCGGCTCGACCCCTACGAGCAGGCCGAGTTGCGCAAGCAGCAGCAGGGCGCCGCGGGGCCGGGCGGCGCGCAGGCGACGACGGCACGGCCCGCCGCCCCGGCCGCTTCGAGCCGGCCGCGCCGCGTCAACGAGCCCTGAAGGCAGCCCGCGCCGCCCATGCGCCAACCGACCTTCTTCGACCGGGAAAAAATTGACGGCGGGGCGGCCGCCGAGCGCCTCGTGCTCTACGCCTTCGGCGAGTTCCAGTCGCGCGGCCACGCGCTGGCCGAGCGCGAGCTGCCGCTCGACCGCCTGCGCGGGGCGCTCCGGCGTGCGGCCGAAGCCTTCGACGTGGACGAGCTGGGCGACGAGCAGGCGGCCTCGGCCATGTCCGCACTCGGCGCGCAGGTGCGGCGCGTGCCCTCCTTCTTCGCCAAACACCCTTACCGCGTCACCGTCCCGGCGGCCCTCGCCGGCCGCGCCGAGGACTTCTTCCGCCGGCAGAAGGCCGCCGCACATCGAGCGGAGAAATCATGACCGACGACAGCCGCCGAAAATTTTTGGGCCGCGCCGGCGCGGCGGTGCTTGCGGCGGGGCTACCCGCCTCCGGAGGCGCGGCCTCGGGCGCGCAGAAGAGGCGGGCCGCCCGCCGCTCGCAGGCCCTCGGCCCCTTCGGCTTCGTCATCCACGGCGGGGCCGGTACCATTGAGCGCAGCCGCATGACGCCCGAGCGCGAGGCCGCTTACCGCACGGCGCTCGAAGGGGCCTTGACGGCCGGCTTCGAAGTGCTCCGGCGCGGCGGCCCCGGCCTCGACGCCGTCGTCGCAGCCATCCGCCTCCTCGAAGACTCGCCGCTCTTCAACGCCGGCAAGGGGGCCGTCTTCACGAGCGAGGGGACGAACGAGCTCGACGCCTCGATCATGGACGGCCGCACGCTCAAGGCCGGGGCCGTCGCCGGCCTCAAGCACGTCAAAAACCCGATCACCCTCGCCCGCCTCGTCATGGAACAGTCGCCGCATGTGATGATGGTCGGCGAAGGGGCCGAAGCCTTCGCCCGCCAGAAGGGCGTCGAACTCGTTGACCCGAAATACTTTTTCACCGAAGAGCGGTGGCAGCAGCTCCAGCGGCGCAAGGAGGAGGAGCGGAAAAGCGGCCCGCCGCGTAGTTCCGTCCCGAGGGGCGCAAAATTTCCGGCGGACGAGGGAAAATTCGGGACGGTCGGGGCCGTCTGCCTCGACCGCGCCGGAAATCTTGTGGCCGGGACTTCGACCGGCGGGATGACCAACAAGAGGTTCGGCCGGGTCGGCGACTCGCCCGTCATCGGGGCCGGAACTTACGCCAACAACGAGACTTGCGCCGTTTCCTGCACGGGCGACGGCGAGTACTTCATCCGTGCGGCCGTCGCCCACAGCGTCTCGGCCGCGATGGAACACGGCCGCCTTCGGCTGGCCGAGGCGGCGCGGCTGGCAATCGAGAAGGTCGGCCGCCTCGGCGGGACGGGCGGCCTCATCGCCATAGACCGCCGTGGCAACTTCACGACGCCTTTCAACACCTCGGGGATGTACCGCGGCCAGGTCGGCGCGGACGGGCGGCCGCGGGTGCAAATTTACAGAGACTAGCGGGGGCCTCGGAGGGGCGTGCGGGGGCGTTCGGGTACGGTCGCGGACGGCGCGGCGAGGCGGGCCGCCCGCGCCCCGAAGTGTTGAAAAATGATTGAATTCGCAGAAATGTTTATTGACAGGCGGGGCCGTTTCGTGTAAATAAAGCGAGGTCTTTTGAAGCCCGAGTGGCTCTCATGCCTGCTTTTGTGAGATCGCAGCCGCGCGCGGCTTTCTGACTGAGACGGGATTGGCGAGATAAGCAAACACAAATCGTCTCATGCGAGCCCGTGTTTTTTCATGAGGCTTGCAGCGCGCTCTCTCAAATCTTGACAGTTTCACCTACGGGAGGAGAAGTAATGATCAGCAGAATTCGGGGCCGCAAGCCCATCACGCTGGCCCTGGCGATTGCCGTCCTGTGCGTTCAGTCGATGGTCGCTCTGGCCGCGCAGCAGGGGCAGGCCGGACCGACCGGCGACCTGTCGGTGGTCGGCGAGGTCTCGGTCAACGGCACCAGCGCCATCTCCGGCGCGACCGTTTTCTCGGACAGCACCGTCACGACCGGGCAGAACTCCAGCGCCGTCGTCAGCCTCGGGAAACTCGGCCGCGTCGAGCTGCTGCCGAACTCCAACCTGAAGCTCAGCTTCACGGACTCGGGCTTGAGCGGCATGCTCAGCGCAGGCCGCGTCCGCGTCTCGTCCTCCACCGGCGTCAACGCCACCATCTCGACCAAGGACGGCTCGGCCGTGGCCGACTCGAACCAGGCCAACGTCTTCCTCGTTGACGTAGACTGCGGCGACACGCTCGTCTCCACCCAGGCGGGCCGCGTCGAGCTGCGGGCCGGCGACAAGGTCAAGCAGATCGCCGCCGGCACCCAGGATACGGCCGGTCAGGCCACGCCGGGCACGCGCTGCACCCGCTTCGCGGCGGCCCCGATGGCCGGCATCGGCGGCGGCGCGCTGGCCGCGCTCCTCCTCGCCGTGGGCGGCGCGGTGGCGGCGGCCATCATCGCCTCCAGCAGCGACGACGAGTTCGAGTTCGGCGGCAACCCCATCGTCATCAGCCCGAGCCGCTAAAACCCCCCGCGGCCGGCGACGGCCCGTCCGGACAGTAAAGACGAAACCCCCTTTGCGGGTCACGCGCGTCCTGCTCCGCGTGACCCGCAAGCTTTTGTCTGCCATAATCTGTCGTTCGCGGCCGGGGCCGTCCATCCCACCTTCGGAAAGGTCATTCTAAGGAAAGATGCACATCGCAGTCATCGGCACGGGCTACGTCGGACTCGTGACGGGGGCCTGTTTCGCCGAGTTCGGCGTCAACGTCACCTGCGTCGACGTGGACGAGGAGAAAATCCGCCGGCTCTCCGAAGGGCACATCCCGATCTACGAGCCGGGCCTCGACCAACTCGTCGCCAAGAACACGCAGGCCGGCCGCCTGCACTTCACCACCGACATCGGCTCGGCCGTCGAGCAGGCGCTCGTCATCTTCCTCGCCGTCGGCACCCCGCCGAAGGAGGACGGCTCGGCCGACCTCCGCTTCATCGAGGAGGCGGCCCGCTCCGTCGCCCGCCACATGAACGGCTACAAGGTCGTCGTCACCAAATCTACCGTCCCCGTCGGCACGGGCGAGCACCTGCGCCGGCTCATCCGCGAGCACCAGGCGGCGCCGCACAACTTCGGCGTCGTCTCGAACCCGGAGTTCCTGCGCGAGGGCGCGGCGCTCGACGACTTCATGCGCCCCGACCGCGTCGTCATCGGCACGCGCGACGAGGCGGCGGCCGCCATCATGCGCGACCTCTACCGCCCGCTCTACCTGATCGAGACGCCGATCGTCTTCACCTCCCTGGAGGCGGCCGAGCTGACGAAGTACGCCGCCAACGCCTTCCTCGCCACCAAGATTTCCTTCATCAACGAGATCGCCAACCTCTGCGACCGGATCGGCTGCGACGTGCACGACGTGGCGCGCGCCATCGGGATGGACAACCGCATCGGCCGGAAGTTCCTCCACCCCGGCCCCGGCTTCGGCGGCTCGTGCTTCCCGAAGGACACCTCGGCGCTCCTCTCGGTGGCCCGCGAGTACGGGGCCGACGCGCTCATCGTCGAGTCGGTCGTCGAGGTCAACCGCCGCCAGCGCGAGCGGATGCTGCCGAAGATCGAGAAGCTGGTCGGCGACCTCAAGGGCAAGACCGTCGCCGTGCTCGGCCTCTCCTTCAAGCCGGAGACCGATGACATGCGCGAGGCCCCGGCCATAGACATCGTCCGCGGGCTCGTCGCGCGCGGGGCGCGCGTCCGCGCCTACGACCCCGTCGCCGTCCCGCAGGCGCGCGCGGTGCTGCCCGCCGAGGTCGAGTACGCGGAGGACGAGTACGCGGCCGTCGAGGGGGCCGACGCGCTCGTCTTCGTCACCGAGTGGAACCAGTTCCGCGCGCTCAACATGGAGCGCGTCAAGGGCCTGATGCGCGCGCCCAGGATCGCCGACCTCCGCAACATCTACGAGCCCGCGGCCATGCGCGAACTCGGCTTCGACTACGTCGGGGTCGGAAGGTGAGGAATTTGCGATTTTAGATTTTTGATTTTCGATTGGGGGCAGCGGCTGAGGCCGTCGCCTCCAGACCGAAAATCAAAAATCGCAAATCAAAAATCGAAAATGGGTCTTTCAGGAATCGTACTCGTCACGGGCGGCGCGGGCTTCATCGGCTCACACATCGCGGAGACCCTCGCGCGGAGCGGCGCGCGGGTGCGGGTGCTCGACGACCTCTCGACCGGCCACGCCGAGAACCTTGAGGAGGTCGGCGGGCGCGTCGAGTTCGTGCGCGGGAGCCTGAACGACCCGGAGGCGCTGCGGCGCGCGGTGGCGGGCGTCGAGCTGGTCTTCCACGAGGCGGCCATCCCCTCTGTGCCGCGCTCGGTCGAGAACCCGGAGGAGACGCACCGCGCCTGCGCCGAGGGCACGTTCGCGCTGCTCGCCGCCGCGCGCGCGGCCGGCGTGCGCCGCCTCGTCTACGCGGCCTCCAGCTCGGCCTACGGCGACCAGCCGACGCTGCCGAAGACGGAGGAGATGGCGCCGCAGCCGCTGAGCCCTTACGCGGCGGCGAAGCTCGTCGGCGAGTACTACTGCCAGGTCTGGACGCGCACCTACAACTTCGAGACGGTCTGCCTCCGCTACTTCAACATCTTCGGCCCCCGCCAAGACCCCAGCTCGGCCTACTCCGGCGTCATCTCGCGCTTCATCTCGGCGCTGATGCGCGGCGAGCGGCCCGTCATCTACGGCGACGGCGAGCAGACGCGCGACTTCACCTACGTCGCCAACGCCGTGGACGCCAACCTGCGCGCGGCGGGCGCGGCCGGGGCCGTCGGCCAAGTCATCAACGTCGCCAACGGCGAGCAGACCTCGCTCAACCAGCTGCTCGGCGTGCTGAAGCGGATCACCGGCCGCGACGACGCCGAGGCCGAGCACCGCGAGCCGCGCGTCGGCGACGTGCTCCACAGCCTCGCCGACATCACCCGCGCCCGCGAGCTTCTAGGCTACGAGCCGCAAGTCCAGCTCGAAGAGGGCTTGAGGTTAACGCTGGAGTGGTGGAAGCAGAGCCGCTTCGCCCGCGGCTAGAGAACAGACGGAAGCC
>DASZKF010000382.1:0-6717 GCA_035947355.1 Pyrinomonadaceae bacterium | reverse complement strand
GGGAGAACCGAATTTGTCCAGCGAACAGTTTGACGTGACGATCATCGGCGCGGGGCCGGGCGGTTACGTGGCCGCCGTGCGCGGCGCGCAGTTGGGTTTGAAGGTGGCGCTCGTCGAGAAGGACAAGCGCCTGGGCGGGACGTGTACGCTGCGCGGCTGCATCCCGACCAAGCAGCTCCTGATGTCGGCGCACTACTACGAGAAGGCGCACACGGAACTCGCGGACTTCGGCGTGCAGGTCTCCGAGGTGCGGCTCGCCTTCGCCGACGTGCAGAAGCGCAAGGACAAGGTCGTGACGAAGAACTCGAAGGGCATCGAGTTCCTGATGAAGAAGAACCAGATCACGGTCTTCAAGGGCGCGGGCAGGCTCGCGCCCCCCGGCAAGGTCGAGGTGGCGGGGGCCGACGGGCAGGCGCAAGTCATCAACACCAAAAACGTCATCATCGCGACGGGGTCGGTCGTCCGCCCCATCCCCGGCTTCGAGACCGACGGCGTGCGCGTCGTCAACTCCGACCACATCCTCGAACTCAAGGAGGTTCCGAAGTCGCTGATCGTGATGGGCTCGGGCGCGGTCGGCACCGAGTTCGCCTCGGTCTACTCGCGCTTCGGCGCGGAGACGACGCTCGTCGAGCTCCTGCCGCGCCTGATGCCGCTCGAAGACGAAGAAATCTCGAAGGAGCTGGAGAAGTCCTTCCGCAAGCGCGGCATCAAGTCGCTGGTCGGCACAAAGCTCGAAAAAGTGGAGAAGACCGACGCGGGCGTCCGCGCGACGGGCAAGGACGCGAAGGGCGGGGACGTCAGTTTAGAAGCCGAGATGCTCCTGGTCGCCGTCGGCCGCATGCCTTACATCGAGGGGCTGGGCCTCGAAGGGACGCGGGTGAAAGTCGAGCGCGGGGCCATCCAGGTGGACGAGTTCTGCCGCACGGGCGAGCCCGGAGTCTACGCCATCGGCGACGTGATCCCGACGCCGTTGCTCGCGCACCTCGCCTCGAAGGAAGGCATCCTCGTCGTCGAGCAGATCGCCGGCCAGAAGCCGCACCCGATCAACCTGCGCCACGTCCCGTCCTGCACCTACTGCGACCCGGAGGTGGCGTCGGTCGGCCTGACGGAGGCGAAGGCGCGGGAGCTGGGCTACGACGTGAAGGTGGCGAAGTTCCCCTTCTCGGCCTCGGGCAAGGCCCGGATACTGGGCGAGGAGGAGGGCTTCGTCAAGGTCGTCAGCGAGACGAAGTACGACGAGCTTTTGGGCGTCCACATCATCGGCCCGCACGCGACCGAGATCATCCACGAGGCCATCCTCGCGATGCACCTCGAATCCACCGCCGAGGAGCTGGGCCGCGCCATCCACGCGCACCCGACCGTCTCCGAGGCTGTCATGGAGGCGGCCGAAGGCATCCACGGGCTAACGATTCATTTTTAAGGAGTAGTCAGTAGACAGTAGTCAGTAGTCAGTAGCGCCCCGCGCTAAGGTTGCTGACGCTGGCAGACGGATGATCCGATGGCGACGGCCTTCCTACTGACTGCTGACTACTGACTACTGTCTACTTCTTTTATGAAAAGTGGTTCTACGAAGACGAGCCCGCGGGCGCGCGGCAAGGCAAAGGCGGGCGGCAACGGCGCGGGCGCGGAGGCCGGCTCCGGGCCGTTCGTGCTGCTCCCGCCGCCGCGGGCCGAGGCCGTGTCGCTGCCCGACCCTTTGAACGAGAAGGGCGAGCTGGTCTGCACGAGCGAGACGACGCTCGACGCGGGGCAGATGCTAGAGCTGTACCGTTATTTGCAGCTCACGCGGCTGGTCGAGGAGCGCCTCGTCAACCTGTACCGGCAGACGAAGGTGGTCGGCGGGGTGTTCCGCTCGCTGGGGCAGGAGGCGACGGCCGTCGGGAGTTGCTACGCGCTCGCGCCGCAGGACTTCATCGCGCCCCTGATCCGCGACCTCGGCGCGGTCCTGGTCAAGGGCATCCGGCCGCGCGAGATTTTCGCGCAGTACATGGCGAAGGCCTGGGGGCCTTCCGAGGGGCGCGACCTCAACATCCACTTCGGCGATTTGTCTAAGGGCTTCATCGGCCCCATCTCGCACCTCGGCGACATGATCCCGGTGATGACCGGCATCGTGCTCGGCGCGCGGATGCGCAAACTCGACACGGTCGCCGTCGCCTACATCGGCGACGGCGGGATGAGCACCGGCGCGTTCCACGAGGGCCTGAACTTCGCCGCCGTCCAGCGCCTCCCGCTCGTCGTCGTCGCCGAGCACAACTACTACGCCTACTCGACGCCGACGCGGCTCCAGACGGCCGTCGCCAACCTCGCCGACAAGGCCGCCGGCTACGGCATCCCCGGCTACGTCGTGGACGGCAACGACGTCGTCGCCTGCTACGAGGTGACGCGCCGCGCAGCCGAGTTCGCCCGCGGCGGCGGTGGCGCGGTCCTGATCGAGGCCAAGACCTACCGCCGCAAGGGCCACGCCGAGCACGACGACCAGCGCTACCTCCCCGAAGGCGAGCTGGAGTTCTGGGAGAAGCGCGACCCCGTCGAACGCTACCAACGGCACCTGATCTGGAAAGGCGTCGCCACGCCGGAGAAGCTCGACGAGATCGTCGCCGACGTAAAACGCGAGATCGAAGAGGACTCGGCCTGGGCCGAATCCTCCCCGATGCCGGAGCCGGAGAAGGCCGCCTACAACGTCTTCGACAACACGGTCGTCCCCCCGGCCTTCCGCCCGAAGGTGCTTGAGAGCTGATGCTTAAAATAGTCGCCACACTGCTGCTGCTTCTCGGCTGCGCCGCAGTCCGCGCGCAGGAGCGGCGCGTCGAGGTGCAGGCCGGCCCCATCGCCGTAGACTTCTCGCTCCCGCCCGGTTTCGAGCGGATGAGCGACGCGGAGGTCGCCGCCCAGTTCACGCGCGGCGTCGCGCCGGCGGCCGTCTTCCGCGAGCCGACCCGCGAGCTGCGGGTCACGGTCAGCGTCTTCGACGCCCTGGGGCAGGGCATCGAGAAGGTGCCCGCGCTGAAGAAGCGGCTGGAGTCCGACGTCGCCGCGGCCCACCCCACGGCCAAGTGGCTTTCGCGCGACATCGTCAGGCTGGGCGGCGAGAAGTGGGTGCGCCTGCGCTACAGGGCCACGGCCGGCAGCGGCGAAGTGGTCTCGGAGACTTACGCCATCCTCTGGGCCGGCGAGGCCGTCGTCGTCAACTTCTACGGCCCGGCCGCGGAGTACGAGGGCCAGAGCGCCGCCTTCCGCAAGAGCGCAGAGTCCATCAAACTGAGCGTGATGATCATCGCGCCGGCGGGCTCCACCCAACCGTGATTTTCATTCACTCGTCAGAGACGATACGGGATGTCTACCGCAACCAGGAAAGAGCACAAGTCGAACCGCCCCGCGCGCGGCGGGGTGGCGACGTTCGTCGAGGCCATCCGGCAGGGGCTTTGGGAGGAGATGGAGCGCGACCCCTCGGTCTTCGTCATCGGCGAGGACGTGGGCGTCTACGGCGGCGCGTTCAAGGTGACGGACGGGCTTCTGGACGAGTTCGGCGAGGGGCGCGTCATAGACACGCCGATCTCGGAGGCGGCGATTGTCGGGGCGGCCTGCGGCGCGGCCCTGATGGGGATGCGGCCCGTCGCCGAGTTCCAGTTCATAGACTTCATCTCGCCGGCCTTCGACATGCTGACGAACTACGCCGCGAAGTGCCGCTACCGCTGGGGCGCGGGGCTGCCGACGGTCTTCCGCGGCCCCTGCGGGGCGGGCGTCCACTCCGGCCCGTTCCACTCCGTCAACGCCGAGGCGTTCTTCATGAACACCGCCGGCCTCAAGATGGTCGAGCCCTCCACGGCCTACGACGCCAAGGGCTTAATCAAGGCCGCCATCCGCGACCCCGACCCCGTCCTCTACTTCGAGCACAAGAAGCTCTACCGGCTGCCGCGCCTGCGCGAGGAGCTGCCCGAGGAGGACTACGTCGTCCCCATCGGCAAGGCGAGAGTGGCGCGCGAGGGCCGAGACCTCTCGATCATCACCTTCGGCGCGCAGGTCCTCAACGCGCTCGACGCGGCCGGCGAGCTGGAGAGGGAGGGCCTGGACGTTGAGGTCGTAGACCTGCGCACGCTCGCGCCGATGGACAGGGAGGCGATCCTCGCGACGGCGAAGAAGACGAGCAAGGTGCTCGTCCTGCACGAGGCTTCGCGGACGGGCGGCATCGGCGGCGAGGTCGCGGCGACGATCGCCGAGGAGGCTTTCGAGTGGCTCGACGCGCCCGTCGTCCGCCTCGGCGCGATAGACACGCCCGTGCCCTACTCGCCGCCGCTCGAAGAGTACCACCTGCCGCAACTCCGAGACGTGCTCGACGCGGCGCGCAAGCTCGCCGCCTACTGAGACGGGCGATGAACGGCTCGACGTTCGGGCGCGTGGACGTGTCGGAGGGCAAGCTCGTCGTCGCCGAACGCAGCGGCCGGCAGTGGTCGGAAGACCTCTACGGCTTCGTCCCCAACGCCCACGTCCTCCTCGTCCTCGCGCAGCGCATGAAGCGCTGAAGTTGCGAGTTTAAAGTTTCGAGTTTCGAGTTTGTTCGACATAAGTTGAAAGACCCGGCCGGCGCCGCCCGAACTTGAAACTCGCAACTCGCAACTCGAAACTCAATTCTTGAGGTTCACGAAGATGAAAACGAGCATCCGCCGCGCCTCACTCCTGCTCGCGGTCTGCCTCCTGGTCTCGGCGTCGGCGCGGGCGCAGACGGACGCTGAGGGGCGCGAGCTGGCCTCGCGTCTGGACAAGCGCCTGACCGAGCTGGCCGCGCGGAAGCGGTTCAGCGGCGCGGCGCTCGTCGCGCGCGAGGGCCGCGTCATCCTCAGCCAGGGCTACGGCATGGCGAACTACGAGCTCGACGTGCCGAACACGCCGCAGACCAAGTTCCGCCTCGGCTCGCTCACCAAGCAGTTCACGGCCGCCGCCGTCCTCCTCCTCCAGGAGCGCGGCAAGCTCTCCGTGCAGGATTCCGTCTGCAAGCACGTCGAGGGCTGCCCCGCGGCGTGGCAGAGCGTCACCGTCCACCACCTCTTGACGCACACCTCCGGCATCCCCAGCTTCACCTCGTTCCCCGAGTACCGGCAGACGAGCCGCCTGCCGACGACCATCCCGGACATCATCAAGCGCTTCCGCGACCGGCCCCTGGAGTTCGCGCCCGGCGAGCGCTTCAACTACAGCAACAGCGGCTACGTCCTGCTCGGCCACCTCGTCGAAAAAATCTCCGGCAAGTCTTACGAGGAGTTCCTCCGCGAGAACTTCTTCGTCCCGGCCGGCATGACGCGCACGGGCTACGACCGCAACGAGGAAGTCCTGCCCGGCCGCGCCTCCGGCTACGTCCTGCGCGACGGGCGGCTCTACAACGCCGACTTCATAGACATGAGCATCCCGCACGGGGCCGGCGCGCTCTACTCGACGGTCGAAGACCTCTACCTCTGGGATCAGTCCCTCTACGGCGGCAAGCTCCTGTCGGCGAAGTCGCTCGAAGCGATGACCACGCCGTTCCGCGTCGGCTACGCCTACGGCGTCGGCGTCCGGCCGCACTGGGGCTCCCGTTCGGTGGCACACGGCGGCGGCATCGAGGGCTTCAACACCTACCTCGTGCGCTGGGACGAGCCGCGCACGACCGTCGTCGTCCTCAGCAACATCGAGAACGTCAACACCGCGTCCGTCGCGACGGCGCTCGCGCGCGAGGCGCTCTCCGACAAGATCGCCGTGCCCGCGACCGTGCGTGTCGAGCCGGCGGTGCTGAAAACTTACGAGGGGCGCTACGAGGCCGACCAGGCGACGCGGCCCGGCCTCTTCCTCGACGTGACGGCCGAGGGCGACAAACTCTTCGTCAAGTACCCGAGCCAGGACCGACACCTGCTCGCGCCGGTCGCGGCCGCCGAGTTCCTCGACTTCGACGACCCCAACGAGGCGCGCTTCGTCTTCGGGAAGGACGCGGGCGGCGGCGCGACGCTCACGGCCAGCGGCTTCGGCCCCGAGCCCCTCGTCATGCGCCGCATCACGCTCCCGCCCCCGAGCCTCCGGGGCAACACGACCTTCCGCCTCAAGGGCCACACGGACGCGAGCCTCGTCGCGCTGGCCGGGACGTTCAACGAGTGGAACCAGTCGCGGACGCTCTGCGGCCGGGAGGGCGACGGGTGGGTCTGCCGCCTCGACCTCCCGCCTGGCAAGCACCTCTACAAGTTCGTCGTGGACGGCGAATGGATGCCCGACCCCGCGAACCCCGCGCGCGAGCGCGACCCGCAGGGCAACGTCAATTCGGTGCTGATGAAACAGTAGACAGTAGACAGTAGTCAATAGTCAGTAGAAAGACGGCCGCTATCGAATCGTTCGGGTGTCGGTGTCAGTAATCATCAGGCGGAGCCTACTGACTACTGACTACTTCCTGTTATTATGACTCTCAAGATTCAAACCCAAGTGGAGACAGTATGGCGACAGAAGTGGTGATGCCGCAGATGGGCGAGTCCATCGCGGAGGGGACGATCACGCGGTGGCTGAAGAAGGTCGGCGAGAGGGTCGAGCGCGACGAGCCACTGTTCGAGATTTCGACCGACAAGGTTGACGCGGAGATTCCCTCGCCGGCCGCAGGGACTTTGCAGGAGATCAAGTTCAAAGAGGGCGACACGGTCGAGGTCAACACGGTCGTGGCCGTCATCGGCGAGGGCGACGGCGCTGCCGCCGCCCCGGCCCCGGCGCGGG
>DASZKF010000381.1:0-36407 GCA_035947355.1 Pyrinomonadaceae bacterium | reverse complement strand
CGTGCGCGCCGCGAGCGCGCCCTGCGCCGCCGCCTGGCGCGCGAGGCCGCCTGGCGCTCGGCCAACCCCGGACTGCCCGCGGCGCGGACGGAGCCCGCGGCGGCCAGCCCCGTCCGCTACCGCACCAGCAACCCCGGCCTGCCGATGGCCTCCGCGCGGCCCGCGGGCCTGCCCTTCGACTTCACCCTGCCGCACAACTGGTCGCGGCCGCGGCGCACCGCGCGCGGCGAGACGGCCTTCGTCGTCGGCGGCCCGGACGGGCGCGCGGCCGGCACGGCGGTCGTCGCCCCGGTCTCGCTCTCGCAGGCCGACCTCGGCGCCGCGCCCCCTTCGCCGCGCGCGAAGACGGTCGGCGGGCTGCCGGTGGCGGCGCTGCGCCGCACGGTCATAGACCGGATGGTCGAGGCCGGCGGCTGGGTGACGAACGACTACGTGCGCGAGTCGCAGGGCCGCCGCGTCTTCGTCGTCACCGCGCAGACGGGCGCGCCCGGCGCGCCGTCGAAGTCTCTGACCTTCTACTTCACCGAAGTTGACGGCCGCGTCTACAGCCTCGCGACGACCGCGCCGGTCGAGCTGGCCGAGCCCGTGGCCGCCGGCTCCGAGCAGTTCATGGCCTCGCTCCGCCCGGCGGCCGGCCGCAACCTCGCCACGCAGGAGTAAGCCCGAGCGCCCGAACGGGCGGGCCTCCGGCCGGAGCGCCCGCCCCTCTCACCCCCGCCGAGACCAAACTGACAGGGAAAAGTTTATGACCGGACAGGAAACCACGCAGGAGCCGCTCTCGCTCTCCGACCTGCTCAAGAAGCTGATCGAGATGGGCGGGTCCGACCTCCACCTGACGACGAACACGTCCCCGATGGTGCGCGTCGACGGGCACCTCCGCCCCGTCGAGGGGATGCGCGCGCTGACGCCGGCCGACACCAAGGCCCTCGCCTACAGCGTCCTGACCGACGCGCAGAAGCACCGCTTCGAGGAGGCCCTGGAGCTGGACTTCTCCTTCGGCGTGCGGGGGCTGTCGCGCTTCCGCGCCAACCTCTTCAACCAGCGCGGCGCGGTCGGCGCGGTCTTCCGCGCCATCCCCTACGAGATCAAGTCGTTCGACGACCTCGGCCTGCCGCCCATCGTCTCGCAGCTCTGCGAGCGGCCGCGCGGCCTCATCCTCGTCACCGGCCCGACCGGGTCGGGTAAGTCCACGACCCTGGCGGCGATGCTCGACAAGGTCAACCGCGAGCGCCACGAACACATCGTGACCATCGAAGACCCCATCGAGTTCCTCCACTCGCACAAGAGCTGCATCGTCAACCAGCGCGAGGTCGGGGCCGACACGCGCGGGTTCGCCGACGCCCTGCGCACGGCGCTCCGGCAGGACCCGGACGTGGTGCTCGTCGGCGAGATGCGCGACCTGGAGACCATCGAGTCGGCGCTGCGCATCGCCGAGACCGGCCACCTCACCTTCGCCACGCTGCACACCAACTCGGCCGCCTCGACCATCAACCGCATCATAGACGTCTTCCCCTCCTCGCAGCAGGCGCAGATCCGCGCGCAGCTCTCGCTCGTCCTCGAAGGGATTCTTTGCCAGTCGCTGATCCCGCGGGCCGACGGGCGGGGGCGCTGCATGGCGCTCGAAATCCTCGTCCCCAACTCGGCCATCCGCAACCTGATCCGCGAGGACAAGGTGCACCAGATTTACTCGATGATGCAGACGGGCCAGGGCAAGTACGGGATGCAGACCTTCAACCAGTCGCTCGCCACGCTCTACCACAAGCGGCTCATCTCGCTCGACGTCGCCGCGCAGCGCTCGTCGAACCCGGAGGAGCTGCGCGAGCTGATCGAGCACGGGGCCGGCATCAACACCGGCAACGGCGCGCCCCGCCCCGGCGGCCACCCCTCGCCCTACGCCCAGGGCCGCCCCGTCGGCGTCCGGCCCAACGTGAGATAAGGAATTTTCGATTTTTGATCTGCGATTTTTGATCCGAAGGCGGCTCGGCCGCCGCCCCGCCAATCGCAAATCAAAAATCGCAAATCAAAAATTCCCAGGAGTTCTTCATGCCCACGTACGTGTTCAAAGGTCGCAACCGGCTCGGCGAGGTGATCGTCGGCGAGCGCATCGCGGAGAGCCGCGACATCCTGCGCCAGCTCCTCAAGCGCGAGCAGGTCATGCTCACCTCGGTCAAGGAGAAGGGGCGCGAGGTGGCGGTGCCGAAGCTCGGCGGCCGCAAGAAGGCGAAGGCCAAGGAGCTCGCCATCTTCACGCGCCAGTTCTCGGTGATGATCGACGCCGGGCTGCCGCTCGTGCAGTGCCTCGAAATCCTCTCGCAGCAGCAGGAGAACAAGTTCTTCGCGCAGGTGCTGACGCAGGTGCGCCAGGACGTCGAGGAGGGCGCGACGCTGGCCGCCGCCATGGCGCGCCACCCGAAGGCCTTCGACCAGCTCTTCGTCAACATGATCGAGGCGGGCGAGACGGGCGGCATCCTCGACCTCATCCTCCAGCGCCTCTCCTCCTACATCGAGAAGATCGTCAAGCTGCGGCGCGACGTCATCTCGGCGATGATCTACCCGGCGGCGGTCGTCGTCATCGCCGTCGGCGTCATCGCCGTCATCATGGTCTTCGTCATCCCCTCGTTCCAGAGCATCTTCCAGGGCCTGCTCGGCCCCGGCGAGCAGCTGCCGCTCCCGACCCGCGTCGTCGTCGGGATCAGCGAGTTCCTGGCCGGCGTCGGCGGCCTCGTCATCCTCGGCGCGCTGGTGGCCGCGGCCCTGGCCGTGCGCTTCTACTACCGGACGCCCCGGGGCCGCCGCCAGATAGACTACCTGCTCCTGAAGGTGCCGCTCGTCGGGACGATCCTGCGCAAGATCGCGGTCGCGCGCTTCTCGCGCACGCTCGCCACACTGCTCTCCTCGGGCGTCCCGATCCTCCAGGCGCTCGACATCACGGCGCGCACGGCCGGCAACGTCATCCTCGAGGAGGCGATCACGAAGATCCGCTTCGGCGTCGAGCGCGGCGAGTCGGTGGTCGAGCCCCTCAAGGCCAGCGACGTCTTCCCCAACATGGTCGCGCAGATGGTCGGCATCGGCGAGCAGACCGGCGCCCTCGACGCCATGCTCGGCAAGATCGCCGACTTCTACGAGCAGGAGGTCGACTCGGCCATCGCCAGCCTCCTGACCCTCATCGAGCCGGTCATGATCGGCTTCCTCGGCGTCACCATCGGCTCCATCGTCATCGCCATGTACCTCCCCCTCTTCACCCTCATCGGCAAGATGGCCCAACAGTAGGCCCGCCCTGCGGAGGAACCTGTGCATGGGAATAAAGTTGTAACCCTGGGAATAAAGTTGTAGCCTGAGCTTAACACTGTTAGATCATTGGTTATTCACCATTAAAGGCGGTGAGGCAATTTCAGCTTGCCTCACCGCCTTTAATGGGACTTCTGCCCGGTTGAACGGCTCCCGGCTTTTACAAACTACCTTAAAGGGACATGGAAGATTCAGAGGCAGGCCAGCTGCCCTGAGCCGGCGATTCAGACTCGGCGAATGCCCGCACGATTAGCGGGCCGCCGCGGCCCCTCACGCGAGGCCGAGGCGCAGCTCACCGACCTCATCAAACAATACCGTCCGCGTCATCGTCCAGACGAAGGGCCGCCCGACGCCGGCGCACGACCAGGCGATAGCCGCCGGCCGCGGCGCGAAGCGGAAGGCGCTCGACGCGCTCGGCGCGCTCGTCGCCGACCTCCCCGCGAGCGAAGTGGCCGCGCTCGCCGCGCGCGAAGACGTTCTGTACGTCTCGCCCGACCGCACCGTCCGCGCGCAGATGGACGTGACGCGCGAGGCGACCGGCGCCGCCCTCGTCCAGGCGGGCCTCCCCGGCACGGCCGGGTCGCACGGCTTCACGGGCAAGGGCGTCGGCATCGCCGTCACTGACAGCGGCATCAGCGCCTCGCGCCCCGACTTCCAGCGCAACGGCAAGTCGCGCGTCGTCGCCGCCGTCAACTTCACGGGCGGCTCGGGCGTGGACGCCAACGGCATCCTCTACGGCGACTGAGCCGGAGGCCGTAATTTAAAGGCGCGGGCGGGGCCGGACGAATCGGCCCCGCCCGCTTTTTTTATTGTGTGTGGCGCGTCAGGGTAGACAAACCAATACCCCCGCTAGAGGGGCTCGCCGATCGGCTCAGTGAGAGACGCGTCCTCCCAGATCAACTGTACGATCAGCCCGAAGAGGACGGCCACCGGCGTGCCGATGACGACTATCGGTATGACGCTGAAACAGTCGATCACGAAAGCGTTAGTCACCACGTCCGATTCGAGGATGTATTTCGCCGGCAGGGCGAAAAGCATGCTCCAGAAAAAAGCCCCGCCCAACAACCCGCCGGCGGTCCTTAAGGTTCTCCGCAACACCGTAGGCCAGCTGGTGATGAACTGTGTGATGGTGTAGGCGACGAAGATCGAAGAGAGTAAGAAAATACCGAGGCCGATTAAGACGCTGTATATGACCTCCTGCCCGATCAGCGCTTGATGGCACGCCCTGCCGAAGGTCTGCGCAACTCCCCCGCCCCCCATGTCCTTCAGGTCGGGGAGCGCAGTGATCACGATCGTCGTCCACGCTAAAAGGCAGCCGAAGAGGGCGCGCGGCATGAGGAGGCGGAAGTAGGTGGGCGCGAGGAGCAGCGCCGCCCCGAGCGACGACAGTTGCAGTAGTGCCTGCGTCATCCACAGCCAGTGCGCACGCTGCGCGACGAACCCCGTGACGCTGGCGCTCCACTCGGGCGGCCGTACGCGGAGGAATGCGGGCGTGGGCGCGGGGGTCAGCTGCAGCAGGATGATGATCGCCGCGCAGACGTTAAGCCCGATGAGTAGTCTGCGCGCGCGCGTGACGTTTTCGCCGGCGGGCGGGATGCTGAGGATGAGCCGCTTCGCGCTCTTCGAGTCGTAGCGCTTGAGGAACCAGACGAAGAAGGTGCGGCGGATCACCTCGTCGCCGACGACGCCGTCGCCCCCCGTAGTCGCTTGCCGCGTATCGTCGCGCCTGCGGGCCGCGTTATAGGTCTGAGGGGCGCCGCGGTGAGAAACCTCCGACCGCCCCGCGGCCCCTTGCGGCCTCTTCTTCCCCTTCTCCCCGGCGAAGAGGACGCGTTTGACCTCCCCCTCGACGTCGGTGCCGCACTCGGCGAGGAATCGCGCGAGGTCACGCCGGCGCGGCTCGTCCTTCAGCATCTGCAAGTACGCGGTCGAGGACTCGCGCAGCGCCCGGCGCGCGTTGATGTTGTGATGCCCCTCCTGGCGCTGCCACTCCGAAGCCGACTCGAACATGCGGAGGGTGGACCACCAGAAAAGCTCGCGCTCCCTGACTTCGAGCATGTCGGAGGGGGAGACGCCGTCCGCGCGGCCGTCCCCGCCGGCGGCGAGGGCGTGGCGGGCCTCGCGCATGAGGTTGTAGCGGTGCTCGAAACTGAGCGTCTGGTCGAACGAGGTGTGCCAGGCGGTCTTGACATCTACCGCCCCGATCCAGCCGAGGAGCTTTTGCGCCACGGCCTCCAATTCGCTTCGGCGTTTGCGGCTGTAGCGCAGGAGGGAGAACCCGAAGTACCCCAGGGTGTCACGCCACAGACCACTGGGCGGCATGTCACGGCTCTCCGTGAGCGCCTCCAGCATTCCGCCCAGGGCCTTCACCGGGCCGTTGCCCCCGCGGCCGGAGAAAGAATCCAGGTCGCGTTCGAAATCACCAAATTTCCTGAATCTAATCGTCAAGGATTCGGCGCCGACCCCCTCCGCGGCGCCGCCCGAGTCGTCGGCGCCCGGCCGACGGCCGATGCGAAAGGTGATCGTCTCCTGCCGCCGGTCCAGCACCATCTCCAGGCCGATGGCGGCATACCGGAGGCGATGTACGTCCCACTGATCTCCGGTTTTATCAGTCATACTTTTCGTTCATCTCCAGTAAGACGCGCCCCAGGATGGGGCTCCCCGGCTGGTAAATCGTCATGGCGTCGAGCAGGTAACAGGTGTCGAGCCACTCCTGGTTGACGTGAATGGAAACCGTGTGCTGGGGGATGATGTCTTGCAGGTGTCGTAGCGACCGGGCGAACTCGTCCGAAGACGCGCGGGCGGAGTTGTCTGAATCGTTACGCACCCACGCCTCCCTCCGCTTGGCGCGAAGGAACGACTTCTGGAAGCAGAGCGCGGCGAGGGTCATGAGCAGGCGATCCGTCCCGGCCGTGCCGGCATCGTGCTTCCCCCTGATGAGCTTCGGGACGACGAAGTCGGCCCCGCGCTGGTAAGAGGACATGGCGATGAAAGGCGTCGTGAAGCCGGTGAAGGCGACTATTCCGAAGCGCCCCGTCCCGCTGTGAGTCAGTTGCCGGCGGAGCTGCTGGATGAGGTCTATGCCCGTCTGCTCCCACGAGGTGCGCTTGAAGAGGATGTCGGTGACGAACAGGACGTAGTCCTGCCCGCCTCTGAGCGCCCCGAGGAACTTCCCCTCGCACGCCGCGACGAGCTGCTCGAAGTCCTCCGCGGGTGAGGCCGCCTTCCCCCTCGTGTCTGCGACGAGGACGCTCTTATTCTGCTGCCCCCGCGCGCCGCCGCCGACGCCCAGCTCCTCGCCCGCCACCTCGCGGAAGGTGTTCCTGAGTTCTTCCAACTCGTCGTCAACGAAGACCACTTCGGCCCTCGTCTTGATGTAGAGGCTGAGGGCCGCGGCGATCTCCTTCCTGACCCCGCGGCGGAATCTCGCGTCCGGCGCGGGGGCGACGGCCCCGCCCTTCACGGCCTCGTCCGGCTCCCTGACGCCGAAGACGGCTTCGCGCAGGCGGCTGAGGGCGTCGGGGTGGTTCAGGTTCACCAGCGGGAAGGCGTCCTTCTCGTCGAAAGCCTTCCGGACGATCTGGCGAAAGTCTACCGCCTCGGCGCCCGCCTGCGCCCCGCCGCCTTGATGCTTCCATTTCCTGACCAGGAACTCCTCGTCCGTCACGAGGACGATTTTCTTGGTGTTGAAGTTCCCGCGCTCGTAGTAGTCGAGGCGCACCAGCTCGTAGCCCACCGGCTCGAGCGTCGGCGCGCCCGAGTCGGAGCGGCCGGCCCACATGTCCTGGATGATGACGAAGTCGTAGCCGCCCCACTCGAAGAGGCTGACGTGCGAGTCCTCCGGCTGGGGGGGACTCTGCGCGGGGGCAGCCGCCTGGTCTTCGGCGCCGAACACCCCCCTCAGGCTCGCCGCGAACGCGTGGCGGGGCGCGGGGGCGGGTGGCTGCGCCCGCGCGGGGAAGAGTTGCGAACAGAGGGCCGAGACGGTGCGGGCGGGCTCCCGCCCCCCGGGCGCGGGCGGGGCGTCAAAACCTAGGGCCTCGTAGACGGCGTTCGCGAGATCAGGGTAGGCGACGACCAGCACCTTGGGCCGGCCGAGTTCCTCGGCCGGCGCGGCGGCGCGGCCGTTTGAGTCTGCGGTGGTGTGGGCCATCGTGCGCTCCGGTCATCTGCCCACCCTCACTTGGCTATTCGTAGTAGAGTTTCTGCACGAGCGAGAAGGAGCTGATCAAGTGAGGGTAGGCTTCCCCGATTCTCTTCACGCGGCGGCGCAGCGCGAAACGGTCGTTGAGTCCCAGGACGCGCCACGCCTCGGTCTTCTTGCCCTCGGTCTGCTGTAGCGCGTTCTGAATGTAGGCCAGCTCGATGCGGGCCAGTTCGGCGTCGAGATTAATCCCGTCCTCCCCGAGCGGGAGCATGATGGGGCTGGTCGTGGTCTTCGACACCTGCTGCACGTCGAGCGGCAGGTCGCTGGCCTCGATGAGCGTGTGCCCCTGGTTAGCGGCGAACTGCATCGAGCGCTCGATGATGTTTTTCAACTCCCGGATGTTGCCGGGGAAGGAGTAGCTGGAGAGCAGCCTGAGCGCGCCGGGGCTGATGCCGGCCAGCTTCGTGCGCCCCTGCTGGCGGAACATGAAGAGGAAATGGTCGCTGAGCGACGGGATGTCGTCGGGCCGCTCGCGCAGCGGGGGGATGCGAATCTCCATGGACTTCAGCCGGAAGTAAAGGTCTTCGCGGAACTGCCCCTGCCGGATGGCCTGTTCGAGGTTGCGGTTCGTCGCGGCGACGATCTGCACGTTCACCTTGACCTCGACCGTGCTGCCGAGCCGCGCGAACGTCCTCGTCTCCAGGAAGCGCAGCAGCTTGACCTGCATCTCGGGCGGGAGTTCGCCCACTTCGTCCAGGAAGAGCACGCCCCCCTGCGCCTTCTCGACGTAGCCGACGCGAGGCTCGCGGGCGTCGGTGAAGGCGCCCTTCACGTGGCCGAACAGCTCCGACTCGATGAGGTCGCGCGGGAGCGCCTGCGGCGAGACGGCGACGAAGGGGGCCTCCCTGCGCCAGCCGCGCGAGTGGACGGCGCGGGCGACCAGCTCCTTGCCCGTCCCCGTGTCGCCGCGCACGAGCACGGTGGTGTAGCCGTCCTGCGCCACCATCTCGACCAGCCGGCGCACCTCCTGAATCTTCGGGTCGTCGCCGACCATCTCCCACGGCTCCAGCCGGCGCAGGTCGTCTTCGAGCGAGGCGATGCGGCGCTTGTCCTTCGACCGCTCCAGCGCCTTCTCGATGACCTTGCGGAACTCGCGCACGTCCACGCGCGACTTCTGCACGAAGTCGGTCGCGCCGAGCCGCAGCGCCTCGACCGCCATGTCAATGTCGGCGTAGCCGGTCATCATCACGACCGGCAGCTCCGGCTGGCTCTGCCGGATCGCCTCCAGCAGGAGGAGGCCGTCCCGGTTGACGCCGTCCTCCTTGAGCCGCACGTCGAGCAGCACCACGCCGACGCCGGCGAGCTTCCGCTGCGCCTCCTCGGCCGAGGCGGCGAGGTCTATGTCGAAGTCGTCTTCCAGCGCGTCGCCCAGCGCGTCGCGGAACTCGGCGCTGTCGTCCACCACCAGGACTTTCTCTCTCGCTTCACTCATCGCTTCACCGCACCAGATTCTTCAGGATGTCGTGCAACTCGCCGGCCCACCGCCAGAACGCCTCGCGGTCGGCGGCCGGCGCCTCGCCGCCGAGCATGGCCGCCGCCCTCTTCCAGCACTCGTTCTCCCTGCCGCCGGGCGAGAGGTCGGCGGCCTCGTCGAGCAGGGCGCGCGCCCTCCTCATCTTCTCCGGCAGCAGACCTTCGACCTCGGCGCGCAGCCGCTCGGCCTTCTTGCCCGCCCTCGCGCGGTACTCCGGGTCGTTCGACGCGGCCGCGGCCGCCGCGCGCTCGTCGGCCGTGTCGAGCTTGAGCCGGAGCGGGGTGAACTGGCTCATGATGTCGTGCGCGATGACCGACAGGTGCTCGTGCTCTTCCCACTGCCGGTCGGCCCGCACGGCCGCCACGTCCTCCTCGCCCGACTGCTCGAAGGCGCTCAGGAGCCGCGCCTCGAACTCCCGCTTCTGCTCGTCGGTCGCCGCGGGGTCGAGGGCCTTCCCGACGGTGATGAGCGACGCCCAGATGCGCGACCAGCCTTCCTCGTGGTGGAAGCCCCAGACCTGTATGTCGAGATCGCCGCCCGCCGCGGCCTTCAGCGCCTCGGCCTTGTCGGGCATGGGCCGGTCGCGCTCGCCGCGCGCGGCCTCCGCACCGAAGCAGGTACGGAAGTGTCCCGCCAGGCGCACGCGCAGGCCCGGCCGCGACCGGAACGCCGCGATCTTCTCGTGGACCGAGGACTGAAAGCTGTTGCTCCAGGGCTTCCCCTGAGACGGCTCTTCGAGCCCGACGATGGTGGAGCCGGCGACCGGGATGTTCTCGCCCCGGCGCCCCTTGAGGTAGGCTTCCCGGAACAAGTTGCTCACGACGATGAACAGCGTGTGGCTCTCCGGCATCTCAGACCCTCCGCAGCAGGCATATGTCCTCGATGATCTGAACCTTGGAGTAGTTGTTGCGCAGCCACGTGTCCACGTTCGACAGCGCCATGAACTTGCAGCCCTCGGGCAGGTCCTTCCAGGACATCCGCCCCGTGTGGATGACGAGCTGCCGGACGTGCTCTTTCAGTCTCGCGAACAGGGCGCGCATCGCCTTCTCGCTGTCGACGGCCGCCGCGGTCGCCGCGTTCTTGATCAGCTTGTCCACGATGCCCTTGTGCAGCACGAGGAAGTCGTAGCCCTTCTTATCCACCCACCCGATCAACACCTCCTCGTCCGGCAGTTCTTTCGGGCCGGACTCGCCGCCCTCGCCGTACTCGCCGCCCTTGATGTCAACACCCTTCCAGTGGAACAGCTCGTTTTTGGTGCACTTCCACCCGGAGGTGTGCGCGGTGTAGAGGTCGGCCTCCTTCGTGCTCCTGCTCACCGGGTCGAGCCGCTCGTCCACGATGAGAATCTTGATGAGAGCGGCCTCGGTGCACTCGAAGCCGAAGGTGGGCGAATCGGTCTGCCCCTCCGCCGCTATGTCGAGCTGCCGCGCGGCGTCTTCGCCTTCGTGCGGCTCGTAGTGAACGGCGTAAGAGGCGAGCGTCGCGCTATCGGCCTCCCAACTGGTCCCGTCTCCCGCCGCCTTCTTACACGTGCCGTGCCGGTCGAAGAGGACGACCGGCCTCTTGGGTCGTTGGTACTGCTGCTTCTCCACGGCCTCCCACTGGAAGGTCTGCGACGAGTCGTCATACGACAGGATTTTAAGCCTCGTGGCTCCGGCGAAGACCACCTCCGGCATGATGAACTTCTCGTCGCCGGAGAACCACGCGCCGAGCCGCCGCAGGACGGGCGCGTGCGACTTGAGCCGCTGCTTCTTCTGCCGGACCAGCCACTCCACCCACCTCGAGTAGAGCAGCGGCGCGGAGAGCCGAGAGGGGTGCAGGCACTCCTCCTCTATCGGGACGAAGTTGCTGTCGGCGGGCAGCGCCGCCCCCTCCGGCGCGCTCACGAACAGGCGGTGCGGCAGCTTGTCTTCGAGCCGCCGCAAATCCTCGACCTCCCCCTGCGACGCGGCGCGAACCACGACGAACTTGTGGCGCACCGCCGACGGCTCCTCTATGTTCCTGCGGAGCCAGTCCATGTCCCTCACCGTGATGCCCGCGTAACCCTCGCCGCCCGAGCCGGTGATGAGCAGAATCTCCTTCGGCTTCATCATGTAGAAGGCCCAGCCGAGGCTGCCGTCCACGTCCGTCACGCGGAGGATTTCCGGCTTGTAGGCCGAGAGTATCATGTTGACGGGGTGGTCCCTCTTATCCCTGTCCTGCTGGACGGAGATGCTTTGCAGGCGGATGCCGCGCAGTAGGGCCGCGGAGATGAAGCGCTCCTTGATGCCCCAGTTCCCCGGCTCCAACTTCCCCAGCTCGTCGGCAATGCGCAGCCTGCCGAAAGCCTCATCCAGGTGCCTGCTGGCCTCGGCGTAGTTCCCCCGGTCGTCGCTGACGACGACCTCGATGAACTCGTCCTTCAGGTCGTTGCCGTCCTCGTCCTGGCCCTGCGGCTCGCGCACGTCTATGTTAATGGTGAGCGACTCCCGGGCCGGGCCCTGGCCGCGGCCGTGCTTCGCACTGTCGCGGATGTTGTTCTCGAGTATCGTGTAGAGCGCCTGCGCGCCGAGCACGCCCGCCGGCAGCGCGACTTCAAGGTCGCCGTCATGTCGGAACTTGACGTCGACCGACCGCACGCCCTCGGACTTGGCGATCCGCTCCAGCAGCGCGGTGTTCATCGTGAAGTAGCCAACGACCTTCTTCAAACTCTCCGTCGTGGCGGAGAGCGAGAGGCCGGTCGAGAACCCGGCCAGCAGCTCCATCCGCTCGCGCAGGTAGCGGTAGAACCTCTGCTTCTCTTCACAGGGCTCTTCGACTTCCATGTAAAAGAGCGCGTGCGAGCCGATGTTGTGCGACATGTTGCGGCCCATCAGCCCGACGGTGCCGGCCTCCGTGCCGGCCTCGATGGTCGCTCTGACCCTGATCCACGCCTGCTGGAGCTGCCCCTGCAACCCTTTGACGCGCCAGCGCCCGCCCTCCAGGGCGACCTGGCAGACGGTGATGATGTCAACGCGGTCGCGCTCGTTCCGGCTGTTCATCCGGATGGCGCCGGTCTTGACCACGCGGAGCCCCGCCAGCACCGTCCTGTCCGGCTCGAGTATCTGGACGGTCCTCTGGACAAAGTATTTGCCTATCGGCTCCTCCGACCCGGACTTCTCGACTTTATCCGCCTCGGCGACGGCGGTGGCGGGGTCGAGCCCTTCGACGTATTCGATGATCTCTTTGACTTTACTCTCAACACTCTCAACGATCTCCTGTATCGTCGTATCGCGTTTGTCCGGGTCGTCGCGCAGAATCGTGCCGAAGAATTCCGCGATGGGGACGGCCACGCCGTCCTCAATCCTTTCGGCGAGCGGGCCGTGGCCGTTCGTCACCATCCAGTCGCGCAGCGACTTGTTGATGCGCGTCACCCGCTGCTGGCGGTCGGCGAGCCAGCCGTACATGACCATGCTGTCGAAGAAGGCGTGCGCGGGGTCGTCGGGCTGGGCCGGCCTCCCGCGGACGGCGGCCTCGGCCTGGGCGGAGAGGCTGTGAGGCTGAAGGTCAGGGTGCGTCATCTCTTTCCTCCGGCGCGCCGGGGCGGGGCGGCGCACTAGGCGGTCATGCCGATGGCTTTCGTCGGGCCCCCGCCGCCGCGCGGGGCCGACGTGTAGCTCGTGGAGCGCAGTTCCGTGACGATGCGGCGGATGTGCTCGACCAGCGCACCCGGGTCCATCCCGCGCGAGCCGTGGCCGAAACTGAGGCGCAGCGCGCCCAGCGCCCAGCGGCGCGACAGACCCATGCTCGTCAGCACGTGTGAAGGCTCGACGACGCCGGACGTGCAGGCCGAGCCGGTCGAGGCGCAGATCCCCAGGCGGTCGAGCTGCAGCACGATGTCTTCGCCGCTCGCCCCGAGGAAGCTGACGCTGACGTTGGTCGGGAGCCGCTCGACGGGGTGGCCGTTGAGGCGGCTGTCGTCAATCGAGAGCAGCCCCTCGATGACGCGGTCGCGGGTGCGCGCCCAGGGCTCGTGCCCGCCGTCCATCTCGCGGCAGGCGTACCTCATCGCCACGGCCATGCCGACGATCAGGGGGACGCTCAGCGTGCCGTATTCGAGGCCGCGCTCGCGCCGCACGCCCGCGATCCGCGGCTGGAGCTGCACCCCGTCGCGCACGTACAGGCCGCCGACGCCCTTCGGCCCGTAGAACTTTTGCGCCGTGAAGGTGAGCAGGTCAACGCCCAGCTCCTCGACGTCCACCGGGATGTGGCCCACGGTCTGGACGGCGTCGGTGTGGAAGATGATCTCGCGGCAATGCGCCTTGAGGAGCCGGGCGATCTCGCCGATGGGCTGGATCGTCCCGACTTCGTTGTTGGCGTGCATGATGGAGACGAGTATCGTGTCGGGGCGGACGGCGCTCAGGACCTGCTCCGCCGTAACCCTCCCGTACTCGTCCGGCTTCAGGTATGTAAACTCAAATCCGGCCGCCGTCAAGCCCTGGCAGGTGTGCAGCACCGCCAAGTGTTCGATCTCGGTCGTGATGATGTGGCGGCCGCGCCCGTCGTTGGCGTGGGCCGCGCCCCACAGCGCGAGGTTGTCCGACTCGCTCCCGCCGCTGGTGAAGACGATCTCCGTGCCGAGGCAGTTCAGGCATTCGGCGATGGTCTGGCGCGCCTCGGCGACGGCCCGCCTCGCGCTGCGCCCGAGCGAGTGCAGGCTGTCGGGGTTGCCGTAGTCGTAGAGCGCGTAGGGGCGCATCGCCTCCCACACCTCCTCGCGGCAGGGGGTCGTCGAGGCGTGGTCGAGGTACAGTATGTCGTTGGCTTTCATCTTCACTCCTGGGGGTTTGTGCGCCCGCGGCGCTCAGGCCCGTTCTGTCTTGGGGAATATCTTGTAGGGGAACCCGGCGCGGGACTTCTCCATTCCGACGACCACTTCCTCGAACTTGCCGAGGGGCATCCCGAAGCCCACGTACTCTTCCTCCCAGCCCGAGATGCCGCGCGCGCCCAGGCAGAGGAAAGTTCCGTTTATCTCCTGCCGGACGTACGGCCACGCCGTCATGTCGCAGGAGACGCCCCGGATGCCGATGCAGGACATGGTGAAGCGTTCGCCCGTCGGGAAGCAGTAGCCCTGGACGAGGCGCATGGCCTGGAGCGGCGTGCAGTACAGGTGGACGATGTCGGGGTCTACGCCCACCTCGCCCAACAGCGGGTGGTAGTAGTAGACGGCCTCCATCACGGGCGGGATGACGGGCATGCCGGCGACGGCCCTGCGCGCGGCTTCGAGGGTCTCGTAGCGCCCGCAGTCGGTGTCGCCGAAGATGGCGAACTCGGGGTGGCCGGACTGGCGCGGCGCGTAGACGTGGCCGGCGCTGAAGTCGGCGGGGACGGCCGGCTTCTTCATGGACTTGACGTAGCAGCCCCCGGCGAAAGAGCGGGTCGAGTCGGCGCCGACCAGGCCGAGGCTCATGGCGCCCGCCGGGCAGCCGATGGTGTCGGCCGTCACCTTCATCGTCCACCCGCCCTTGGCCGCCTTGTAGGAGTAGCCGCACGAGGCCAGATCGCGCGCGAAGTGTCCCGGCTCGAGCCACTTGGGCGAGCGCGCGAACTCTTCGTCCGGCGCCGTCTCGCCGCGCTTGACGAACTTCAGCCCGCAGCACGGGATGCGCACCGACTCGTCCTCGTAGGCCGCGATGAACCTCTGGAAAAGTGCCGCGAAATTACTCATGTTAACCTTCATCCCGCCCGCGCGGGGCGGCGCCCGTCACAGCACGAGCCCCTGCTCGGTGTCCTTGCGCCAGGAGAACCGCTGCTGGAGCAGGCGGAGCAGGGTGTCGGAGATGAAGCCGAAGAAGCCCACCACCAGGATCACCGCCGTCAGCTCGCCGTAGTTGAAGCGGTCGCGCGTGTCGAGGATGTAGTAGCCGAGGCCGGAGGAGACGCCGAGCATCTCGGCCGGGACGAGGATGATCCAGGAGATGCCGAGCGAGATGCGCAGCCCCGTCAGCATGTCGGGGATGATGGCCGGGATGACGGCCCTGCGCAGCACCTGGCGGTGCGCGCCGCCGAGCATCCGCACGACCTTGACCCAGATGGGGTTGACGTTGCGCACGCCGTGCGCCGTGTTGATGATGATGGGCCAGACGGCGGCCATCGCGATCAGGAAGTAGACCGGGTTGTTGCCGACGCCGAAGATGATGATCGCGATCGGCATCCACGCCAGCGGCGAAGTCATCCGGATGAACTGGAAGACGGTGTTCGTCAGCAGGTTGAGCTTCGAGAAGTAGCCGATCAGGATGCCTACGGGTATGCCGGCGGCGATGGCGACCGCCAGCCCGACGCCGACGCGCGACAGGCTGGGCACGGCGTGGCGCGTGAAGGCGCCGCCGCTGATGAAGCGGAACAACTCGCCGAAGGTGTTCCCAGGGGAGAAGCTGCGGCTGAACTGCTCGGTCAGGAAGAGCGGGCTCGTGAAGAACTGCCAGAGCAGCAGCGCGAGGGCGACGCCCGTCAGCTGGTAGGCGAGGCGCCGCCGGTCGGCCCGGCCCGACTTGGCGGCCTTCGGGGCTGGCGCCCGCAGGTTGGTCGCGGCCGAATTCTCCACCTCACACCTCTATCATCTCTGCGCGCACGTAAGGGTTGTCCGGGTCCACGCCCTCGAAGACGCGCAGCCCGCCGACCCTGTCGGCGGCGTTCTTCACGAGCGCGTAGTCGAACAGCTCGCGCGCGACCTGCTCCGGGTCGAGCCCCTGCAGGAAGTCCGCCTGCCCCTCGACCTTCGTCTGCTTCAGCAGGTTGACGATCTCGCGCGTGGTTGACTCGTAGGGGTAAGGCTGGAAGCCGATGCGGCTGACGCCCCACTCGGGGTGGCGTATGGCGCCCGTCCCGCCCTGGAGCCCGTAACTCTCCAGGTCGTACTTCGACATCGCGCGTTTGATGACCGGCTCCGGCATCGGCAGGTAGCCCTTGCCGTCCTTGGAAAGGATCTGCGACACCTGGTCGCGGTTGCCGATGGTCCAATGCTGCGCCCTCACCAGCCCGTTCATGACCTTCTGCGCCCACTCCGGGTGCTCCTGGATGTCGCGCTCGTTCATCACGGCGACGCAGCAGGGGTGGTTCTTGAAGACGTCGCCCGTGAACCGGACGATGCTCCCCTGCGCCAGGACTTCGCCGGCGGCGTTGAAGGGCTCGGCGACGATGTAGCCGTCTATGGAGCCGGACGACATGGCCGTCGGCATGTCGGGCGGCTTCATCACGAAGAGGTTGGTCTGGTTCGGCCTGAGCGGGGCGTTGCGATCCTGCACGACCGCCTCGATGCCGTACTTGCGCATGCAGAGTTGCAGGATGATGTTGTGCATCGAGTACCAGTGCGGCACGGCGATCTGCTTGCCCGCGATGTCCTCGACCCGCTTGATGCCGCTCTTCACCCCGACGGTGAGCCCCGAGCCGTTCATGTGGTTCCAGGCGACGACCTTGACGGGGTGCCTCTGCGCGTAGCGCATGTAGATGGGGATGGGGATGAGCAGGTGCACCAGGTTGAAATTCCCCGCCAGGAACCCCTCGGCGACCTCGGGCCAGCCGCGCATCAGCACCGGCTGCTCGACCCTCAGCCCCTCCTGCTCGAAGAACCCCTGCGAGTGGCCGATGAGAAGCGGCGTCGCGTCCGTGATCGGCAGGTAGCCGATCTTGAGGGCCGGCTCCTCCCTCGTCGTCCGGCAGGCGCTCAACAGCGGCGAAGCGCCGAGGGCCGCCGCCCCGGCGAGGAGGCTCAGGCGGGACGACATCAGCAGAAAGCTGCGCCGGCTCAGCCCGTGGCCCTGACAGTCGTCGTGGTCGTGTGACATCGCGTCCTCTTCTCCTTCGTCAACCCGCCCCCGGTCTCGGGGCCGACAGCGCCGCGTGCCGGCGTCAGTCCTCCCGGCCCAGCGTCATGAACTCCTTGGCGATCATGCCTCTCATCCGGATGAACTCGGCGCTGGTGCGGTCGCGCGGCCGCCGCAGCTGGATGTTGAAGACGCGCGCGATGCGGCCCGGGCGCGGGGTGAGCGCGACCACGCGGGTCCCGAGGTACACGGCCTCGTCTATGTCGTGCGTGACGAAGATGGTCGTGTAGCGCTCGCGCTCCCAGATGCGCACGAATTCGTCTTGCAGCTTCATCCTGGTGAACGCGTCGAGCGCGCCGAAGGGCTCGTCGAGGAGGAGCATTTCGGGGTCATTGACGAGCGCGCGCGCGATGGCGACACGCTGCGCCATGCCGCCCGAGAGTTGCGACGGGTGGTGATGCTCGAAACCCTTGAGGCCCATGAGTTCCACGAAGCGCTCGACCTGCCCGCTACTCTTCGTGGAAACCCCGCGGATCTCCAGCCCTAAGCCGATGTTCTGCTCGACGTTGAGCCAGGGGAGCAGCGACGACTCCTGGAAGACGACGCCGCGGTTGTAATCGGGCCCGGTGATGGGCCGGCCGTTCATCAGCGCCGCGCCTTCGGTCGGCGTCTCGAAGCCGGCAATTATCTGTAACAACGTGGATTTCCCGCACCCGCTCTCCCCGATCAGGCATACTAACTCGCCGGAATCAATATCAATGTTTATGTCGCTGAGCGCTGACGTCGTCCCTTTCGAGGTGTCAAAGCCTTTGGACAGCCCGTGTATCTGTAAACTGGCCGCGTGCTGTGAGGGTGGGCAGTTCTGTTTAGCGTCCATGATCACTGGTTGGGGTATCCCGCCTGTGCCTGATGTGTCTCGGTTTCGCAGCAGAAGCATAGAGCTCTCAAACCTCACCGCCCAAGACAATACAAAGCACGTTCCAGCGGTTATGACTATCCGTGGAAGTCACGGTCGGGGCCGAAGGCCCGGCGTAAACCCATGGAATAAATGGACATATCCGTGTAGGCGACGAACCCCGCGGCCAGGCGACGACTGAATTTCCACTCTCGGACCGGGTAAGGTGTGACGAATAGCTCACCAGCGACGTGACGAGTTAATCACATTCATCTATTTACGCTCGGATAAATTAAAGCCCCGGGAAGGACTCGCTTGCCGGCGAGTGCGGCCGCCACCGACCCGGAGGTTGATGACGGACGCGCGCGGCCGGGGGCGCTGCCGGGCGTAAAATTTGGTTGACACGGAGTCGGTTCAGTAATAATTTTGACGCGCTTCTCGGTTCCTTTTGTCCCGCTGACGAGAGCCTTCCCTCGTTAGCCTCACTTGATTCCCGCGGGTGTTACTTCAATGGGAGGGCGGCGGGCTTTGACATCGAACCCGTCCAACCCGGCCGAACGAGCAGCGGGTTGTCTTCAGGCACTTCCGTTTTGAGACGGGGCGGCGCGCCCCGCAGACCTCGAACCTCCGGGCGGCGGCCCCGCCTCTGCTGACCATTTTTCCTTATGCGTTCCGGCCCTGAGCGAACGCGGCTCCCGTGACTTGAGACTCGACAGACGCCGGCGAACGACCCCGGCGGGTTCGGCCCGGCCGCGCCTCCCGCAGGCCGGCCCCGGCCGAGACTCCTTCACTGCGTCGGAGGCGACGACATGGCCGAGACCAACGAAGCGATACGGACGGGCGCCGGCGTGGCGGCCCCGCGGGCGGCGGCCGCCGCCCCGGCCGTCGAGCGCACCGACGCCCCCCGCCTGCGGATGGTCGGCTGGTACGACCCGCGCCAGCTCGCGCGCACCGGCGTCGAGGTCGCCATCTCGACCGTCTTCGGCCGCCACTCCGACTTCCGCATCGTCGAGGCCCTCTCCTCCGGCGAGGCCCGCGACAACCCGCGGATTTACGACTACACCTGCCACTACATAGACGACGGAAGGGAGCGCTGCGAGCCCGACCCCGCACGGCCGCGCGAAGAAATCTGGATAGACTACGTCGGCGACGTGGGCGACGGGTGGAACTCGACCTACGCCGTCGCCTACAACCTCGCGCAGCCCGCGCGGACCTTCAGGTACAAAGGCGACGGGCGCGAGTGCGCGGCCGAGACGAGGCGCGGCGACGTGCTCGTCTTCGGCGGCGACCAGGTCTACCCGACCGCGAGCCGCAAGGAGTACGAGCAGCGCCTCGTCGCCTCCTACCGCACGGCGCTGCCTTACGCCGTGCCGCCGCCGCACGCCTTCGCCATCCCCGGCAACCACGACTGGTATGACAGCCTCGTCTCCTTCACCCGCCTCTTCAGCCCGAAGCGCTGGGTCGGCGGCTGGCGCACGCGGCAGTCGCGCAGCTACTTCGCGCTGAAGCTCCCGCACGGCTGGTGGCTGCTCGGGACGGACGTCCAGCTCGGCTCCGACATAGACGCCCAGCAGGTCGAGTACTTCGAGCGGGTCGCAGACCTGATGGACGCGCAGAAGAGAACGGAAGGCGTCGAGCCGCGCATCATCCTCTGCCACGCCGAGCCGCACTGGGTACGGGCCGCGCAGTACGCGGACGTGGACCCGAACTACAGCGAGAGCAACCTCCTCTTCCTCGAACGCAAGCTCGGCGCTAAAGTCGCCGTCTTCCTCGCCGGAGACCTCCACCACTACCGCCGCCACCAGACCGGCGACGGCGCGACGCAGAAGATCACGGCCGGCGGCGGCGGGGCCTTCCTCCACCCGACGCACTACGGGGTGCTCGGCAAGAGCCTCGACGCCATCACGGAGGAGCCGCCGAAGGCGGGCGCGCGCGGCCGCGAGTTCAGGCTGGCGGCCTGCTTCCCGCCCAAGCGCGAGTCGAGCCGCCTGTGCTGGCGCAACCTCATCTTCCCGTACCTGAAGGGCAACGCGAGCTGGACGTTCGGGCTGGTGACGGCCGCCCTCTACCTGCTCACGACGCTCTCCGTGCTCGCGAACATGGACGAGCCTTACATACGCGACCTTGCGTACCGGCCGGGGGTGATCCTCTCGACCGTGCTCTTCAGCGTCCTCGGCAGCCACGCCACGCTGTTCTGGGTGCTCCTGATCTGGGTCGGGTTCGTCTTCTTCACCGACACGCACTCGAAGCTCCACCGCTTCGTGCTGGGGTCGGCGCACGCCTACGCGCACGTCATCGCGGCCTTCGCCGTGGCGCTCGTCTCGGCCTCGTTCGTCCAGCGCGTCTCCTCGCCGGCGTGGGTCAGGCAGATCGCGTTCGTCCAGCACACGTTCGAGCTCGACCTGCGGATGCCCCTGGCCGGCCTGCTCATCCTGCTCGGCGGCTTCGTCTTCGGGTCGCTCGTGATGGGCGCTTACCTCCTCCTCTCGCTCAACTTCTTCGGCCGCCACGCGAACGAGGCCTTCTCCTCCATCGCCGTCGAGGACTGGAAGAACTTCCTCCGGCTCCACATAGACCGCGAGGGCACGCTGACCATCTACCCCGTAGGCATCCGGCGGGTGCCGCGCCGCTGGAAGGACAACGGCCCGGGCGCGGGGTCGGAGGTCGTGCCCGACGACGAGCGCGCGACCGAGCCGGAGCTGATCGAGCCGCCCGTCGTGCTCAGGCGCGCCGGCACCGAGACGGGCGTGGCGGCCGGCGACCCGTCCCCGCGCCTCGAAGACTGCGGGCCGGCGCCGGGCCTCGGAGTCCGCGGCGCGGCCGCTTCCGGCAACGGCTCGAAGTAGCCGGCCGAAACCTTCTCGCGAGAAAGGCGATGCCCCGATGACTGAACACTTCGACGCGGTGGTGATCGGCTCCGGCTTCGGCGGGGCGGTGATGTCTTACAGGCTGGCCGAGGCCGGCCTCCGGGTCTGCCTGCTCGAGCGCGGCAAGGCGTTCCCGCCGAACTCCTTCCCGCGCGACCCCTACGGGATACGCAACAACTTCTGGGACCCGAGCAACGGCCTCTACGGCATGTTCAACGTCTGGTCGTTCAAGGGCTCCGGGGCGCTCGTCTCGAGCGGGCTCGGCGGCGGCTCGCTCATCTACGCCAACATCCTCATCCGCAAGGACGAGAAGTGGTTCGTCAACCAGAAGCCGGGCGACCGCTGCTACGAGCAGTGGCCGGTGACGCGGGCCATGCTCGAAGAGCACTACGGCCGCGTCGAGCGGATGATGAACGCGCAGAAGTACCCGCTCAAGCACGAGCCCTACAAAGGGACGCAGAAGACGCTCGCCATGCAGGAGGCCGCGCGCAAGCTCAACCCCGACGGCAAGCCGGGCCTCGAATGGCTGCCGCTCAACCTCGCCGTCAGCTTCCGCACCCGCGCCGTCGCCCACCCGGACGACGACGACCCCTCGAACCCGCCGCTCGTCGGCGTCGCCCTCGAGGAGGAGCACCCGAACTACCACACGGCCAAGGCCGGCCGCCTGATGCAGCGCTCGACCTGCCGGCTCTGCGGCGAGTGCGACATCGGCTGCAACTTCGGCAGCAAGAACACGCTCGACTACAACTACATCAGCGAGGCGCACCGGCTCGGGGCCGAGGTGCGCACCCTCTGCGAGGTCAAGCGCATCGCCCCGCGCCAGGGCGGCGGCTACTCCGTCTCCTACATCGTCCACGACCTGAGCCACGAGGGCCAGAAGGTCGACACCGACGACATCCGCTTCTGCCCGAAGCACACCGTCACCTGCGACCGGCTCGTCCTCGCCGCCGGCACCTTCGCCACGCCCTACCTCCTCTTCAAGAGCGGCGACGCCTTCCCCAACCTCAGCAAGCGCCTCGGCACCCGCTTCAGCGTCAACGGCGACCTCCTCTCCTTCATCACCAAGGCGACGATGAAGCGGGACGGCCGGGTCGTGCCCCGCGACCTCAACCCGAGCTTCGGGCCGGTCATCACCGGGGCCATCCGCTTCGGCGACACGCTCGACGGGAACGGCGACCTCGGCCGCGGCTTCTACGTCGAGGACGGCGGCAACCCGTACCTGCTGAGTTGGGCGGCGGAGCTGTCGGGCGCCTTCGGCCTCATCTGGCGCACCCTCCACTTCCTCAAGCTCCGCGTCAAGTACCTCTGGGGCCTCAGCCAGGACACCGACCTCGCCGAGGAGATCGCCTCGGTGCTCGGCGACGCCGTCGTGTCGCGCTCCTCGCTCCCCGTCCTCACCATGGGGCGCGACTGCCCCGACGGCCGCCTCCGCCTCAACGGCCGCTACCTCGACTGCGACTGGGCCGAGAAGGCCGGCTCGAAGGAGTACTACAAACGGGTGGTGCGCGAGGTGACGAGGATCGCCGAGGCGCTGGGCGCGGACTACATGGACAACCCGGCCTACAAGAAACTCAACCAGGTGCTGACCGCGCACCCGCTCGGCGGCGCGCCGATGGGGACGAGCGCCGAGGACGGCGTCGTAGACTCTTACGGCGAGGTCTTCAACTACCCCGGCCTCTACATCGCCGACGGCTCGATGCTGCCCGGCCCCGTCGGCCCCAACCCGTCGCTCACCATCGGCGCGCTCTCCGATCGCTTCGCCGACCACATCATTGACCAACACAAAGGAGTAACCAGATGAGTAACGGTGACGGTAAGAAGCGCTCGCTGATTCTGGCCGGCGGGGGCGTCAAGGTCTCCTTCCAGGCCGGCGTCCTCCAGGTCTGGCTCGACGAGGCCGGGCTCACCTTCGACCACGTCGACGCGGCGAGCGGCGGCGTCTTCAACCTGGCGATGATGTGCCAGGGGATGACCGGCCTCCAGATCGCCGACGCCTGGCGCAACACCAACCCGCGCGCCGGCATAGACTTCAACGGCTCGGAGCTGCCCAAGCTCCTCTACGCCGAGTCGCTCTTCACGCTCGACAACTACCGCAAGCACGTCCTCCCCGGCTGGGGCATAGACTTCGACAAGATTCGGGCGAGCCAGCTCAACGGCACCTTCAACGTCTTCAACTTCAGCCGCAAGGAGCTGCAGGTCATCGAGCCGAAGGACATGACCGAAGACCTCCTCATGGCCTGCGTCTCGCTCCCGATGTGGTTCCAGCCCGTGCGGATCAACGGCGAGACCTACATAGACTCGGTCTACCTCTCGGACGCCAACATCGAGGAGGCCATCCGCCGCGGGGCCGACGAGCTGTGGATCATCTGGACGGTGAGCGACAAGGACGAGTGGCACCCCGGCTTCGTCGCCACCTACTTCCAGATCATCGAGACGAGCGCCGTCGGCCACTACCGCGCCATCCTCAAGCGCATCCGCGAGAACAACGAGGCCATCGCGCAGGGCGGCCAGGGCGAGTTCGGCCGCCACATCGAGATCATCGAGCTGAAGGCCGACATCGCGCTGCACTACCTCATCAACTTCAGCCAGGACCGGCTCGCCGAGGCCGTCAACCTCGGCGTCCAGCGCGCCCGCGAGTGGTGCCAGGAGCGCGGCATCCCGCTCAAGCCGCACGAGGGCGAGTTCCCGACCGAGGTTCACGAGGCCCACACCAAGGTCGCCTTCACCGAGGAGATGAAGGGCTACATGACCTTCGGCGAGATGGACTACGACCGCGGCGCGCGCCAGGGCAAGAAGGACAAGAACGCCATCATGTTCCACCTCACCATCACGGTGGACGGCGTCAACCGCTTCGTCACCAACCCCGACCACGACACGACGGACGTGAAGGGCTACGTCGAGTGCGAGGCCCTGGGCGGGCGGCGCGAGGTCGAGCAGGCCCGCTTCAACCTCTTCGTGGACGACCAGGACCCGGCCCGCAAGCGGATGTTCTACCGGCTCTTCTTCCACGACGACAAGGGCAACCCGCTCACCCTGAGCGGCTTCAAGGACGTGAAGGACGACCCCGGCTCGGACCTCTGGCACGACACGACGACGCTGTTCACGCGCATCCTCAAGGGCCACGTCTCGGAGGCGGAGGAGCGGGCCGCCCGCCAGGACCCGGCGGCCTACGGCGAGATCGTCGTCGCCTCCGGGATCATCATCATCCACTTCTTCGACTTCCTGAAGCAGCTGACGACGTTCCGCGCCGAGGGGCCGACGCTTTCGGACCGGGCCTCGGCGATGGCCCGCTTCGGCCGCCTCTTCATGGGCAAGCTCTGGGACGTCTACGCGCGCAACATCCTGACCTCCGGCCCGTTCTAGCGCCCGCGCGCGCCGGGCCGGGCGGCCCGCACCGAAACGGAGTCTGACATGGTCGAAACGTCTGTACCGCTGGTCGTGCGCGAGAACAGCGACGGCCAGGACGCCAAAGACCTCGCCAAGAAGGAGGCGCTGCTGGCCTCGACCGAGATGACGCCCGTCGAGGGGACGGTGGACGTGGACGTGCCGGCCGACGTCCTGTGGGAGGCTTTCCGCCACGCCGACTGGTGGCCGCGCTGGAACAAGTGCTTCTTCTGGGCGCGCAACCGCGACCTCCGGCTCGGCGACAAGCTGGTCTGGGCCTTCGAGCCGATCCGGCCCTGGTACCTCTACAAGATGTTCGCCGTCGCGAACATCGTCGAGTTGATTCCGGGGCGCAAGGTGACCTGGGAGGTGACGGCCCTGCCGGGCTTCTACGCCCGGCACACCTACCACGTCGAAGACCTGGGCGGGGGCCGCAGCCGCTTCGGCTCGTGGGAGCAGGCGATGGGGCCGCAGGCGCGCTTCGCGCCGACCAAGAAGTTCTGGGTCGCGCACTTCACCTTCGTCAAAGACCGCTCGCTCGAAGGCGCGAAGACGCTCGAAGCCGTCTACAAGCGCGACGGGAAGATCACCAAGGAGGCGCTGAAGCCGCGCCGCTACTGGAAGTTCTGGCTCGTCGTCCTCCTCCTCTTACTCTTGATCGCGGCCGGCGGCGTCGCCCTCCGGTTCTACCGCGCCTACATGCGGCCCGAGCGCGTCACGCTCGCGCCGGGCGTGGACGTGATCACGGCCGGCGGCGGCAACACGCTCGTCGTCCGCGACGGCGCGGAACTCCTCCTGCTCGACACGAAGTTCCCGCCCGCCTCCGGCTGGCTGAGCGACCGCGTCGCCGACGACTACGGCCGTGCGAACGTGATCGTCAACACGCACTACCACTACGACCACACGCAGGGCAACACGGACTACTCCGGCGCGCGCATCTACGCGCACCGCAGCGTGCCGGAGCTGATGCGGCGGTTCGACAACGACTGGTGGAAGGATCACGCGGCGGGCGTCCCGACCGAGCTGGTGGACGGCGAGGCGCGCGTCAGGGTCGGCGCGCAGGAGGTCGTGCTCACGCACCCCGGCGGCCCGGCGCACACGCACGGCGACCTCTGGGCCTACCTGCGGCGCGGCGATAAGGAGATCGTCGCCACCGGCGACCTCGTCTTCCACACCTTCTACCCGTTCATGGACCTGGGCGCGGGCGGGATGGACATCGGCGGCCTGATCGGCGCCGTCCGCTCCATCGCGGCCCGCCACCCGGCGGCCGTCTTCGTCCCCGGCCACGGCCCCGTCGCCACGGCCGCAGACCTCAACCGCTACGCCGACTACCTCCAGGCGCTCAACGACGAGGTCGCGCGCGCCCGCGCCGGAGGGCTCACCGAGGACGAGGCCGTCTCCCGCATAGACCTCTCGCGCTGGAACCTCTCGAAGCTGCCTTCGTTCCACGGCGGGCACCTCTGCTGGGCGACGGCCGAGACCAACGTCCGCTGGGTCTACCAGCTCCAGGCCGGCACGCGCGAGCCGCGCGAGGACTGCACATTCTGAGCCGGGGGCGCGAACCTTTCCCCCTTAAGGAGAAGCGATGATCGAAACCAGACCCCGCCAGGACGAGGCGCTCAACACGTCGCTCCGCTACCCTTTCTTCAGCGCCCTCTTCAACCGCCGCTCGCGGCGCATCAGCGTCGGCATCCAGTCCATCCCGGCCGGCAGCCTCTCCTACACCTCCGACCAGCCGCCGCAGCCGCTCGACCCGCTCGAAGAGGCCCTGCTCATCGCCGCCACCGGCACGACCGGCGTCACCATGCCCGACATGCCCTTCACCTCCGAGGACGGCAAGCCGCTGGTCGGCTCGCCCATGCTGGAGATCAACGGCCGCACCGCCTCGAGCCCCGACAACGCGCAGGCCACCCACTTCTTCATGATCAACGACACGGGCACCTACTTCCTGCGCACGCCCGAGGACGTGGACCCTTACCACTTCCGCGACGGCGTCACCCCGGAGAAGCTGATTGACTACGCCGAGCGGTGCAAGGTCAAGGTGCTCGACCACCGGATGGAGTTCCCGCGCGTCTACCCGTGCTACATCGGCCGCAACAAGTACGTCTCGAACCTGCCGGGCACGACGCTCTTCGTCCCCGTCGTTGACCTGACGAAGCAGTACATCAACGGCCTGATGTTTTTGCTCTCGCAGCCCGAAGGCTACCGCCCCTCGTTCATAGACGACTGGAACTTCTACCGCCCGGCCGGCGTCAAGAAGTGGATCCGCAGCGGCTTCCTCAACAAAGACCTGCCGATCCCCCTGGGCTACACCGGCACCTTCCGCATCCACATCGAGGCCGACCTGCTCGTGCAGAACCTTCTGCTCACCATCCAGGCGATGGGCCTCGGCGGCTGGGTGCACGCCGCCTTCGTCGGCCCGCTCCTCTTGGGCGACGAGGAGTACGCCAAGAAGTACGGCCCCGGCCTCGGCTTCCGGTTCGTGAAGGCGCGCAAGTTCAAGCGGCTGACCCGCTTCATGGTGCCGCCGCCGGCGTGGCGCGACAACCCCGTCGGCAAGGACGGCCTCATCGAGGGCCACTGCCCGCCCTACTTCAAGAGCATGGACGACGCCGTGGACGACCTCCTCAAACACAAGTACGGGCCCGGCGGGCTCTACAAAGACCCGAAGCACCTCGCAAAAGTCTTCAAGCCGGGGTTGGCCGAACGCTTCATCGAGGAGGTGCCGCACTACTCTGAAGACGTGGTGGCCTGCGTCAAAGACGTCTGCAACTACATCTACGACACCTACGGGCGCTTCCCCGCCCACGTGGACGCGATGCACGTGCCGGGCGTCTGGGTGCAGGCGCACCACACAGACCTCCGCTACTACGACCAGTTCTACGAGGGCGGCTACAGCGAGACGCAGCGCATGCACCAGCAGCTCTGGCACGGCGCCGAGTGAAGCCTGACAGGGAGGTGGCTTATGAGAAAACTGAGGGAGCGGCTGAGCCGCTGGAAGAGGCCCGCGCAGATCGGGCTCGTCGCCCTGAGCGCGCTCGCGCTCGTCGCCGTCTTCTTCTTCCTCTACAGGGAGTCAACCTGGGCGAAGCCGCGCAAGTTCGCCTCTAAGCGCGAGGCCTTCCTCTACGGGCCGACGGGGACGGAGCTGATGCCGCTCTCGGTCTTCCACGTCCTGCCCGAGATGTTCCCCGAGCACTTCCAGCCCGCCGGCCCCGCGGCCGGCGACTGGATAGACCAGTTCGGGTTCAACCGCGGCAAGGCCGGCGTCAACGAGGGCCTCCCCATCGGCTTCAGCGTGACGCGCTTCCGGCCGAAGTCCGGCGCGCCCTCGCCCGTCCCCTTCGTCGGCTTCAGCTGCTCGATGTGCCACACCTCGCAGGTGCGCCGCCCCGGCAAGGAGCCGGTGCTCGTCGAGGGGATGGGCAACTACTCGGTGGACTTCATCGCCTGGGTGGACGCCGTCCGCTCGGCGCTCCTCGACGAGAAGCGCCTGACGCCCGACGAGATCGCCAAGGCCTACGAGAAGAAGTTCGGCCGCGAGCTGACCTTCGCCGACCGCGCGATGATCCGCGCCTGGCTGCCGGGCACGCGCCAGTTCTTCAAGAACAACCTGGCGAAGTACGACGAGCCCTACGGAGGCAAAGACCTCCGCAACCACCTCCTGATGCCGAACGGCCCGGCCCGCACGCAGCCCTTCCGCAACCTCGTCCGCATCGTCCTCGACCGCCCGGCGACGACCGGCGACAACGCCTACTGCAAGGTGCCGACGCTCTACGAGCAGGGCAACCGCGAGTGGGGCCAGTACGACGGCTCGGTCGGCAACCGCCTGAGCCGGAGCGTGCTCGCGGCCATCGCCACCGGCGCGACCATCGAGAACCTCATCATCCCGGAAGTCTCCGAGGGCGTCATCAACGCGGTTGACTACACCGTTGACCTCAAGGGGCCGCGCTTCGCAGACCTCTTCCCCGAGGAGGCCGCGCGCGTTGACGCGCAGAAGGTCGCGCGGGGCCGCGAGGTCTACATGCGCTCGTGCGCCGACTGCCACGGCGTCCGCGACGAGGCGACGGGCCAGTGGCAGAAGGGGCCGCGCACGGGCGAGGTCGTCCCCATCGAGGAGATCAAGACCGACCCCGAGCGCGTCAACTTCCGCTACAGCGACACGCTGACCGACGCGCTCTACGCCTTCTTCCCCGACGGCCACCCGCTCCGCCCCAGGCGCGAGGACATGCGGCCGGGCCCGGCCGGCACGACCAAAGGCTACATCAACGCGCCCATCGAGTCGGCCGCCGTCCGCGCGCCGTACCTGCACAACGGCTCGGTTCTGACGCTCGCCGAACTCATCAACCTCAAGCCGCGCCGCGCGACCTTCTTCCGCGGGGCCAACCTCTACGACCCCGTAGACGTCGGCCTGAGCACGCCCGACCAGCCCGAGCCTCACGTCTACTACTTCTTCGACACGCGGCTGCGCGGCAACTCGAACCAGGGGCACGACTACCCCTGGGCCTTCCAGGGGCCGGGCTGGGACCGGGCCGCGCTCGAAGACCTCCTGGAGTTCCTGAAGACCCTGTCTTGAAAGGACTGGTGAAAAAGATGGACCCAGTCGAATCGAGAAGTCGCATCACGCTCACGCAGTTCACGAACACCTTCGTGCCCTTCGCGCTGCTTCTGGCGGCGGCGCTGATGGCCCCCGAGCTGCCCTACATCCTCGACCACCACCGCGCCGTCTACACCATAGACGCGCTCACCTACTACCGGGCCGTCTACACCATCTGGCTGACGATAGCCTTCATGATCCCGGCCCTCGCCCTCTACTTCTGGCCGGGCGAGTCCGACCGCAAGACCAACTACTGGCGGCTCTGCTGGACGTTCGCCTACCTCGCCTACCTCGTCCACTTCTACTACACGGTCGGCAAGGTCTTCCACTGGAGCCTGCGCGAGGTCTACGCCGCGCAAGGGTTCGTCATCGCCACCAGTAACTTCCTCGACACCGCCTGGTGGGGCTTCGACCTCGCGCTCGCCTGGTTCGTCTCGTCGCGGGCCAAGTGGATCAGGGTGCAGCGGACGCTGGCGCACCTCTACATCCCCGCGACCTTCTTCGTCTCGGCCGTCGTCATCAAGCACGGCGTCGTGCGCTGGCTGGGGCTACTGATGACGGCGGCGCTCGTCGTCGGCATCGCGGTGCGCCTCATCAGGCGGAAGAAGCAGAGGCACGCGCCCGCGGCCGCGACGGCGGGCGCCGCGTGAGGGTCGCCGTCGTCGGCGCGACCGGCATGATCGGCCACCACGCGGCGGCGGCCGTCGCCGCGGCGGGCCACGAGCTGCGGGTCGTCCACCGCGCCGGCTCGAACCTCAAGGCGCTCGGCGACCTCCCGTTCGAGCCGAGGGCCGGGGACTTGAACGACCGCGCCTCGCTCTCGGCGGCGCTCGAGGGCGCGGAGGCCGTCATCAACTGCGCCGCCTACTACCCGACCGAGCCGCGGCCCTGGCGCGAGGAGGTCGCCCTCGCCCTCGCGCAGTCCGAGAACTTCTACGCGGCCTGCGCCGAGCGCGGCCTGCGGAAGATCGTCTACGTCGGCGCGGCCATCGCGCTCGCGCGCGACCCCTCGGGGCGGCCGGCGACCGAGGAGGCGGCCACCAGCGAGCGGCCCAGAGACCTGACGCCCTACGTGCAGGTCAAGTGGGAGATGGATCGCCTGGCCGTGGAGAAGGCGCGGCGAGGGCTCCCGGTCGTCGTCGCCATCCCGGCGATGTGCTTCGGCGAGTACGACGCGGGGCCTTCGACGGGCCGGCTCATCGTCGAGGTCGCGAACCGGACTCTGCCCGGCTACGTGGGGGGCCGCCGCAACGTCGTCTACGCGGGCGACGCCGGGCGCGGGCTCCTGCTGGCCTGCGAGCGTGGCCGGGCCGGCGAGCGATACCTTCTGACGGGCGAGAACGTGACGATGGACGAGTTGGTGAGGGTCATCGCCGAAGAGGCCGGCGTCGAGCCGCCCCGCCGGGCCATCCCGCTCGGGCTGGCGCGAGTCCTCTCGAAGCTTCAGGAGGCGCGCTACCGCCTGCTCGGAGGCGAGGTGCCGCGCCTCTCCTCGACGGCCGTCGCCGTGATGGCCTTGGGGCAGTTCCTCGACGGCTCGAAGGCGGGGCGCGAGCTCGGCTACGAGCCGCATGTCGGCGCGCGCAAGGCGGTCGCGCGCGCCCTCGCCTGGTTCCGCGCGCACGGCTACGTCAAGGCGCGCTGAGGAGGTGCGAACGATGCCGGAGGTGCAGGACGTAATACCGGGGCCGGCCAACCTCGCCGAGACACACATCCTCGACCACGGGAGCCGCGAGGTGCAGGCGCTCAAGGCCGAGCTGGAGCGGCCCGGCATGTCGCCGCGCGAGTTCGTGCAGGCGGCCCACCGCCACTTCGGCGAGAAGATGCGGGCCTACTACTCGATAGACGAAGACCGGCCCGTCTCGGAGACGCTGCGCCTGAACGCCGGCTCGTGCGGGCAGCGGATGGCGGCCGTCGAGGCGCTGGCCCGTGCGGCGGGCGTCGCGACCCGCGTGCGCGCCCTCTGGCTGCGGCGCGAGTTCTGGAACTCGCGGCTGCCGCTGCTGCGCTTCTTCCTCCCGAAACGCACGCTCATGCCCTGGCCGCAGTTCCACCTCGAAGGGCGCTGGGTGGACTTCGACGAGCTGTTCGGCACGCTCCCCGAGCTGGCCGCGCGCACCCGCATCAAGCACCCCTTCACCAACCGCGGCGTCTCGCTCTACGACGCCGTGCGCGACATGCCCGTAGACTTCCTCGGCAAGCTCCGGGGGACGCCCCACGCCCTCTACGACATCTCGCACCGCGTCGCCGCCGACGAGGGCTTCCACGACACCCGCGACCAACTGCTCGCCACCGAGAAGAAGCCCGGCCGCCTCGGCCGCTTCCTCTTCGACCTGCTCTACGGCGGGCGCGACATCAGGCGGATTAAGGAAGACTGAAGAAATTTTTGATTTGCGATTGGAAGTCGGGGGCGGCTAGCGGGTCGTCAGGCGCTCGGAGCCGGCCGCGAAGAAGGCCGGCGGCCCGCGCCGGAAGGCGAAGAAGAGTACAAGCAAGAAAGGCCGGTAAGCGGAAAAAGTTTCGGGTTACGGGTTTCGAGTTTCGAGTTCGTAACAGAAGCCCGACCGTGAGGGAGGGCGTTGGGCTTTACGCGAGCCTCAACGCCCTCCCTGACGGTCGGGCTTCTGAACGTGGTCTTAACTCGAAACTTGTAACCCGAAACTTTTTTACCGCTTCGGGAGGGCGAGCATCTCCTGCGCGGCCTTGCGGCGGGCGACCTCGCGGACGAGGTTGACGATGCGGTCGATACTGAAGGGCTTCGGCACGACCCAGTCGGCCTGCGACGCCGACTGCTCCTCCAGGCTCACCGTGTCGCCCCAGCCCGTGATGACGGCCAGCGCCACGCCCCCGTTCTTCTCGCGCACGTAGCGCGCCAGCTCCCAGCCGCTCATGCCCGGCAGCCCGACGTCGGTGAAGACGGCGTCGAACTCGCACGCCTCGAAGAGCGAGATGGCCTCGTGCCCGTCGGCCGCCAGCATCACCTCGCAGCCCTCGTGCTCGAGGATGTCGCGCAGCAGCTCGCGCACGTAGTCCTCGTCGTCCACGACGAGCAGGCGCAGGTCGCAGGGGCCGGGCACCGCGGCCTGGGCGGCGGAGGCGGCCGCGGCCGGCAGCGCCGCGCCGTCGGTCGCCGCCGGCAGCCGGACGCGGAAGGTCGCCCCGCGCCCGACCTCCGACTCGACCTCGACCGTCCCCTCGTGCCGGCGGATGATGCCGTAGCTCACCGAAAGGCCCAGGCCCATCCCGGCCTTCCCCTTCGTGGTGAAGAACGGGTCGAAGACGCGCGAGCGAACCTCCTCGGTCATCCCCACCCCGGTGTCGCTCACCGAGATTTCGACCTCGCCGCCCGCCGCGCGCGTCGCCAGCGTCAGGCGGCCGCCCGAGGGCATCGCGTCCACGGCGTTGAAGACCATGTTGATGAGCACCTCGCGCAGCTCGCCGGCGTCGCCCATGATCGTCGCGTGCGAGTTGATCTGGCGCTCCAGAGTGATGTGGACGTTGCGGGCCTCGGCGTGATCCTTCCAGCGCGGGCGCGTGATCTCGGCGACTTCGAGCATGAGCTGGTCAACATCTATCGGGACGAAGTCGTGGTCGCGGCGCTGGCGGGCGAAGTCCTGGATGCGCTTGACGGTCTGCGCGCCGTCCTCGGCCGTCCGGATGATGATGTTGAGGCCGCGCTCGATGTCGGCGAAGTCCCTCGACTTGAGCAGCAGCTGCGCGCGGGCGAGGATGCCGGTCAGCGTGTTGTTGAAGTTGTGCGCCACGCCCGAGGCCAGCTCGCCCAGGGCCGAGAGCTTCTCGATCTGCGCGTAGTGCGCCTGCATCCGCTCGCGCTCGGCCCGCTCGGCCTGCTCGGCCGAGGTCTCGAGGTTCTGCAGGTAGGTGCGGTAGGTGAGGTAGATGATGACGACGATGGGCGAGGTCAGCAGGACGTAGTAGAAGCCGAAGTGGGCGACGAGCCGCGAGATGATGCCGGCGGACGAGGCCCCCGCCAGGTGCGTGATCGAAGACCAGAGGTAATACTTCGTCCAGGTGTGGACGAAGCTGTCGCCGCGCTTCAGCGCGGTGAAGACGGCGGCGAGGACGGAGTTCGCCAGGTACTGCACGACGGCCATCGTGCAGATCGCCGCGACGAAGGTGCGCGGGTCGGACTGCGGCAGGTCGGTCAGCCGGCCGAAGAGCCACTCCAGCACCGTGCCCGAGACGAAGGTCGCGCCGCCCATGATGGCGCTGTTGAAGGCCACCGTGCTGGACTTGAGCCGGAACGGGAGCGAGGAGTAGCCGCCCTCGGCGGCGGCCAGGAAGACGGCCCCCTCGCGCCCGTAGAGCAGCATGACGAGGAAGATGAAGGTGTCGGAGACGGTGACGTGGCCGGTGGTGTTCGGGACGGCGATGGAGATGCGCGAGCTGAGGAAGATCGTCAGCAGGCTCAGCAGCACGTACTTCAGGTCGAGGCTCGCCAGCTCGACCCGCGACGCGCAGTAGACGACGACGGCCGCGCCAGCCGCGATGGTCGCCCAGACGTAATACCCGAGGATGCGGTCGTTGTTCATCTCTTGGCTTCGCCTGACGGCGAAAGGGCTGTCGGCCGCGTCGGGCGCGACACGGCCGCGAGGCTCCCGCCCCGAAGACTCCCCGGCGTTTACTGTAAACACGGCGGCGGCGCGCGTGAGGGACGCCGGGGCCTGGAATCATCATAGTCCCGCGGCGACCAAAGGACAATCCGACCGGGCGGCCGCAAAGACAGGGAGGGGCAGCCCGGCGCGTGACTGCCCCTCCCCGGCCGTCGGAACGCCGCCGGGTTCGTCCTACCGAAGACCCTCGCGCGGACGCCGCCCGCGCGCCTAACTCGCCGGCGGCGCGCCCGGCCCGGCGACGACGCTCGCGGCCCGGCCGACGCTGACGACCGTCCCCACGACCCTCAGATTCTGGCCGGTGATGACGCCGTCAACGACCTGCACGCTGTCGCCCTCGACGACACCGCCCGTCAGGCTCGCGCCGGTCGCTGTGTCCGTGACGTGCGGGAAGATGCCGCCGGCCGAGAGGCTGTCGGGCGTGTGCGGGAAAATCCCGTCGTCCGAGAGACTGTCGCTGACGTGCGGGAAGATGCCGCCGGCCGAAACGCCCTCGCTGACGTGCGGGAAGATGCCCGTTAGGTTCGTCCCGCCGCCGTAGACGATGCTGTCGGCGATGCGGACGCTGCCGCGGAAGACGCCGCTCGTCGCGACGCCGTTGACGAGCACGTTCCTCGCGGCGATGCTGTGGCCGACGACCGTGCCGTCGGCGACGGCCGCCGCGCCGGCCTGCGCGCCGGCCGCCGCGGCGTGAAGGTTGGTCAGGTCGGCGACCAGAATACCTAGGGTGAGACAGAACGACAGGGCGAGTGTCTTCACCAGGGAGAGTAGATGTTTTCTCACTTGAGCCTCCAGATTGAGCTAAGAACCGAGATGCGATGCCCGCCTCACGGGCACCAAGAATTTGTGCGTGCGGAGCACACCTTGCCCTCTTCCCTCGCGGCCAGATTGGGGGTAGTTAACGGAATGATGACAAGGATAGGGACCCGACAGTGCCCTTCTGAACACACTTTCGGGTCGCGCGCAGCTTAAAGGAATCTGACAGACGTTGTCAACTCCTTTACTTACAATAATTAATTTAACTGAGTTAAACCATGCAAAATTTTTTGCAGTAAAGCGAGGATGGCACCGGCGAGGCTTGTAGACGGGGCGCGGGCCGTCCGGCGCTAGGCAGGCTCGGCGGCGTCGGGCGTGGCCGCGCGCCCGTCAATGACGGCGGGGCGGAGGCGGTAGATGCGGATGTTGTTGGGCCGGCCCCAGGCGTCTATGCGGGTCTCGTTGATGGCCGGCGTGAGGGTCGGGTTGCGCGCGGTGAGGAGTTGCATGGCGCGCTCCATCTCGGCGGGTAGGCTGACGAGTTCGGCCTGGCCCGTCACCATCACGCTCTGCCACCGGCTCGCGTCGGCGACCTCCTCGACCTGGAGGTAGACCTGCGGGTTGGCCTCGATGAACTCGGTCTTGGTGCCCTCGGTGGTGAAGAAGTAGAGGTCTTGCGAGTCGTAGGCGTAGTTCATCGGGACGACGTAGGGCCGGCCGTCGCGCGCGCACCCGAGGTGGCCGAACCCGACCCTCCGGATGAGGGCCTGCATCTCTTCGATGTTCATGTCGCGGACTTTAATCATAAAGGCTCCCGCCGCCCGTTCGGCCGGGGCGCGCGTCGTTCGGTCTCAAGAGGGTCGAGCGCGGGGGATTATAGACGAAGGGCGCGCCGCGAGAAAGCAGGCGCGCCCTTCCGGGTGAGAGCTTGCGCGCCCCGGTCACTGCGCGCGCAGGCGGACGGTCAGGTAGTTGCTGCGCCCTTCGCGCGCGACGAGCAGGAGCACGGGGCGCTCGCCGGCGCCGGCGAGCGCGGCGCGCAGCTCTTCGCGCGTGGTGACGGGCTTGCGGTTGAGTTCCTGGATCACGTCGCCGCGGCGGATGCCGGCCTCGGCCGCGGGGCCTTCGGGGTCAACGCCGGTGACGAGCAGGCCGCGCGCGTCGCGCGGCAGTTCGAGCCGCGCCGCCGACTCGGGCGTCAGCGGCTCGACGGTCACGCCGAGACGGCCGCCGCCGGAGGTGTTCTCCTCGCCGCCGCCTTCGGTGCGCCCGCCCTCGCCGCGCTCAACGGGCAGCTCGGCCAGCGTGGCGCGAAGCTGCTGCTCGCGCCCGTCGCGCACGACCGTGAGCGTCACCTCGGTGCCGGGCTGCGTGCGGGCGATGGCGTTGCGGAAGGCGTTGTAGTCGGCGACCGGCGCGCCGTTGACGGCCGTAATCACGTCGCCGCGGCGGACGCCGGCGCGCTCGGCCGGGCTGCCGGGCTGCACCTCGCTGACGAGCGCGCCGCGCGCCGCCGGCAGGCTGAGGCTGGCCGCGATGTCGGAGGTCACCTCCTGTATCGAGACGCCGACCATGCCGCGCCGGACGCGGCCCGTGCGGACGAGCTGGCCCATCACGTCGCGCGCCATGTTCGAGGGTATTGAGAAGCCGATTCCGATGTTGCCGCCCGAGGGCGAGAGGATTTGCGAGTTGATGCCGATCAGTTCGCCCGCGGCGCTGACGAGCGCGCCGCCCGAGTTGCCGCGGTTAATCGCCGCGTCGGTCTGGAGGAAGTCCTCGAAGCTGCCGTCGCCGAGGCCCGTCTGCCGGCCCTTCGCCGAGATGATGCCGGACGTGACGGTCTGCCCGACCCCGAGCGGGTTGCCGATGGCGAGGACGATGTCGCCGACCCGCACCCTGTCCGAGTCGCCGAGCGGGAGCACGGGCAGCCCGCGCTCTTCGACCTTCAAGACGGCGAGGTCGCTCGGCGGGTCCGAGCCGACGAGCTTGGCCCGGAGAGTCCGGTTGTCGTTAAGCTCGACCGTGATCTCCTCGGCCCCGTCAACCACGTGGTGGTTCGTCAGGATGTAGCCGTCGGCCGAGACGATGACGCCCGACCCGAGCCCGCGCAGGCGCTCGGTGCGCGGCTCCTGGCCGCGCGGGGCGCGCTGGCCGAAGAACTCGCGGAACAGAGGGTCGTCCATGAACGGGAACTGCTCGGAGGCGCGCACGCGCCGCTGCGAGCGGATGGTGACGACGGCCGGCGCGACGCGCGCGACCACGTCGGCGTAAGAGTCCTGCGACGCCGCGGCCCGCGGGGGCGTCTGCGCCTGCGCCGCGGCCGGCTGGCCGAAGGCGGCGAGCGTCAACACCAGGAGGGCCGCCGCGAGCGCCGCCCTGACCCGCACGAATTTCGCTTCTAAGTTCTGCACGTCAAAATACTTTTTGCCTTTCATATCACCTCACCTGAAGCCGGGAATAGTCATATTAGAGATGATTTTCGCCCCGGCGACGATGCCTCCCGACTAGGGGCTGGGGGCTAGAG
>DASZKF010000380.1:0-5762 GCA_035947355.1 Pyrinomonadaceae bacterium | reverse complement strand
CTTAACCAGACACCGGGGCGCGCGCGTCGGTTACACCCCGGCGATTCTGGATTTTGGATTATTCGGCAGACGAAGGTTGAACGTTTCGGAAGCGGCTTCGAGCTTGGGAAGCATGCTAATCCAGAATCCAGAATCCAGAATCGCTAGATTTTGTGCGACGGCGGGCCGATGTGGATGTGCGGGCCGGTGGCCGAGCCGGGGACGGCGGCGCGGAAGGCGATGAAGGTGATGCCGTTGGCTTGGAGGTAGCCGATGAGGGCGCGGCCCTCGACGCTGTCGGGGTGCAGGGCCACGTCAACCGCCCGCCGGTGGTCGAAGCCGAGCCGGTCGTGCGTCGCCGTCTGGCCGACGGCGCTCGTCGGGAGCGGCCGCCCGAAGGCGTTCCAGAAGAAGTTTTGCACGCCGGAGAGGTTCGAGATCGTCCAGCCCGACCCGCCCGTGTGGCGGATGACGACGGGGCCGGCGCTGTACCTGGCCGTCGCGAGCAGCCGCGCGCGGGAGGCGGCCGCCTTCTGCAAGCGCGCCAACTCCTGAGCCTGCTTCGCGGCCTCCCGCTCGGCCTCCTCGGCCGCCCTGACCTCGGCGATGAGGTGGTCGGAATCAACGATCTGCTTGCGCAGGTCTTCGAGCGCGGCGCGCTTGCCGGCGAGCGCGAGCGCGTCCTCCTCCAGCTCGCGCCGGGCGACGAGGCCGTCGGCCACGAGGGCCTTGAGCTGCTCGTGGGCCTGCTCGGCCTTCGCGACCTCGGCCTCCTTCAGGTGGATCATCTCGCGCGTGCCGGCCTTGTACTCCTCGGTCGCCTCGACGAGCGCGGCGCGCGCCTGCGAAAGCCCGTCGGCGGCCGCCGTCTTCGCCTTCTGCCCGTGCGCCGTCGCCGCGCCGAGGAAGAGCACGAGCGCCGCGGCGGCGAGGCGCGGATGGCTGATCCTTCCCATGTGCAAAGTCATTCTCACGAACTGATAGACACCGACACCGGGCGCTGCGGTTACGGCCGCGGCCCGGCCCCGAGTTACCTTACGAGCGGCCGCCGTGAGGGGTTCATTTTCGCTTTAAATGAGGGGCCAATGAGATGCGCGGGACGCCCTTTTTACTGCCTGGGCGGGCCTCCGGTAACCGCGCCGACCCGCGCGGTGTCTTAACTTACAGGAGGGCGTCGGCCCGCCGACGCGAAAGGGGTCTCCCGCGGGAATTGGGCTCTCCCGGAGACGACAAGGAAGGGTGAGTTATGAAAAGGATTCTGGGTTTGGTGATGGGCCTGGCGCTGATCGCTTCGGCCTCCGCGCCGGCGATGGCGCAGACCTCCAGGGGCCGCTACTACGGGCGGGCGGCGCAGCAGAGGCGCTACGACAACGGGCGCCGCTACGACTACGGCCGCTACGACCGGCGCGACGACGACCGCTCCTTCTGGGAGGAGCACCGCGACAAGCTGACGGTCGCGGGCGGGGCGGCGGCCGGCGCGGTCGTCGGCGGGGTGGCCGGCGGCAAGAAGGGCGCGATCATCGGGGCCATCGTCGGCGCGGCCGGGTCGGCGCTCTACACCTACAAGCTGCGCGACCGCGACGAGGACGACGACTGGCGCGACCGCCGCGACCGCCGCTAAGGTCGGGCCGGCTGTAACGCGCGGCCCGCGGCCGGTGTCTGACGGGAGTGGGCCTCGCGGAGGCCCCCGCCGGAGACGGCGCAAGTGGACTCCTCCCCGCGAACAAGAACAAGGTAAACTGTAGCAATCAAGGAGCACGCATTAAGATGAAAAGACTCGGGAAGATCAAGACGCTGGCCGTGGCCGCGCTCGCGGCCGTGGCCGTGGCCGCGCCCATCGCCATCGCGCAGACCACCGCGCAGGACGAGCAGGCGAAGCCCCACGGCGAGCACCGCGGCGGCGAGCGCCACGGCCGCGGCGGGCGCCGGGGCGGCGGGTTCGGCTTCCGCGGCATCGAGCTGACGGACGACCAGAAGACGCGCCTCGGGCAGCTCCACCAGAGCTTCGGCGAGCGCACGCGGCCCCTGCGCCAGCAGCTCCGCGCCAAGCGGCAGGAGCTGCGCCAGCTTCAGGAGGGCGACACCTTCAACGAGGCCCTGGCCGCGCAGAAGCTGACGGAGTCGGCCGCCATCGAGGCGAAGCTGATGGCCGAGCAGTTCCGCCTCCGCCAGGAGTCGCTCGCCGTCCTCACGCCGGAGCAGCGGACGCAGCTCGAACAGCGCCGTCAGGAGCGCAAGCAGCGGCGCGAGCAGCGTCGCGAACGGCGGCGCGGCGAGCCCCGCGGCGAAGGCGAAATGTTCTAACACTCTCGCCGGCGGCCCGGCGGCGGGTTTCAAGTTCCAGGTTTCAAGTTTCAAGGTCGAGCGGCGTGAATAGAGTCTTTCAATCTACGCGGCACGAACTTGGAACTTGAAACTCGCAACTCGAAACTTTTCGCCGGGCGGCCCGGCGAAAAGTTTCCGGGGTGCATCTGCGGCGCGACGGCTTGGAGCAGGCGGGCGACTTGGAGCTGGCGCGTCTGGCGCGCGGCGGCGACGAGTCCGCCTTCGCCGAGATCGTCCGTCGGCACAGCCCGCGCGTCTTCCGCGTCGCCTCGCGCTTCTTCCGCCAGCGGGAGCGGGTCGAGGAGGCCGCGCAGGAAGTTTTTTTGAAGGCGTTCACGCAGCTCGACAGCTTCGAGGGGCGCGGCTCCTTCGAGGGCTGGCTGACGCGCATCGCCACCAACACGTGCCTCAACCTGCTGCGCGCCGCCGGCCGGCGGCCCGAGCTGACGGTTTCGGACTTAACGGAGGACGAGGGCGCGTGGCTTGATAATCAGTTGTCGGGCGCGGCCGCCGCGCGCCACGAGGCGGCCGAGCGGGGCCGCGTGGCGGCCGACCTCGCGGGCCGCGTGCTCGACACGATGTCCGCCGACGACCGCCTCGTCCTGACCCTGGTTGACGGCGAGGAGCTGCCGGTCAAGGAGGTGGCGGAGATGACCGGCTGGTCGGAGTCGAAGGTCAAGGTGCAGGCGTTCCGCGCGCGGCGGCGGATGCGCGAGGCCGTCGAGAAGCTGTTGCAGTTCGGCGGGAAGAGGTAGCGCGTAGAAAGCGTTGGTGAGAGATGAAAGACCAACACATCATCGGCATCCTTGAGGGCGGGCCGCTCGCGCGCTTGAGCGAGGGCGAGCTGGCGGCCGCGCGCGCGCACGCCGAAGGGTGCGCCGAGTGCCGGCGGGCCTTCGACGCCGCGCGCGTCTCGGCGGCGCTCCTGCGCGAGCGGGCCGCCGAGCGGGTCGAGCCTTCGCCCTTCTTCCAGACGCGCGTGCTGGCGGCGCTGCGCGAGCGGCTCGCCGAGGAGGAGACTCCGTCGCTCAGGCGGCTGTGGCGCGCGGCCGGCGCGCTCGTCTCCTCGATGGCGGCCGCGGTCGCGCTGCTCGCGGTCTTCACCTTCGTCGCCCCGAACCTCGGCCTCGCGCCCGCGGACGACGGGCAGGTGGCGGCCACCGCGCCGGACTACTACTCGACGGACGCGGCGCTCTTCGGCCCGGCCGAGACGGCCGACGCCGAGGTGGACTACGACCAGGTCTTCAGGGCCGTGTACGCGTCGGCGGAGTCGGAAGATGTCAACGAATAGCCTCATGCGTAACAAGTGGCAGGTGCGGCTGGTGGCCCTGGGCATCTTCGTGCTCGGGTTCGCGGCCGGCGCGCTGGCGCTCAACGCCTACCGCGGGTGGGCGCGCGGGCGGGCGCGCGCCGACGCCCCGCACCTGCTCTTCAAACGCCTGAACCTTACCGACGAGCAGCGCACGCAGGCCGAGCAGATACTTTCGGACGCGCGCCGCCAGATGAACGAGCTGCGCCGCGAGTCGGAGCCGCGCTTCGCGGAGATTCGCCGGCAGGCCGACGAGCGGCTGCGCCAGGTGCTCACGCCCGAACAGTTCCAGCAGTTCCAGCAGCTCAAGGAGGAGGCGCGCGGCAGGCGCCGCGGCCGCGGCCGCCGCGGCGGCCCGCCCGAACCATAAGAATGATGAATGCGGAACGATGAGTGATGAATGTGATTCACGTCGAGTCTCATCATCCGAGCGGCATCATATTCATCATTCATCATTCCGCATTCATCATTTTCTTATTTAACTGATGCCGGCCGCCGTGAAGCGAACGCACGAGGCCGCGGGCGAGCAGTACCCGCGCGCGTACCTGTTCATGCTGTCGGGCTCGCTGGCGTTCGCCGTGATGGGGGCTTTGAGCCACCTGGCGGGGGAGCGCTGCGAGTGGCAGGTGGTGGCGCTGGCGCGGACGGCCGTGGCCTTCGTGCTGTCGGCCGCGCTGGCCGTGGCGACCGGCGTGCGGCTCGTCCTGTGGCGGCCCTTAACGCTCTGGGTGCGCAGCGTCGCCGGGAGCCTCGGCGTCCTCTGCGCCTTCTACGCGCTCACGCACCTGCCCATCTCGACGGCGCTGACGCTGAGCAACACCGTGCCCGTGTGGGTGACGCTGCTGGCGTGGCCCGCGCTCGGGCAGCGGCCTTCGCGCGCGGTGTGGGCGGCGGTCGCCGTCGGTCTCGTGGGCATCGTCCTCATCCAGCGGCCCGACGCGGCGGGCGACCGGCTCGCGGCGCTCGCCGCGGTCGGCAACGCACTCTGCACGGCCGTCGCCATGATCGGCCTCAACCGCCTGGGCCGCCTCGACGCGCGCGCCGTCGTCACGCACTTCTCCGGCGTCTCGACCGCCTTCACGCTCGTCTTCCTCCTGCTGACAGGCGGGGCGGCGCCGGCCTCCGTGTTCGGTGACGCGGCGACGCCGCTGCTCCTGGCCGGTGTCGGCCTCGCCGGCACGGCGGGGCAGTTGGCGATGACGCGGGCCTTCGCGCTCGGCTCGCCGCCGCGCGTCTCGGTCGTCGGGCTCATGCAGATCGTCTTCGCCCTCGCCTTCGACGTGCTCATCTGGCGGCGCTCCTTCGACGCGCTCACCGCCCTCGGCATCCTCCTCGTCGTCGCCCCCTCCGCCTGGCTCATGCGCCACCACCCGCTGCGTAAGGACACGCCGATACACACGACTGCATAAAGACAGTAGACAGTAGACAGTAGTCAGTAGTCAGTAGTCAGTAGAAAGACCTCCGGTATCGAATCATCAGGGCGTCAGCGGTCTTCACGCGGAGCGCTACTGGCTACTGACTACTGTCTACTGTCTACTAAAAAGAACGGCGCCCCTTCCGGAGAAGAGGCGCCGTCTGTTGTGGACGAGACCGGGCGTGCGGCCCGACCCCTGTCAGAGCGGCCCCGGAGGGCCGACACTTGATGCGTCCACGCGCGAGGGAAGTCGCCGTCTGGCGTGTGCCCGTTAGACCACGGGGCGGCGGCCCGACAGCAGGTTAATAACGAGGACGACGGCCGCGATGACGAGCAGCAAGTGAATCAGACCGCCGCCGACGCCGCCGATCAAACCGAGGAGCCACAGCACCAGCAAGATCACCAGAATTGTCCAAAGCATCCTTTTACCCTCCCTAGTCTAGTTGACTGTTTCCCACCAAACCCCTGTGGCCCCTCCCTAGTGCAACGGATATGCCACCAGCGCCGCGCCGGCCCGCGCCCGGCCTCTAAACCACAAAATATCAGCGTTTTGCGCACGCCCCGCCCGGCCCGCCCCGGAGTCCCCCCCGCCCTCACGCCCCCGCGCACCGTACTGATACACGGCACCCCGCCCCGCGGCCGTCTGCCTTCCCATCACGCCCGCATAAAGTTTCGAGTTACGAGTTTCGGGTTCCGGGTTCGCGCGGCGTGGGTTGAGTCATTCAACCCGCGCGG
>DASZKF010000379.1:0-20058 GCA_035947355.1 Pyrinomonadaceae bacterium | reverse complement strand
TTCGAGTTTCGAGTCCGGGCGGCGCAAGTCGTCCCATTCAACTCGCGGGGCACGAACTCGAAACTCGAAACCCGAAACTCGAAACTTAAGAGTTGGGCGGCATTCTAGCACCCGCGCGGCGCGCCCCCGAAACGCGCCCCGCTTGCCCGCGGCGGCGGCGGAACGTAAGATGCAGGGCAGAGGTCAGAGGCCAGAGGTCAGAGGTCAGTTAAAGACTTCTTACTAACCTCTGACCTCTAACCTCTGACCTCTGCTCTTATGGAACTGACCGTCGCCATCACCGGGGCTTCCGGCACCGTCTACGCGCACCGCACGCTTCTGCACATGGCGGCGAGCGGGGCGGTCGCGCGCATCAACCTGATTACGTCTTCGACGGCGCTGGTCGTGGCGCGCGTCGAGGCGGGGGCGAAGCTGGAGGAGGGCGACGTGCGCGCGGTCAACGAGTGGGTCGGGCTGCCCGCCGACTCGAAGCTCATCCGCTGGCACCGGCTCGACAACCTGGCCGCGCCGCCCGCCTCGGGGTCGCACCCGCAGGCGGGGATGGTGGTGGTGCCGTGCTCGATGGGCACGCTCGGGGCTATTGCCTCGGGGGCGGGGGCGAACCTGATCCACCGCGCGGCCGACGTGACCCTGAAGGAGGGGCGGCGGCTCGTGCTCGTCGTGCGCGAGACGCCTTACAACGCCATCCACCTGGAGAACATGCTGCGCCTCGACCGCGCCGGCGCGCGCATCCTCCCCGCCAGCCCCGGCTTCTACCACCGGCCCCGGACCATCGAACAACTCGTAGACCACCTCGTCTTCCGCGTCCTCGACCAGTTCGGCATCCCGCACCCGACCGGCACGCAGTGGAAAGGAAACGATGAACGCGGAATGATGAATGATGAATTAAAGGGAGCTTGAATGATGAAATTCAACTTGCGCCATATTCATCATTCCGCATTCATCATTGACGCTTATGGATTGGCACAAAGGCGAGTACACGATCAGCGACGAGCGGGGGCGGCTCGACCTCGGCGTGGTTCACCGCTTCATCAGCGAGGAGAGTTACTGGGGGCGGGGCCGGGGCCTCGAAGTCGTGCGGCGCTCGGTGGAGAACTCGCTGCCGTTCGGCGTCTACCGCGGCGGGGAGATGGTCGGGTTCGCGCGCGTCGTCACCGACTACGCGACGTTCGCGTGGGTGGCCGACGTGTTTATCGTCGAGGCTCACCGCGGCCGCGGGCTGTCGAAGTGGCTGATGGAGGTCATGCTGGCGCACCCCCGTTTGCAGGGCTTCCGCCGCTGGGTTCTGGCGACGAAGGACGCGCACGGCCTCTACCGCCAGTTCGGCTTCCGCGAACTCAAGCGCCCCGAGCGCTGGATGGAGCGCCCCGACCCGAACATGCAGGAGTCGCCCGACTACTGGAATGCTGAAGTAGACAGTAGACAGTAGTCAGTAGACAGTAGGCCCCGCGTGATGGCCGCTGACGCTGATACACGGACGATTCGCAAGCGAAAGTCTTTCTACTGTCTACTGACTACTGTCTACTGTCTACTCCTTTCGCAGAGTGCAAGGGCGGGCGTGGCGGCGTGGCGTTTTGCCAGAGCGGGCGGGAGGTCGAGGCGTTTTCGGCCGCCGCCGGGCCGGCCCGATTTTTGCTCTCTTACGAGTCCGAGATGGCGACCGCAGTCCGCAACATCCGCACGACGCTCGAGATGATCAAGGTCGAGCACACGCTCTTCGCGCTGCCCTTCGCGCTGCTGGGGGCGGCGCTGGCGGCGCGCGGGCTGCCTTCGCTCTGGCAACTGCTCTGGATCACGGCGGCGATGGTCGGGGCGCGCTCGGCGGCGATGGCCTTCAACCGCATCGCCGACCGCGAGTTCGACGCGGCCAATCCGCGCACCCGCGCCCGCGCCATCCCCGCCGGCCTCCTGTCCGTGCGCTTCGCCTGGGGGTTCACGGCCGCCTCGGCGGCGCTCTTCTTCCTCGCGGCGGCGATGCTCAACCCGCTGGCGCTCCTGCTCGCGCCCGTGGCGCTGGCCTCCGTCCTGCTCTACTCCTACACGAAGCGCTTCACGTCTCTCTCGCACCTCGCCCTCGGCTGGTGCCTTTCGATCGCGCCGACGGGCGCGTGGGTCGCGGTGCGCGGGGCGATAGACAGCGCCGTGCCGCTGCTGCTCTCGCTCGTCGTGCTCCTCTGGACGGCGGGCTTCGACGTGCTCTACGCCTGCCAGGACTACGACTTCGACCGGCGCGCGGGCCTGCGCTCGATGCCGGCGCGCCTGGGCGTGGCGCGCGCGCTGTGGGCCGCGAGGCTTTTGCACGCGGGGGCGTTCGCGGCGCTCGCCGGGTTATACTTCCTGACGGGCCTGGGCGCGCTGGCGCTCGCCGGCGTGCTCGTGACGGGGGCGCTCCTCGTCTACCAGCACTCGCTCGTGCGCGCCGACGACCTGTCGCGCCTCGACGCGGCCTTCTTCACCACGAACGCCTTCGTCAGCGTCATCCTGCTGGCGACCTTCGGCGGCGCGGTGTTCCTGAGATTCTGAAGGGGCGAGAAAGCCATGACTGCCGTACTGACGCCGACCGAAGATGCTACCCAGGAGATCGTCATCCACTTCAGCCCCATCCTGAAGAAGCTCAGCGAGCGCGAGTTCTTCGAGTTCTGCATGCTCAACCGGGACTTGAACTGGGAACTCACGAGCGACGGAGACTTCGTCATCATGCCGCCGACCACGATGAAGACCGGCAACCGCAACTTTGAATTGAATCTCGCATTCGGCACCTGGGCGAAGAAAGATGGCACGGGTAAGGGCTTCGACTCTTCCGCCATGTTCACGCTGCCGAACGGCGCGAAGAGGTCGCCCGATTGCTGCTGGATACGGAACGAGCGCTGGGAGGCGCTGCCGGACGAAGAGCGGGAGAGTTTTTCGCACATCGCCCCGGACTTCATCGCCGAGCTGCGCTCGCGGAGCGACAGGCTCGGCCGGCTTCAGAAAAAGATGGAGGAGTACGTCGCCAACGGCGTGCAGCTCGGCTGGCTCATTGACCCGTTCGAGAAGAAAGTTTACGTCTACCGCCCGCAGGCCGCCGTCGAAATCCTGGAAGACCCCGAGACCGTCTCCGGCGACCCGCTCCTGCGCGGCTTCGTGCTCGACGTGCGGCCGCTCTGGGAGTGAAGCGGGCGGCGATTTATATCTGATACTAAAGCGAACACCAGACCCGGAACCATGAAGTTTTCACACGACCCCAGACTCAACGAACTCGCCGCGAAGGTCGAGGCCGGCCGGCGGCTCGGTTTCGAAGACGGCGTGGCGCTCTTCGGCTCGGAGGACGTGCCGGCGCTCGGCCGGCTGGCCGACCACGTCCGGCGGCGGCTGCACGGGCGGACGACTTACTACAACGTCAACCGCCACTTCAACCCGACCAACGTCTGCTACGCCGACTGCAAGTTCTGCGGCTTCTTCCGCACGCCGCGCGCGGCCGACGCCTACACGCACAACATCGAGGAGAGCCTGCGCATCGCCGGCGAGGCCGTCCGCGAGGGCGCGACCGAGCTGCACATCGTCGGCGGCTTAAACACCAAGCTCCCTTTCAGCTACTTCACGGACCTGCTCTCGTCGCTCAAGGCGAGATACCCGCAGCTCCACCTGAAGGCCTGGACGATGGTCGAGCTCGACCACTTCGCGCGCTTCTACAAGATGCCGGACGAGGAGGTCATCGAGCGCCTGAAGGCGGCCGGGATGGACTCCTGCCCCGGCGGCGGCGCGGAGATTTTCGCCGAGCCGACCCGCTCCTCAATCTGCGCGCACAAGACCGACGCCGGGCGCTGGCTGGAGCTTTCGGGCAAGGTGCACGCGGCGGGGCTGAAGACCAACGCGACGATGCTCTACGGCCACGTCGAGACCATCGAAGACCGCGTGGATCACCTCGTCCGCCTGCGCGAGCAGCAGGACAAGTCGGGCGGCTTCCAGTGCTTCATCCCGCTCGCCTTCTACCCGCCGGGCACGCAGCTCTCGCACCTGCCCGGCCCGTCCGGCGTGGACTCCCTGAAGACGGTGGCCGTCGCGCGCCTCATGCTCGACAACTTCCCGCACGTCAAGGCCTACTGGGTGATGCTCGGAAAGCGGCTCGCGCAGGTCGCGCTCCACTACGGCGCGAACGACCTCGACGGCACCATCACCGAGGGCGGCGAGCTGACGGCCAGCTACTCGGTCGAGGCGAATAACGAGGTCAAGATGTCCAGGCAGGAGATCGTCTCGCTCATCGAGGGCGCCGGCTTCGAGGCCGTCGAGCGCGACACGCTCTACCGCCCCGTCGAGCGCGAGGAGGCCGCAGTCTGAAGCGTTCCCCGTCCCCGTGTGCTAAACTGACGAACACCCACCTAATGATTCTCAAAAAGAGGAGACAGGTATGACCAACGAAGAGATTCAAAAGGTGATGGAGTTCATCATCAGGCAGCAGGAGAGCTTCGCCGCTGGGCTAGAGCAGATGCGCGAGCTACACGCGCACGCGGAAGAGCGCATCGGCAAGCTCGAAACTGCGTTCGTCGCCGTTTTCGGCATCGTGTCTGACCTCGGCAAGGCGCAGCAGACGCTCACCGAGCGCGTCACGCAGTTGGCAGAGGCTCAAGCCCAGCTAGTCGAATCTCTGGCGCACACCGACCAGCGCGTGAACGTGTTAATAGACATCCTCATGCAGGGGCGCAACGGGAAATCGGAAGACAAGCCATGACTACCGCCACCGAGAAGCGCACCGTCACCGTCGCGCACTCGCCCGACTCGGACGACGCCTTCATGTTCTACGGGCTGGCGACGGGGAAGGTAGACACCGGCGGGCTGCGCTACGAGCACGTGCTCGAAGACATCCAGACCCTCAACGAGAAGGCGACGCGCGGCGTCTACGACGTGACGGCCGTCAGCTTCCACGCCTACGCCTACGTCGCCGACAAGTACGCGCTGCTGCCGCACGGGGCCAGCATCGGCGAGGGCTACGGCCCCGTCGTCGTCGCGCGCGAGCCGCGCCGCGTCGAAGACCTCCCGCGTCTGAAGGTCGCCGTGCCGGGCGAGTTGACGAGCGCCTTCCTCGCCCTCAAAATCCTCTGCCCCGACTTCGCGCACGAGGTCGTCGCGTTCGACCAGATCATAGACGCCGTGCGCGAGGGGCGGGCCGACGCCGGCCTCCTCATACACGAGGGCCAGCTCTTCTACCAGCGGGTGGGGCTGCACAAGGTCGTAGACCTCGGCGAGTGGTGGAAGGCGCGGACAGACCTGCCGCTGCCGATGGGCGGGAACGCCGTCCGCCGCGACCTCGGGGCGGAGACCATCGGCCACGTCTCGCGGCACCTCCACGAGTCCATCCGCTACTCGCTCGAACACCGGCAGGACGCGCTCCGCTACGCCATGCAGTTCGCGCGCGACATGGACGAGGGGCTCGCCGACCGCTTCGTCGGGATGTGGGTCAACCAGCTCACGCTCGACTACACCGAGCGCGGCCGCCGCGCCGTCCAGCGCCTCCTCGACGAGGGCGCGGAGCGCGGCATCATCCCGCGCCGCGTCGTCGCCGACTTCGTCGGCTAAAAGTTTCGAGTTCCGGGTTTCGAGTTAAAGAACTTTCCCGAAACCTGAGCCGTTCGATTACAAAGGCTTTAACTCGAAACCCGCAACCCGCAACCCGAAACTCCTTTTACGCCTCGGAAAACCTTATGAAGAGAATCGTCCTCCAAGCCCTCACGGCCGCGCTCGTCGGCCTCGCCGCGGTCGGCGCTGCGGCGCAGCAGACCGCGCCGGCCGTCGTCAACCGCTCGGGCGGGGCCGTTGACGCGGACAAGATTATCCGCGGCTTCGCGGCCCGCGAGGCCGAGTTCCGCCGCGCGCTCTCGGAGTACAGCTTCAGGCGCGACGCCATCATCCAGACCCTCGCCTTCGCCGGGCAGATTTCGGGCGAGTACCACCGCGTCTCGCGCTTCCTGCTCGACGACCAGGGCAACCAGATGGAGAAGATTCTCTTCTTCCCCATCCCGACGCTCTCGGGCGTCACCATCACGCCCGAAGACCTCGAAGCCTTCGGCGGCGTCAACGCCTTCGTCCTCGAACCCTCGAAGCTCGGCGAGTACGACTTCGCCTACGTCGGCAAGGAGCGGATAGACGAGCTCGACCTGCACGTCTTCGACGTGACGCCGAAAGTCCTCTCCGACCAGCGGCGGCTGAAGGAGCTGAAGAAGGCGAAGAAGGCCGGGTCGTTCTTCCAGGGCCGCATCTGGGTTGACGACCGCGACCACCAGATCGTCAAGGCGCGCGGCAAGCAGGTGCCGGAGTTCCACCAGCGCTTCCCCGTCTTCGAGACCTACCGCGAGCAGATAGACGGCAAGTACTGGTTCCCGACCTACACCTACGCCGACGACGAGCTGGTCTTCGAGGGCGGCCACACCGTCCGGCTCCGCATGCGCATCAAGTTCGATGAGTTCGAGCGCCTGCGCGGCCGCGTGCGCGTCATCGAGGAGGGCCAGCCCGGCGAAGAGAAGAAGCCGGACCCGCAGCCCTCCAAGCCGTAATGGCGGGGACGGAGCCGCCTGCCGGCGGCGTTTCACTTTTGCCTCTTGCCTTGTGCGTCTTGCCTTTTGCCTTTCGGCCAGCGGGTAGCTCGGCTCGATGTCTACGGGCACGCCTTTGAGGCGGTCGAGGGCGCGCTGCATCTGCGGGCGGACGACGCCGTACTTGTCGAGCAGCGCCTTCGCCCGGTCGTAGGAGCCTTCGGCCTGGATGGTGAGGATTTCTCCGGTCAGCTTGCGGACGGCGTCTTTGACGCGCGCGGGGACGACGCCGAAGGTGCCGGCGCGCTCGTCGAAGCTGATCGCGCCCTCGTCCGAGAGGTAGTTGAACTGGATGGCGACGCCGCGCCCGTGCGCCTCCTTGATGCCGAACCGCACCGAGCGGAAGATGCTGGCGAGGAAGGTGGTGTAGACCGTCTGCTCCATCCTCTTGTCGAGCGCGCCCTTGTCCATCAGGTACTGCAAGGCCCAGAGGCCGGTGATGTCGGCCTTCGCCTCCTCAATCGTCCCGTAGGTCTCCTTCAGCTCGCCGCGGACGGTCGTCTCGCGGCCGCCGACGCGGATGGTCTGCGGGCCGAGGCCGTGCAGAAGCTCGTGCATGAGGATGTGCGTGAAGAAGGCTTCGAAGGAGAGGCGCGGCTGCTCCGAGGGGGCGAGCACGACGCGCGAGATGGGGACGAGCGTCTTGTTGAACTTCGCCTCCTGCACGTTCTTGAGCATGACGCGCTTCGAGCCCTTCTCGCGCACGACGCGCTCGTCGTTCGGGAGGTTGAAGGCCGCCGTCTGGACGCCCGAGTTGCCCTCGCCCGAGGCGAAGACGACGTTGACGACCCGGATCGGCGACGACGCGCCGAGCTTCGGGTTGCGGTAGCGCGGGTCAATCGGCAGGTTGTCTTCCAGCTCCTGGAGGTAGTTGCTGAAGCGCGCCAGCTTCTGCGACTCGGCCTCGTCGCGCAGCGTCACGTAAGCCTCGAAGGCGGCCTTGTAGCCGAAGAGCCCGTCCGAGTAGGTCTCGTAGGGGCCGATGGTCACGTCTATCGGCGCGTCGAGCGCCATCCAGGCCACGTCCGACTCGTAGTAGTCGTTCGAGAGGAGGGCCGCGGCGCGCTTCGTCAGAAAGTCCTTGAGCGTCGCGTTGGTCGTCGCGGCGGCGGCCTCGCGCAGGAGCCGTGCGGCCGGCTCCAGGAACTCGCGGTACTCCTCGCTGTAGGGGACGGCGCGGAGCTTCCCCGCCGGGTCGCGGCGGATGGCGTAGAAGAAGCCGGTCGCCTTCTGCCGCTCGGCCTCGCCGAGCGTCTCGACCCAGCGCGTGAACTCCTCCTTCCGTATGTCGTCCGGGTAGTGCGCGGCCTGCGGCGGCTTCTCCTCGGGGACGCCCGCGAGGAAGGCTTTGTTCTCGTCGAGCTGCGACCACGGGCCGTCGTTGATGAGGAAGTAGTGGAGGCGCGCGCGGCCCAAGGGGGTGCGGTCGGCCTCGAGCTTCCGCTTGAGGGCGGGGTTGCCGCTCCAGACCTGGCGGAGGAAGAGCGGGTCGAAGAGGCGCGCGGCCTCGATGATCTTTTCAAGCGCGCGGCGGTCGCCGGCCGAGAGGCCGCGCGCATCGGCCGTCACGACGGTCAGGGCGAAGCGCCGAATCTTGGCCCGCAGGGTGGCGAGGTCGTCGCCGTGGCCGTGGTCGCCCCGCGGCGCGCCGACGGACGGCACGGACGCGGCGCACAAACACAGAGACAAGGCGCAGGCTGTCAGTAATCTTTTCATGTCCGATTGATTCCTCAAAAATTTTTGATTTCCGATTTGCGATTTTCGATTTTAAGGGCGGCGGCCTTCAGTCTCCAATCGAAAATCAAAAATCGGAATCTAAAATCCCGATCAATCCCGCCTGACGAAGGCGAACACGTCCTGGTGGTCGGCCCAGCCGCGCTCCTTGAAGTAGACCTCTTCGAGCGGGCCGGCGCGGCGCGCCTGCGCGCGAATCCAGTCGGGCGCGGTGACGGAGACGCCGTAGCCGCGCCCCTCCGGGTGGAAGTCGAAGTAGCCCTGGCCGCGCGGGTAATCGTGGTAGCCCTGCCCCGTCCGCGCGTACGAGCCGGTGACGGCCGCGGCGTACTCGGCCGGCAGGTCGTAGGTCGCGCCCCCCTCGCGCATCCGGCGCGCGACGTGATCCCCGTTGGTTGTAAAGACTGCCAGGCCGCCGGGCGCGAGGTGGCGCGCGAAGAGGCGGAGCAGTTCGAGCGTCGCGCCCGCGTCGAGGTGCGTGACGAGCGAGCCGCACCAGACGAGGTCGAAGTCTTCCTCGAAGGAGACCTCGGACAGGTCGGGGCGCGAGTAGACGGGCCGCGCGCCGAACTCGCGCGCGCAGAAGTCTACGGCGCCGGGCTGGATGTCGCAGGCGGTGAAGGCCGCGCCGGGGAAGCGCAGCACGAAGAAGCGCAGCTCGCGCCCGTAGCCGCAGGGCAGGTCGAGGAACCTCCTGATCTGCGGGGGGCAGGCGCGCCGCAGAACGTCGTCGAGGCAGTCCACGGCCGAGAGGCCGGCGCGGAAGTAGCTCTCGCCGTCGCCCGCGTACATGCCGTCGCGGAAGTGTATGCGGTCGCTGACGCGGTCGAGCAGCTCGCGCTGGCGCGCGCCGAGCGAAGGGTCTCTCAGCAGACGACGCCGCTGCGCGCGCACGCGCAAAGGGTGCGCCACCACCCGCCGCCGCAGCGCCCCCAGGTGCGGCCGCAGCCCCGCGGGCACGAATCTCCTGATCTGCTGGCGAAGCATAAGAGCGAGTAGACAGTAGTCAGTAGTCAGTAGCGCTCCGCGCTGAGACTGCTGACGCTGACACCCGGGCGATGCGATAGAGACGGTTTTTCTACTGTCTACTGACTACTGTCTACTGTCTACTTTTTCAGTTCTTCCGCGACCATCGCGTTGGCGTGTTCGGCGAGGCGTCGCACGTCCTCGTCGGTCGAGAGGCCGGCCGTCTCGACTGGCGGGAGGACGACCAGCTCGATGGTGCCGGGGCGCGCGACGCCCGTGCCCTTGCCCATCAGCTCGTCGGTGTGCTTGATGGCGACCGGGGCGACGGGCACGCCGGCCTCGACTGCCATGTAGAACGCGCCCTTCTTGAAGGGCAGAAGCTCGCCGGGCCGGGCGCGCGTCCCTTCGGCGAAGACGCCGAAGGAGACGCCGCGGCGCAGCCGGTCGGTCGCCGCCCGCATCGTCTCGATGGCCCGCTCGCGGTTCGAGCGGTCTATGGCGAGGACGTTGACGTAGCCCATCCCGTAGCCGAGGATCGGCACCCTCAGAAGCTCCTTCTTGGCGATGACGCCGATGCGGCGGCCGAGGTAACAGAAGAGCGCCGCCGTGTCGAGGAACGAGCGGTGGTTGGCGACGAAGACGTAAGTCCTCCGCGGGTCGAGGCGTTCGAGCCCGCGCACGCGCACCCGCGCCCCGCTCAGCCTCAGCCACTGACGCCCGCCCCACAGCGCCCACGGGTAGACCCAGTGGCGGCGGCCAGCCAGGTACGAGACGAGGATCACCGGCGGCCCGAAGACGAGCAGCAGCAGCGCCGCCGCGAGCATCGACCACCAGAGCCACAGCCGCCCGGCGGCGCGCCCCGCCGCGCCTGTGCTAGACTCGCCGCCGAGCACACCACCGCTTTCGTCGCCGCTTTCAATCTCTTGAGAGAGACTTTCAGGATGCATCCCGTCTTCCTTCGCCGCCTCTGGCTCGCGCCCGCGGCGGCCCTCGTACTGTGCTTCATTCTCCCGGCCGGCGCAAGCGCACAGCGCCGCCGCCGCCCTCAGCCCCCGCCCGCGCCCGCCGCGGCCGAGGCGACGGCCGCGCGCGTGCCTTCGCCGCGCGAGTTCTTAGGCTTCGCGCCCGGCGACGACCGCGCCCTCGCCGACTGGTCGCAAATCCTCGGCTACTTCCGCCGGCTCGACCTCGCCAGCGACGCCGTCCTCCTCGAAGAGGTCGGCCGCACGACCCTCGGCCGCCCGCTCGTCGTCGCCTACGTCAGCGCGCCGGAGAACATCCGCGAGCTTGCGAAGTACAGGGACATCCAGCGGCGGCTCGCCGACCCGCGCCTCGTCCGCGACGACGCCGAGCGCGACCGCCTCGTGCGCGAGGGCAAGGCGGTGGTCGTCGTCTCCTGCTCGATACACTCGACGGAGGTCGTCGCCTCGCAGATGTCCATGCAGCTCGCCTACGAGCTTGCGACCGCGCGCGACGAGGCGGCGCGCGAGATTCTGCGCGAGACCGTCCTGCTGCTGATACCCTCGGCCAACCCCGACGGCGCGGACATCGTCGCCGACTGGTACCGCAAGTCTCTGGGCAAGCCCTGGGAGGGGTCTGAGCCGCCGGAGCTCTATCACCACTACGCCGGGCACGACAACAACCGCGACTGGTTCATGCTCAACCTCGCCGAGACGCGCGCGCTGACGCGCCTGTTCTGGAAGGAGTGGTTCCCGCAGGTCGTCTACGACGTGCACCAGCAGGGGCCGCACGGCTCGCGCTTCTTCGTCCCGCCCTTCTACGACCCGCCGAACCCTTTCATCCCGCCGCTCCTCCTGCGCGAGGTCGGGCTGCTCGGCCACCGCATCGCGGCCGACGCGCAGGCCGCGGGCGAGCGCGGCGTCATCACCAACGCGCTCTACGACACCTGGTGGCACGGCGGCTTCCGCACCGCGCCGTATTACCACAACTCCGTCGGCGTCCTCTCCGAGGCGGCGAGCGCCAAGCTGATGACGCCCGTCCGCGTCACGCGCGAACAGCTCGCGCGCGCCTCGACGCGCGGCATGCCGTCGGCGCTCCAGCCCGCGACCAACTTCCCGGACCCCTGGCCCGGCGGGCTCTGGCGGCCCCGCGACATCATGCGGCTGGAGATGCTGGCCGCGCGCAGCGTCCTCTCGATGGCCGCGCGCCACCGCGAGCGCTACCTGCGCAACTTCTACGAACTCGGCCGCCGCGCGCTCGACTGGCCGCCCGAGGGCGGCGAGAGCGAAGAGGAGCGAACGCTCGGCTTCGTCATCCCGCCCGGCCAGGGGCGCGACGAGGCGGTCGCCAGGCTCGTCGGCGCGCTCGTCGAACAGGGCGTCGAAGTCCACCGCCTGGAGCGCGAGCTGCACGCCGTGCTCGACCGCGACATCCACGCCGCGTACGCGCACGGCCGGACGCACGCCGGCGCGGGCCGCCCGCAGGACGTGCCGCTCGGAAGCTACCTCGTGCTGCTCGCGCAGCCCTTCCGCGCCAACGTGCAGGCCCTCTTCGAGCGGCAGCAGTACCCGGAGCGGCTCGGCCCCGGCGGCGAGGCCGAGCGCCCTTATGACGTGGCCGGCTGGACGCTCCCGATGCAGATGGGCGTCGAGACGGCGCGCGTCTTCCGCATCGTCGAGCCGGAGCGCGCGCGGCGTTTGAGACTGGTGAGGGACGAGAACGACGTGCGCCGCGACCTCGGCCTCGCGCCGCGAGACGAAAGGCCGCCCGGCCCCGCCGCGCGCCCGCGCTCGCCCGTCCCGAACCCCTTGCCGCGCCCCGTCCGCCTCGCGCTCTACAAGGGCTGGACGGCCTCGATGGACGAGGGCTGGACGCGCTACCTCTTCGACACCTTCAACGTGCCTTACACGTCCCTGCGGGACGCCGACGTGCGGGCCGGCGGCCTGCGCGAGAAGTACGACGTGATCGTGCTGCCTTCGATGACTGCGCGGGAGATCGTCGAGGGGCGCGAGAAGGAGACCGCGCCGGCCGAGTTCCTGGGCGGCATCGGCGAGCGCGGCGTCGAACACCTGCGCCGCTTCGTCGAGGAGGGCGGCACGCTCGTCTGCTGGGACGACTCGGCGGAGTTCGCCGCCAAGCGCCTGAACCTGCCCGTGCGCAACGTGCTCGAAGGCTTGAAGAGTTCGGAGTTCTACTGCCCCGGCTCGATTCTCCGCGTCGAGGTCGAGACGGCCGACCCGCTCGGGCGCGGCGCGGCGCGGCTCACCGACGCCTACTTCGTCGAGAGCGCCGCCTTCGAGGCGACCGACCCGCGGCGCGTGAGGGTCGTGGCCCGCTACGCGGCGAGGCCCGAGGACGTGCTGCGCTCGGGCTGGCTGCTCGGCGCGCGCCACCTCGCGGGCCGGGCCGCGCTCGTCGAAGTCGGCCTCGGGCGCGGCCGCGTCCGCCTCTTCGGCTTCCGCCCCCAGCACCGCGCACAGACCTGGGCCACCTTCCCCCTCGTCTTCAACGCCATCGTCCCGTAAACGGGACAGTTGCAAGTTCCAAGTTCAAAGTTTCAAGTTAAAAGCAGACGGTCTTTTAACTTGAAACTTTGAACCTGGAACTTGCAACTTTTCCTGGCATCCATCGCCGCGGCCGCGCAATCAAAGCTAGCCGGCCCGGTTTCTGGTACAATCGTGGCCCGAAGGAGTCTGCCAGCCATGAGAAAGTTCACCGCCCTGCTGCTGCTCCTCTCCCTTTTAGCCGCGTCCAATCCGGTCTTCGCGCAGTCGCGCGCACGGCGCGTCGGGGCGTCGCCGCCCGCGCCCACCGCGCCGCAGCGCCCGGCGACGGCCCCGACGCCGCTGCCGCGCCAGACCTCGCCGCGCACGGCCCCGGCCGCCGCCCCGGCCCGCGGGCAGGCCGAGGAGGAGGTCGGCGAGGACGACGTGGTGCGGGTTAACACGGCGCTCGTCCCCGTCGCCGTCTCGGTGCTCGACCGCGACGGGCGCTTCATCTCGGGGTTGCGCAAGGAAGACTTCCGCATCTTCGAGGACGGCGTCGAGCAGGAGGTCGCCTACTTCGCCACCGTCGAGCAGCCTTTCACCGTCGCCCTCGTCATCGACACCTCCGGCTCGACCCGCTTCAAGCTCGAAGAAATCCAGGACGCGGCCATCGCCTTCCTCAACCAGCTGCGGCCCGAAGACCGCGTCCTCGTCGTCTCGTTCGACAGCGACATACGGCTGCTCGCCCCGGTGACGAGCGACCGGCGGGTGCTGCGCGACGCCGTCCGGCGCTCGCGCGTCGGCGGCGCCACGCGCCTCTACGACGCGGTCGAGTACGTCTTCAAGCAGCAGCTCTCGCGCGTCCGCGGCCGCAAGGCCGTCGTGCTCTTCACCGACGGCGTAGACACCGAGAGCAAGCGCGCCAGCTACCGCAGCACGCTCGCCGACGCCGAGGAGATGGACGCGCTCGTCTACCCCGTGCAGTACGACACGTACGACGACCTGAGCCGGGGCGGCGGCGGGGGCGGCTGGCCGGGGCCTCCGGTCGGGACGGGCGGCGTCCTCGGCGACATCCTCGGTGGCATCATCCTCGGCGGGAGGGTTCCGCGCGGCAGGCGCGGGGGCGGCGGCGTGGGCCGCGTGCCGGGCATGAGGCGCGAGGACTACCAGCGGGCCGGCGAGTACCTGCGCAGCCTCGCCTGGATGACGGGGGGCCGCCACCACGGGGCCTCGGACATCTACAACCTCGAACGGGCCTTCACCAACATCGCCGAGGAGCTGCGCCGCCAGTACAGCCTCGGCTACTACCCCTCGCGGCAGTCGAGCGCCGCCGAGCGGCGCCAGATCAAGGTGCGCGTCCGCCGGCCCAACCTCGTCGTCCGCGCCCGCGACAGCTACCTCTACAAGCCGGCGGCCCCGCCCGGCACCACCGCCCAGGAGGCCGCCCCCCGGCAAGGCCCCGCCCCGCCCGAGCTGCGCCGGCGGCAGCTCAACGGAACGATGAACTGAAAAGCAGTAGACAGTAGACAGTAGTCAGTAGACAGTAGAAAAAAACCATCGGGCGGCGCGTCGCTTCCGTCGAAGCAGGCGCGCCGCCCAAAGCGTTTGTACTGGCTACTGTCTACTGTCTACTGTCTACTGCTTTACACCACCGTCCCGTCGGGGATGGTGGCGTTCTTGGGGACGAGGATGATTCGGTCGCGGATGAAGTAGCTCTCGTCGGGGGCGACGAACTCCTGGAGGCCGCGCTCATTGACGAGCCGGACGCCGGCCCCGATGCGCGCGTTCTTGTCCACGATGGCGTTGCGGATGACCGCGCCCTCGCCGATTCCGAGGCGCGGGGTGCCGCGCCGCGCGTCCTCCTCCATGTCGGAGATGCTCTGGTAGAAGTCCGCGCCCATGACGTAGGTGTTCTCGATCTGCGCGCCGAAGTCTATCCGGGTGCGGATGCCGATCAGCGAGCGGTTGATGGTGGCGCGGTTCATGATGCAGCCGTCGGAGATGATGGACTGGTTGATGTGGCAGTTGTGAACCTTCGAGGGCGGCAGGAAGCGGGCGCGGGTGTAGATCGGGGCCTCGGTGTCGAAGAGGTTGAACTTCGGGACGACGGCCGTCAGGTCGAGGTTGGCCTGGTGGAAGGCGGCGATGGTCCCGATGTCCTCCCAGTAGTCGTCGAACATGTAGGACTGCACGTTGCAGCACTGGATGGCGGCCGGGATGACCTGCTTGCCGAAGTCCACCCAGGAGCTGTCGCGCGCGAGGAGTTCTTCGAGCCACTGGTAGTTGAAGACGTAGATGCCCATCGAGGCGAGGAAGGGCCTCCGCGCGGCCTCCTCCTTCGAGAGCCCGAAGGCCGAGGTGTCTACGCGCATCTCTTCGAGGGCCTCGCCCTTCGGCTTCTCGCGGAACTCGACGACGCGCCCCGTCGGCTCGACCTTCATCAGCCCGAAGTCCTCGGCCTGCTCGCGGACGAACGGGATGACCGAGATGGTCACGTCGGCGTTGGTCTCGAAGTGGCGCGCGAGAAAGCGGCGGTAGTCCATCCGGTAGAGGTGGTCGCCCGAGAGTATCAGCAGCGTGTCTATCCCCCAGCCGCGGATGTGCGGCAGGACCTGCCGGACGGCGTCGGCCGTCCCCTGGAACCACTCGGGGCTGAGCGGCGTCTGCTCGGCGGCGAGGATTTCGACGAAGCCGTTCGAGAAGTGCGAGAAGCGGTAGGTCTGCGCGATGTGCTTGTTCAGGGAGGCCGAGTTGTACTGCGTCAGCACGAAGATGCGGAGGATGTCGGAGTTGATGCAGTTCGAGATGGGGATGTCTACGAGCCGGTACTTCCCGCCCAGGGGCACGGCCGGCTTCGAGCGGTGCAGGGTCAGGGGCGAGAGGCGCGTGCCCGCGCCCCCGCCGAGGATCACAGCCAGGATGTTCGGTCGCTTCGCGGCCATCTCAGTCCACCTTCCCGAATTGTCTCGATTTAAAAGATGCCCTGAGCATAGACCGGACGGCGCGGCGTTTCAAGGAAGGATAGAAGTTTCGAGTTGCGGGTTTCGCGTTTGTGCTGCGTAAGTTGAACGACACGACGTGCGCGGCCCGAACTCGAAACCCGCAACTCGAAACTTTTAATACGCCGCCGTCGCGGCGGCCGGCCGCACCCCGGCCGCCTCCTGCGCGATCTTGACGCCGACGCTGGCGCCGATGCGCGTCGCCCCGGCCGCGACCATCGCCCGCGCGTCCTCGATGCCTTTGACACCGCCCGCGGCCTTGACGCCCATCTCGCCGCCGACCGTCCGCCGCATCAGCGCCACGTCCGAGACGGTCGCGCCCGACTTGGCGAACCCCGTCGAGGTCTTGACGAAGTCCGCTCCCGCCGACTTCGCCGCCAGGCACGCGCACACCTTCTCCTCGTCCGTGAGGAGCGCCGTCTCGATGATCGTCTTGACCAGCACGCCGTGCTCGTGCGCCGCCTCGACCACCGCGCGGATGTCGTACTCGACGGCGCAGTCGTCGCCGCTCTTCAGGGCGCCGATGTTGATGACCATGTCCACCTCGCGCGCCCCGTCGAAGATGGCGCGCCGCGCCTCGTAAGCCTTCACGTCGGCGAGCGTCGCGCCGAGCGGGAAGCCGACGACGGTGCAGACCGGCACGCCCGACCCGCGCAGGTGGCAGGCGGCGGCGCGCACCCACACGGGGTTGACGCACACGCTGGCGAAGCCGTGGCGCGCGGCCTCCTCGCACAGCCTCTGGATGTCGGCCTCGCTCGCCTCCGGCTTCAGAAGCGTGTGGTCTACGAGCGCCGCCCAGTCCCTCGCCGTCGCCGCCTCGCCCAGCACCAGCCCGATGCGCGAGGCCCCCGCGTCCACAATCCGCTGCATCCGCTCCGGGCACCGGTTGAAGCACGCGCTCGCGCACCCGCACGCCCCGTCCCCCTGCCGCTCCCCGTCCAGGCGCGCGACGATGACATCAGTTATCTGCTCGACGAGGCGCTCGAAATCTCCGTTTCGTGAATATGACATGGCGGCGGACTCCTGGTAGCTACTGACCGTCGTCCTTCAACTCTTCGACGTGAATCTCATCGGCCGGAATCAGCACGACGCGCCCGCCTTCCCAAGCGGCGACGGTGTTGCCGGCCCGCTTATGCGCGAGGAGCGCGTGGCGGACGGCGCGCCGCAGAATGCGTTCGATCTTCTCGCCCTCCGTGAGAAACAACCTGTCCGGGATGTTAGTCTCCGCCTTCATTCGCTTGCCCCTTGAATTCCTGCCAGCCGTCTTCCGCCAAGACGCGGGTGACGGCTACCCCGGCACCTTGCGCAATCAACCGCGGCTCGCCCCGGCTGGAATTATCGTACACACCCCACGAGTCGGCCAAAGGCTGGTACAGCCCGAAGAAATTCCGCGCCCCTTTGGCATAGCGCCGGCGGATCACGCTCTCCGGCACATCGTGGCCGCCCGCGCGGACGCGCTCGCGCACGCGTTGCACGGCGAGTTCGGGGCTGCGCAGCCACAGGAACATGGCGATGGCGATCACCTTCGGCAGCGACTCAACCATCAATCAACTTCGGTACTGCCGCTCGACGGCCTCGATTTTGGCGACGCGGCGTTTGTGGCGGGCTTCCGTGATTTCGGTCGAGAGCCAGACGCGGACGATCTCGCGCATCTGTTGGGAGTCTATCGTGCCGCTGCCGAGGGTGAGGACGTTGGCGTCGTTGTGCTCGCGGGAGTTGCGCGCGACCTTCGGGTCGTAGCAGGCGGCGGCGCGGACGCCGGGCACCTTGTTGGCCGTCATGGCGGAGCCGACGCCCGCGCCGTCTACGATGATGCCGAGGTCGGCGCTGCCTTCCGAGACGGCGCGCGCGACCGAATGGGCGAAGTCGGGGTAGTCCACGGCCTCGGTCGAATCCGTCCCGAAGTCGCGGACGCGGTGGCCGAGCTCGGCGAGGAACGTCTTCAGCTCCTCCTTCAGGGCGTAGCCGCCGTGGTCGGCCCCGACGGCGACGACCTTCTCGGCCTGCGGGCCGCGGCGCGGAACGCGGCGCACGAGCTCGATGCGCCGCTCGCGCACGATGTCGGCGGCGAGAGGGGTGAGCCGCGCGCCCTCGGCGACGCGCAGCCGCGCACCCTCGGGCAGCCCGCGCACGTCCGCTTCGGTAATCACCGTCTTCGACGATTCGTCGCGCGCGAACTCCGGCTCCGGCGCGGCCGGCTGCGCCGCCACGTCCACGACCCGCGCCCGGGCGGGCTCGCCAACGTAAGGCGGCTGCGCGCCGTGGCCGCCCGCCTCGGGCTCCTCCGCCGGCCCGGCCTTCTCCAAAACCTCGCGCACCAGCGCCCGCACCCGGTCGCGCGTCTCCCTGTCCTGTGCCATGAGACTAGAGGCTAGAGGCTAGAGGCTTGTGGTCGAGTGGGAAAGCGACTCGCGACTTCCATATTCCGGCGGCCCGGCGACTGTTTTTTACAGGCCCCAAGCCTCAAGCCCCTAGCCTCTGTTTTTTCAAAGTTGACCTCGCGTGAAAGCTCTCTTAGTATGTCGCACCACGGCGGCGGGCGCAAACCGTTCGCCGTCAGCGCCCGCAGCCGTCAAACCCTTTTCGAGAGCAGGAGGCCGCCCTTGTCTTCGTCCGCCGCCGCCCCTTCGGAGTTCAGCAACCCGAACCTGGAGCCGCTCTTCACGGCCGAGCAGATACAGACGCGCGTCGCCGAGATGGGCGCCGAGATCGCGCGCGACTACCGCGACACCATCCCGCTCCTGATCTGCGTCCTCAAGGGCGCGTTGCTCTTCGCCGGCGACCTGATGCGCGCCACCGACCTGCGGCTCGGCCTGGAGTTCATGGCGATTTCGAGCTACGGCGCGAGCACGCGCTCGTCGGGCGAGGTGAAGATCGTCAAAGACCTCGACGTGCCGGTCGAGGGGCGCGACATCCTCGTCGTCGAGGACATCGTGGACACTGGCCTGACGCTCTCCTACCTGCTCGCCAACCTCCGCTCGCGCGGCGCGCGCAGCGTCAAGCTGGCCGCCCTCTTAGACAAGTGGGAGCGGCGCGAGCGCGAGGTCAGGATTGACTACCTCGGCTTCAAAATCCCCGACGCCTTCGTCGTCGGCTACGGCCTCGACTTCGCCGAACGCTACCGCAACCTGCCATATATCGCGGTGCTGAAAGACCCGAGCCAGTAGCCAGTAGTCAGTAGTCAGTAGACAGTAGGCCCCGCACGAACGGCGCTGACGTTGTTGCGCTGATGATTCGCTAGAAGGAAGTCTTTCTACTGACTACTGACTACTGGCTACTGCTTTCCAGGAGGTTTCATTATGCGAAAAGTTCTCGCGCTGTTCGTCTTGTCATCTTTGCTGCCGGCGCAGGCCGCGGCGCACGGGCACGGCCACCGAGGGCCGCAGGATCGTTTCGCGGGCGTCGAGATCAAGACGCACAAGGTCGCCGGCAGCGTCTACATGCTCGAAGGCGCGGGCGGCAACATCGGCGTCATCGCCGGGCCGGACGGCGTGCTCATCGTGGACGACCAGTTCGCGCCGCTCGCCGAGCGGATCCGCGCCGCGCTCAGGCAGATCAACCCCGGCCCGCTCAAGTTCGTCCTCAACACCCACTGGCACGGCGACCACACCGGCTCGAACGCCGCGTTCAGCCGCGAGGCCGCGCTCGTCGCCCACTCGAACGTCCGCCGCCGCCTCGCCGCGGGCGCGACCATCTTCGACCAGAAAATCCCGCCCGCGCCCAAAGAGGCGCTGCCCGTCATCACCTTCGACACGGCCGTCTACTTCCACTTCAACGGCGAGGAGGTGCGCGTCATACACTTCCCCGCGGGGCACACCGACGGCGACAGCGTCATCTTCTTCACCGGGTCGAACGTCATCCACATGGGCGACGACTTCTTCGCCGGCCGCTTCCCCTTCGTAGACCTCGCGAGCGGCGGCAGCGTCGAGGGCCTGATTAAGAACGTCGGCGAGATCATCGCGCAGGCCCCGGCCGGCGTGAAGATCATCCCCGGCCACGGCCCCCTCTCGACCGTCGAAGACCTCCGCACCTACCACGCCGCCCTGCGCGAGACGACCGACCTCATCCGCCAGCGGATGCAACAGGGCAAGACGCTCGAACAGATCAAGGCCGAGGGCCTGCCCGAGAAGTTCAAGGAGTGGGGCACCGGCTTCATCAAGACCGAGCAGTGGATCGAGACCGTCCACCGCAGCCTCAGCCAGTCCGGCGCGAAGACGGGCGCCGCCCCGCGCCTCTTCGAGCGCGGCTTCCCCTTAGACGGGCGCTCGGCACTGCCCTTCTTAGCCGAATAGGCCCGCGGCAAACAGCGGAAGCCCGACCGTGAGGGAGGGCGTCTCAAGCCCCATT
>DASZKF010000378.1:0-2285 GCA_035947355.1 Pyrinomonadaceae bacterium | reverse complement strand
GTGAGGGAGGGCGTTGAGGCTGTCGCTAAGCTCAACGCCCTCCCTCACGGTCGGGCTTCTGTTGCGAACTCGAAACCCGCAACCCGAAACTATTGTTTCGCTTCGAGCTTCTTGAGGCGCTCGACGGCGTTGGTGTTCTGCGGGTTGAGTTCGAGCGACCGGCGGTAGTTCTTGATCGCAAGCTCCTTCTCCCCCTGGACGGCGTAGGCCTCGCCGAGGCTGTCGTAGGTGTTGAAGGCCCCGGGGTACGCCTCGACGTTGAGCTTGAAGATTTCGACGGCGTCACCCACGCGGCCCGCGCCGAGGAGCTGATAGCCGAGCGTGTTCAGCTCCCCCTCGGAGAAGTCGAACTTGTCGGCCTGCGTCGCCTTCAGCTCGCGGTACTGCTTGACGGCCTCGGCCGCGCCGCGCTCGAAGGCGGTCTTCGCCAGCGCCAGGGCGACGGACTGGCGGGGCGGCTCGACCGGCAGCCCGGCGAGGATGCGCGCGATGTTCCGCGAGATGTGGTCGAGCGGCGCGCCGCCCGTGTTGTTGAGGAGCACGACGAGGTTCTTCGTCTCGGGCTGGCGGACGATGAGCGTGTTGAAGCCGTTGATGCCGCCCCCGTGCCCGACCGCGGCGACGGGCGGCGCGCCAGGCGCGAGCGGCTCCTTCGTGGCGAACCAGCCGTAGGCGTAGTTCTCCAGCCCCGGCTTGAACATCAGCTCGCGCACCGCGGCCGGCAGGACCTTGTCCGTGTAGAGCGCCTGATCCCAGAGGTAGAGGTCCTCCACGGTCGAGTACAGCGAGCCGGCGGCGTAAGGGAGGGACATGTCCAGGTAGGGCGCGTTGACGTAGCCGGCGGGCGTGCGCGCGTAGCCGGAGGCGCGCTTCGGGATGAGCGTGTCGTGGTGGTCGTAGCCCGTGTCCTTCATCCCCAGCGGGTCGAGGATGCGCTCGCGCAGCACGGCCTCGTAGGGCTTGCCCGTGACGCGCTCGATGATGGCGCCGAGCAGGAAGTAGCCGGAGTTGTTGTAGTTGAACTTCGCGCCCGGCTCGAATTCGAGGTCGCCGCTCGCGTAGGTCTTGACGAAGTCGGCGACCGTGTAGGGGTCGCGGCTCACGTCCTTGAAGAAGTTCGGCAGCCCCGTGTAGCTGGGGATGCCGGAGGTGTGGTTGAGGAGGTGGTGGACGGTGACGCGCGAGCCCGTGTCCTTGCGGTAGTCGGGCAGGTAGTCCGTGACCCGCCCGTCGAGCTTGAGCTTGCCCTCCTGGACGAGTTGCAGGACGAGCACGGCCGTGAACTGCTTGGTGATCGAGCCGAGGCGGAACTTGGTGTCGGCCTCGACGGGGGCGTTCCACTCCATGTTGGCGAGGCCGTAGCCCTTCTTGTGGACGACGCGGCCGCCCTCGGCGACGAGCACCGCGCCGTTGAACTGCCCGAAGCCGTGGTAGGCGCGCATCAACTCGTCTATGCGCGCGGCCTTGTCCTCGGCCTGCGCGGCCGCGCGGCCCGCGAGCAGGCAGAGGAGCGCGAGGCCGAGGGCGAGGCGGGGCGTGAGACGTTTTTTCATCATCAGTCTTCTCCGTGAAAGTTTCAGACGGCGGTACCCCATACGAGAGACCGGGGGCGGGGGTTGCAGGATTGCCGCGGCGGTGTGATGATGTCGGCCGGCCGCCGCGCCGCCCCGACTTGAAAGCGCGCGCCGCCCATGGTAAGACTTTAACTTAAATTTTCATTCACCCAGACATGGAACGGCGCGCCGGCGGCATCGCGCGGGCGCGTCCCGAACGGCGGGGCCTGACCCGACACACGCGCCCGCGGAAATCTTCAGCCTAACGAGCCGGGTGGTCTTTTGTGAGCAGCAAAGGTACTTCTTCGTCCCCCTTGCGCCTGACGCGCGCCGAGCAGGAGGCGCAGTCGGCGGCCGAGCGCCTGACGGCGCAGATTGACGACGCGCTGGCCGCCGTGAGCAGTAAGTCGCCCGCCGGCGGCGACGACCTGGACGCGACCGCCGACCGGCTGGAGCGTGCCGCGCGCGACCTCTCGGTCGCCCTGCGCGAGCTGGCCGAGGAGCGTAAGAACAGGGAAGCGGAGTAAGCCGGGGCGACAACCCCAAGGGTTTCGAGCGGGAGCGCCGCCGGGCCGGCACGCGAACCGGCCCGCCGCGCTCCCTCCGCGTTTCGGCCCGCGATTTGTTCGCGCGGCCAACAAAGAAAAGTTTCGAGTTGCGGGTTTCGAGTTTCGAGTTCGGGCCGCGAGGGTTGAATGGCGCGACGTGCGCCGCCCTAACTCGAAACTCGAA
>DASZKF010000377.1:0-23751 GCA_035947355.1 Pyrinomonadaceae bacterium | reverse complement strand
GGTTCCAGCACCATCGCACCGGCGCGCCGCGGCACGGCGACGCGGAGTTCGCGGGGCTCGACCCGGAGGCGACGCGCGCGAGCATCGCCGCCGGCCGCCGCGTCCTCTCCCTCGCCGGCGTCGAGCCGCGCGGCTTCGTCGCCCCCGCCTACGCCTACACGCCCGCGCTGCGCAGCGAGCTGGCCGCCGGCCTCGCACCGACGCGCGTGGGACCCGGTCAGCTCGAGCAGGTGCTCGTGAACCTCGCCCTGAACGCGCGCGACGCGATGCCCGACGGCGGCCGGCTGCGCGTGCGGACTCTCTACGACGAGGCGGCGGGCGAGGTCGTCGTCGAGGTCGCGGACACCGGGCACGGCATCGCGCCCGAACACCTCGCGCACGTCTTCGACCCGTTCTTCACCACCAAGCCGTCCGGCGCGGGCCTCGGCCTCGCCGTCTGCTACGGCATCGTCACGGCGCACGGCGGCCGCATCGAGGTCGCGCCGGGCGACGAAGGCGGGACGGTCGCGCGCGTCGCGCTGCCGGCGGGCACAGCGATGGAAGGGGCGGGAGCGGCCGAAGAGGCGGGCGCGAAGTCTTACGAGCCGGCCGCGGCGGGCCGGCGGAGGTGACCGAAGGTGTTCAGCCACCGCATTGACGACGACATCGAGCTGCGCCTCGGCGAGGAGCGCTCCGCCGAGGAGGCGACCGCCCTCATCCGCGAAAACCTCGCGTACCTCAAGGAGTGGCTGCCGTGGGTGAGGGACGACCTCTCGGTCGAGGACACTCTGGAGTTCGTCCGCCGCAACCTCCAGCAGTTCGCCGCCAACGAGGGCTTCTCGGCGCAGATCGTCTACCGCGGGCGCTACGCCGGCAACATCGGCTTCAACCGGATAGACTGGGCCAACCGCAAGACCGAGGTCGGCTACTGGGTGGCCGAGGGGTTCCAGGGCCGCGGCATCGTCACGCGCGCCTGCCGCGCCTTCGTCGGCCACGCCTTCGACGTGCTCGGCCTCAACCGGGTCGAGATTTACTGCGGCGTCGGCAACGCCAAGAGCCGCCGCATCCCCGAGCGCCTCGGCTTCAGGCAGGAGGGCGTCCTGCGCCGCGCCGAGTGGCTCCACGACCACTTCATAGACCTCGTCCTCTACTCGATGCTCGCCGACGAATGGAAGGAAATGATGAATGCGGGATGATGAATGATGAATGTCAGGCGGCTCGAATGATTTCATTCATCATTCATCATCCCGCATTCATCATTTCTTTCAGAGAGGCGCACGACATGACACCGAAGCCGCTGATCCTTGTCGCGGAAGACGAAGACCTGATGCGGGCGATCATCTCGCGGCTGCTCGAGGGGGCCGGCTACCGGGTGGCCGCGACGGCGAGCGCGGAGGAGGCGCTCGAAGCCTTCGCCGCCGAGGACGTGGCCGCCACCCTCACGGACATCCGCATGGCCGGGATGGACGGCCTCGCCCTGCTCGACCGCATCAAGGACATAGACCCCGAGGCCCTCGTCATCGTGATGACCGCGTACTCTTCGGTGGACTCGGCCGTCGCCGCGCTGCGCAAAGGCGCCTACGACTACATCACGAAGCCGTTCGTCAACGAAGACCTCCTCCAGTCGGTCAAGAACGCCCTGCGCCAGCGCGAGCTGTTCCGCGAGAACCGGCACCTGCGCCGCGAACTCGACCGCCGCTACAGCTTCTCCGAGATCATCGGCACCTCGGAAGCTTTGCAGCGCGTCTTCCGCCTCGTCGAGAAGGTCGCGGCCACGAACACCAACGTCCTCATCGAGGGCGAGTCGGGCACGGGCAAGGAGCTGATCGCGCGCGCCGTCCACCACAACAGCCCGCGCGCCGACCGCCCCTTCGTCGCCATCAACTGCGGCGCGCTCCCCGAGACGCTCCTCGAGTCCGAACTCTTCGGCCACACCAAGGGCGCCTTCACCGGCGCGACCGCGGCGCGCGCCGGCCTCTTCCGCTCGGCCGAGGGCGGCACCGTCTTCCTCGACGAGATCGGCGAGATCACCCCGGCCATGCAGGTGCGCATCCTCCGCGCCGTGCAGGAGCACGAGGTCACGCCCGTCGGCTCCTCCGCGCCGGTTCAGTTCGACGCCCGCATCATCTGCGCGACGAACCGCGACCTGGAGAAGGAAGTCACCGAGGGGCGCTTCCGCGAAGACCTCTTCTACCGCCTCAACGTCATCGAGCTGCACCTGCCGCCCCTGCGCGAGCGCCGCGAGGACATCCCGCTCCTCGTCCGCCACTTCATCACCCGCACCGCCCGCGAGCAGCAGCAGACCGAGAAGGCGGTCGAGCCCGCGGCCCTGACCGCCCTGCTCAACTACCACTGGCCCGGCAACGTCCGCGAACTCCAGAACGCCGTCGAGCGCGCCTTCACTTTAAGTGGAGACACGATAGACCTCGACAGCCTCCCGCCCCGCGTCCGCGAAGCGGCTTCTAAAATCTCCCCCGAAAGCATCCGCGACCCCGACGGCCTCCGCCCCACCCTCGCCGAGATCGAACGCCGCTACATCCTCGAAACCCTCGCCGCCGTCAACCAGGACAAGACCCGCGCCGCCAACATCCTCGGCATAGACCTCTCGACCCTCTACCGCAAGCTCAAACGCTACGACGCGGTGTGAACTGCCTTGTTGCTAAAAAGTGCCGAGCGTATTTCTTAATCTTCCCAACCAAAATTCATGACGACCTTCGTCGCCTCACTCACCCTGCTAGTGCTTTGCTGCCAGAAGTCATCCATGACCTGTTTTATCTCACGGGAATCGTCTGTCTCACTCACGTCGCGAATGCGAGAGTAGATTCGCGTATATTTCGCAGTTTCCCGGAGCGCCTTTGCGGTCGCCTTGAATCCCAACCCGCCAAAAGTTTCGACTAACAAGCGGCGTTGCTCAGTGCCGGATAGCGGCCCTATTTCCAAGGCGAAGCTCATCTTTTGGACTCGCTGATCCATATAAAACCAGAGTGCTACAGGATACGGAGATGGCCAATTTTTGATGCTCTTGGGCATTACGCGCGCCCAGGCTTTGGGGATGAACCAGAGTGAGGTGCTGGACTTCGCAAGTTGCTCTACTTCGTCATGTTCTCTGATAAAGTTCTCGGCGGCCTCGCCGAATGCGGTGGCCGCGCCGTACCGGACGATCAGATCTATGGCCTCTTTGTGCCTCTTATAAATTGCCTTGCATAAGTCTTCTAATTCTTTATCCTGCATAGTCTCCTTCCTCAGAGTCTCCAGGTAGTGGCGGAGAAAAATTTGCGCGTCTTGTGCGATGCGATGCTGCTGCTGCCCCACCACCTCAGTGGCTACCCTATAGAGCGCGGCATGACTCCAGGGAATGTAACCTGACTCCCGCCCTGATTCGGACGGCTCACCGCCTTCGAGGGTGAGCAAAACTGGTATCAGTATCTTGGCGCCTGGAAAGCTCTGCCGGGCAATCGCTTTGTACCTACGCAACTGGCCTTCAGACTCTTTGGAGCGGATTTTATTCTCGATCAGTATAACGAGTTGATTTGATTTGCTGTAAACAATCAAATCAATGTTTCGCCACTCACGCCTTACTTCCGCGTCAACCAAATCCATTAGTTCAACGGTGGCCGGTGATAGGCCGAAGTCCGCCTGCCCGTTATCTAACAGCAACGTCGAAATAAACCGCCGGATAAAAGTGTCACTTAGCCCGTGACTCTCGCGCGGGCTGAGAAGCCACCCTAAGACGTTGCTGTGCCTGATTTCCGCGCGCTCAATGCGAAGCACCCGAAGGATATTGAATTGGTTGAGCCTGGCCGACAGCTCGTCCAACTCCTTGTTGCCAACTAGGAACTCTGCCAGGCGGCGTTTTGTCGAAGCATCAATTGCCTTTTCCGCCTCAGTCATAGTTGCCCCATCCTACAGTTGACGGCCATTTGGAAGCGGGGCGCGACCACCGGCATGACACCCGGCGGAAGCCCGCTTTAGTCTGTGGTGGTGCTGAAGGGCGAGAACGTCGGATTCTAGCAGAGTCCGACGCCGCGGGCGGCATAATTTTAGAGGGGGTTTGGCGCGGGCGGTTCGCGGTGTTAGCAGCCGTGCTCGGGGATGGCGAGGAGGAGGATGAGGCGGGAGCCGTCGGGGGTTGAGAAGAGGCCGGCGGGGGTCTGGCCGCCGAAGTCGTTGAGGTCGAGTTCGCGGGTCGAGCGGGGGCGGCCGTCGTCGCCGAGCGTGTGGAGGCGTGTGCCGGCTTCGTCTACGGCGTAAGTCTCGCCGCCGGCCTCTACGGTGAAGGCGAAGTCGGATTCCGCCGGGACGGCGCGCCAGCCTTCGAGGCGGAGGACGCTCGGGGCCGTGCCGTGGTGGTGCTCCTCGTCGCCGTTCTGTTCCCAGAAGCGTATGAGCGGCCCCGCGCCGCCGACCGCGGGCTGCGTGAAGGCGAACCAGCGCTCGGCCGTGCCCGCCAGCGTCACTTCGGCTAAGACGCCGCCGGCCTGCGTCTCGACGACGAAGAGCCGCTTCCCCTGGTGGTCGAGCAGGTAGAGTTCCGAGCCGTCGGACTTGATAGCCATCGAGCCGGCGTCGAAAGAGAGCGCCGGGTCGGGGAGCTTGAAGCGGCGGAGCGGCTGCATCGTCTGCAGGTCGAAGACCTCGACGGTGGCGACCGTGCCGCGGTCTTCCTCGACGGGCAGCCCGTCCTCGTCGCCGTAAGGGTGCGCGTAGAAGGCGAACCCCGTGCGGCCGTCGGGCGCAAACGCGACGGCCGACGGCCCGGCCCCGCTCGGCGAGACCGACGCCGGCAGCGTCGTCACGCCCCCGCCGGCGTCGGCGCGCGCCACGTGCAAAGACGTCGAGACGCCGTCGCGCCCTTCCGCCATCCCCCAGAAAGTCACGAGCAGGTCGCGGCCCGCGCCCGCGTAGGAGGCCGCGCCGAAGCTGCCCTCGGCGCCGAGTTCGAGCCGGCGCGCGGGGACGAGGTCGGAGGCGTCGGCCTCGTAGACGGCCGGCGCCCAGCGGCCGTAAAAGAGTGCGCGCGCGCCGTCGGCCGAGAAGGCGACGGAGTCTATGCCGTGGCCGAGCGCGACGCGCCGGAGGATGCGGCCGTCGCGCGGGTCGAGGACGAGGGCGGTCGTGGACGGCAGCGCCGCGCCCCACGCGGCCCAGCCCTCGACGCTGCGACCCTCGACGCCGTCCGCCTTGAGGCGGACGCGGACGAACTCGCCCGCCGTCTCCAGAACCTCGACGTTCGGGTACTCACTCGCGTCCGCCTCTCCGGCCACAGGCGCGGTCGCGCCCGCGGACTTACGCAGCGCGAGCGGCGACGCGCCGAAGAGGCCGGGCACCGAATCCACCCTCGCCCAGCGCACCGAAGGCGGGGCCGGGGGCCGGCGCGGGTGCGGCACGCCGGCCCCGCCGGCGTGCGGGGTAGGATTCACGTTGGAGTTAAAGCTCGCGCCGTAGCTCTCAGCCGTCGCCGCGCGCGGGGCCGAGCGGTCGGCGGCGCGCACCATGACGCCGTTCATGTTCGTGCCCGACTGAACGGGGGTCGGTGCGACGAGCGCGAGGGCACAGAGGCAGGCCGCGCAGGGCAGAAGCAAGGCGGCGAAGAGGAAAGGTAACGCGCGGCGCATCCTACGGGACCTCCTGTGGGTGCCGGCCCGAGCCGCGAGACTCTCAGGCGCTCGCAACGGGAGGATTATAGGAGCACCCGGGCGGCCGCGAACCGAGCCGCCCAACGTCGCCCCGCTGCAGACGCCCGCGGGGGCGCGTTGTGGGAACCCACAGTAGAAAGGCGGAAGCCCGACCGTGTGGGAGGGCGCCTCAAGTTTACTCGCGCGGGCCGCTGGAGAGACTTGAGACGCCCTCCCTCACGGTCGGGCTTCCGCCGGTGCGTTTATCCTGCCTGTGCTAGTCCTTCTTGTCGCCGAACATGCCGCCGAGGCCGCCGAGCACGTCGCCGGCCGTGCCCGCGAGGCCGCCGGCCGCGCCCGACGCGCCGCCGATGAGGCCGTCGAGTTGGCCGGCGAGGGGTTCGGGCAGGCGGTTCTTGATGAAGCCGAGGACGGTCTCGACGGCCGTGCGCGCCTGCGCCTCGCTGATGCCGGTGCGCTCCGTGACCTGTCTAATGAGTTCTTCCATGTTCCTTCTCCTCTCCTGCGGTGTAGGGCGGCGTCAGATGAAGACGACCGTCTGGAAGTTGGGGATGTCGAAGCGGCGGCGGCAGCGCGCACAGGTCAGCACGTCGTCAACCCTCACCATGTAGTCGCGGGCCTTGGCGAACTGCGCCTTCTGCTGCTCGTTCATCCCGCGCGGCTGCTGTTGCTTCTTGGTGCGGCGCAGCCAGCGCACGTCGTAGTCGGCGCGCTCGCGGCAGTGCGGGCAGCTATAGCTCGCCCGCTTCGTCTCCTGCCGCTCGTCGAAAAAGTCTCTCTCGTTCATAACGTTCGAGGGGCTTGGGGCTAGAGGCCAGGGGCTTGTAGTTGAGTGCGAATACGGCTTGAAATTTTCAATTCAAGCCGCGCCCGCATATGCCTTTCGCGAGTCTCTAGCCCCCAGACCCGGGTCTCTGCTTTTTACAAGCCTCTAGTCTCCAGCCTCAAGCCTCCGTTTCTTTCTGTGGTGTAGGACTATCGCCAGGCCGAGCAGGCCGTTGAGGAGCATGAGGGCGTTGGTGACGACGAAGACCCAGTTGCGCACGAGCAGGCTGTAGGCGGTGAAGCCGGCCGAGGCCGTCATCTGCCCGACGAAGAGCCATTTCGAGACGCCCTCGCTCGAACCCTCGTGCCACTGCTTGTAGACCTGCTTGGCGATGGTCAGCACGAGGACGAACGAGCTGAACCAGCCGAGCGATTCGACGAGCATGCCCGCCCCCTTGACCCGAAATGCCGCGCGAAAGTTCGAGGCATTATCGCCGAAAAGCGGCCTCACGCCAAAAGCCGCGCGACCGTCTCCAAAAGCGCGTCCGGGTCGAGCGGCTTCGGCTCGTAGGCGTCGGCCCCGCCGACGAGCGAGAGCGTCGCGCCGCCCTCGCCGAAGCCGGTCACGACGAGGATCGGAGTGGCCGACAGTTCCGGCGTCTCGCGCACGCGCCGGACGAGGTGGAAGCCGTCCGCGGCCGGCATCCAGAAGTCGGTGATGATCAGGTCGGGGCGCTCGGCCGAGGCCAGCTCGAAGCCGCGCTCGCCGTCCTCGGCCGAGACGACCCGGTAGCCCGCCCGCTCCAGCGTCATCCGCACCAGCTCGCGCTCGACCTCATCGTCCTCGACGAGAAGAATCTTTTTCATATCAAACACAGTCTATAAGTCCGGAGTCCGGAGTCTGGAGTCAAAGACAGCCCTTGGTCTTGACCCCAGACTTATAGACTCCAGACCTGAGACTTCAGACTTGAGGCTCCGGACTTTCTTCGCAGACCTGCCGCAGGTAGCGGAAGCTGTAGATGCCGGTCTCGTGGCCGTCGCTCCAGCGGAAGTTGAGGGCGTAGCGGCCGACGAGGTCGAGGTCGGCGATGCTGAGGTCTTCGGCGACCGACTCCGGCCGCAGCACCCGCTCGCCGGTGAACTCGTTGACGCACTGCGCGCACGGGCAGAGGCGGCGCAATTGCGCGGCCTCGTAGCGGCACACCCGCCCGTCGCCCCACGTCACGCGCAGAACCCTCTCCGACTCCTGCATGATCTCGCGCGGCTCGACCGCCGGCCCGCGCCTCGTCAAATCCATAAGTAGACAGTAGTCAGTAGTCAGTAGTCAGTAGAAAACCCTTCGCCATCAAATCGTTCGGGTGGCAGCGTCAGCGGCCGTAGCGCGGGGCCTACTGGCTACTGACTACTGTCTACTGTCTACTCGTTCTCCCTCACCGCCTGCTCGACGGCCTCGGCCGTGATGTCGAAGTGCGAGGCCGACCAGACCGGGCGGCCGCGGCGCAGGACGAGCACCTGCGGCGACTCGTGGCGGACGCCGGTGCGCGACTCGACCTGGCGCGACAGCTCTCGGCTGCGCTGCACGACGACGACCGCCACGCCCGACCCGAACTGCTTCATCCGCTGGTAGGCCATCGCGCTGATCGGGCACGTGTTGCTGTGCTTGAAGAGGACGACCGGCTCCTCGTGCGAGCGCGCGAAGAGCTGCTCGAGCGCCTCGGCGTCGGCCACGTCCGTGAACTGCGTTTCCATCCGAGCCCCCTCACGATTGCGGATTGTGGATTGCGGATTGCGGATTTAGATTAACTGCCGGCCCCGAAATCCGCAATCCGCAATCCGCAATCCTCTCACCGCCAGTCGCCGACGAGGACGAAGGGCGCCCAGTGGAAGGGCGCGCTGTAGCGCTTGTCCGCCAGCATGCGGGCGCGCGCGGCCCGCATGGCGGCGGGCGGGGCGGCACCGCCGAGAAGGTTTTTGTAGAAGTCGGCCATCAGCTCGGCCGTCGAGCGGTCGGCCACCGACCAGAGGCTGACGCCGACGGTCGGCGCGCCCGCGTACATGAAGGCCCGCGTCAGTCCGATGACGCCCTCGCCGCGCTTCTCCCTCCCCAGCCCCGTCTCGCAGGCCGAGAGCATGACGAGCGGAGAGCCGAGCCGCAGGTTGAAGATTTCGTCCGTGCGCAGGAAGCCGTCCGCGCCCTCGCGGTTGCCGACGAGCGAGAGGACAAGGCCGGTGAACTGCGGCCGCTCGGCGTTCAGCAGCCCGTGCGTGGCGAAGTGCAGCACGCGGTACTGGCGTAGGTCGCGTCCTTCGACGTTCTGCTCGCTGGCGTCGAGGTCGAGCCAGACCTCCGCCTTCCGCCCGCCGGCCGCGGCGAGGCGCGCGATCTGCTGCGCCTCCTCGCGCGTGCCCGGCAGCCGCGCGAGCGCGCCGGCCGCGCCCCCGGCCGACGGCCTCTCGTCCGGCCCCGCTCCTTCGTCGGCGAGGTCCGAGACGGCGCTCTCGAAGCTGAGGCCGCGCGTCGCGTTCTCCGGAGGCGGCGCGGCGTCGGCCCGCGCGCCGCGCGCGTCGCCCGGCTCGAAGACCGGGTCGGCGACGACGAGCAGGTCGCCCGCCCCGCCGGCCGCGCGCTGCTGCCTGATGGCGGCGACGACCGAGGCCGACGGCGCGAGCACGCTCTCGTTCGTCTTGAGCAGGTAGGGCAGGCCCGAGTAGTCCGACCCGGCGGGCGCGGCCGCCGTGACGAGCGCGTGGAACGGGACGTAGTTGAGCGCGCCGTCGGCGACCACGAGCAGCCGGCTCTGCTTGAAGACGGGCGCGGCCGGCTCGACGACCGCGCGGTAGAGCGCGTGTGCCGCGGCGGCGTAGGCCGCGGCCGCCGAGGGCGAGGCGTATTCGCTTCCCCCTCCCGCCGCCGCGCCTCCGCCCACGACGCCGCGGGCCACCATGCCGGTGAGCGCGCGGCGGCTCGAAGACGGGATGAGCCGGCGCCGCAACTCTACGGCCAGCCCCTCGACCTCGGCCCGCGCCGGCAGGCGCGAGACGGTCGCGGCCTCGCGCGTGACGGCGAAGAGGTACGAGCGCTCGTCGCCCAGGCTGTATTCGAGCAGTGCCGTCCCCTCGTCTAATACCTGCTGGCGGATGTCCGCGAGGGCGAGCGGCCGCGCCGAGGTGAGGGCCGCGTAACGCGGGCTGGCCGAGCGAATCTGGTTCTCGATGCTCTCAAGCTCCGCCTCCAGGCGCGCCAGCTCCGCCTCCAACTCTTCGGGCGACTGCGCGCCCGACTCGCCACCGGGGTTAAGGCCCGTCAGGCGCGCGGCCAACTCCTCCTGCCGCGACTGGTTCTCGCGCTTACGCTCCAGGAGGTCTGCGGGCACGCCCTCGGTGATCTCCGCGTTGGTCTCCCGCAGGAGGTCGAGCAGCGAGCGGGCGCGGCCCTGCTCGACGACGCTCAGGGCCTCGGCGGCGTATTCGAGCGCGCGGCCGGCGAGCGGCGGCGGCCCGCTCGCGCCGCTCGGCGCGTCCCCGGCCTGCGCCGCCAGCGCCATCTCGGCGAGCACGCCCGCGGCCTCTTCGAAGACCTCCTCGGTCGTGGCGAGGAAGGTCGTGCGCGACTCGTCGGCGCGCAGGCTCCCCTGCCGGATGGTCTCGACCGTGGCGATGGCCCCGCGGTAGGCCGCGGCCGAGTCCTCGCGCAGCTTCGCGGCCTTCTGCGCGTCAGGCTCGCGCGCGGCCTGCGCCCAGAGGCTGCGGCCCGTCCCGCGCTGCGCGGGCCAGGCGAGGTCGAGCCGCTCGTCGGAGCGCGCGCCGCGCTCGGCCTCGGCGTAGAGTTTCACGGCGTCGGCGAAGCGCCCCTGCGCGTGCGCGATGTCGCCGAGGGCCGTGCGGGCGGCGGTGCGATAGCGGCGCGTCTGGCCGAGCTTGCCGACGACGGGCAGGCTCCCGAGCGTCGCCGCCAGAACGTTCTCGAAGTGCTTGCCGGCCGCGTCGAGCTGGCCTTCGAGGTAGGAGACGCGCCCGAGGCCCAGCTCGTGAGCGGTGTAGATGACCGTCTCGCGGTAGGCGTTGATGGGGGCGTTGACGGTGTTAGCCGCGTCGGCCGCGACGTCGGCGGCCGCGCCCGGCGTCGAGGTCGAGGGGCGGCCGCCGCCGAGGCCCCGCAGGCGGCCGCCCAGGCCCTTGAGCCGCCCGACCTTCGACTCGACGCTCCCGCCGCGGCTCTCGGCCGCCTTGAGCAGCTCGTTGTCGGGCTTCCTGACCTGCATGCGCGAGAAGGCCTGGCGGGCGCGGGCCGCGTCTCCCCGGCGGAAGTGCATCTGCCCGACCTTCGCCAGCATCAGGTTCGCGTTGTACGCGGCCCAGCGCGCCGAGAGCGCGCCGGCCAGCGCGCCCCTCCGCTCGTCGCGCGCGGCCAGCTCGGCGAAGATTTGGTGCGCGCCCTCGTAGTGTTCGAGGGCGAGGTCGTAGCGGCCCTGCCGCTCGTAAAGCTCGCCGAGCAGGTCGCGAGTCAGGGCCGCGCCCGGCTGGCCGCCCTCCTGCACGAAGAGCTGCAGGGCGCGTTCGAGGTGGACGAGGGCTTCGGCGGCCCGACCCCTGCGCAGCAGCGCACGCCCCCTCTCACGCTCGGCCGCGGCCCCGCCACCCGGCGACTGTCGCGCCGGAGCGACGACAGCCCCCGCGCCCGCGGGCCAAACGCACATGATTAACAACCAGACCAGCACCCGTCTCAGACCTTTTATGGCGTAACGCATGTCAAGAGCCTCCGGAAGATTGCGGATTGGAAGACAAGTTGTCAGTCATCAGTCACAGGTCTCGTCTTAACTGACAAATGATAACTTATTCCGCAATCGGCAATCCGCAATCGCCTCACTTGTGTATGAGCGTGATCGTCGTCAGGAGCAGGTCGGCGGCGGGCGAGTCATTGACGCGCACGACGGCCGGGGGCGGCTCCTCCTTCTTGATGCGGACGCCGCGCGCGAGCGTGTCGGGCGCGGCGGGTTGCAGCCGCGCGAGTTGTGCGGAGCGGCCCTCGCGGACGCGCCCGCCCTCGCGGATGGCGGCCTCGACGCGCGCCCACTCGGCCGCGTCGGGCTGCCAGTAGCAGCCCTCGACCTCCCCGCCGCAGAGCCTGACCAGCTCTTCGCCGGCCGGCACGCCCGCGAGCGGCCGGCGCGAGACGACGACGTGGACGCGCTCGGTGCCGGGGTTGGCGTCGAACTCGAAGTCGCTCCCGGCCGGGACGAAGTCGCGCGTGTGCGCCGCGATTCGGTTGCCGCCGCGCGCGACGTTCGCGTGCGGGTAGAGCATGACGGGCGAGGCCCCGTCCGTCGTGTTGAAGACGTAGACGTAGCCGTCCGTGTTCGTTTCGAGGAAGATGCGCAGCCGCTCGTTCTGCCTGAAGACGTGCGACTCGTCGGCGACGACGAGCCGCCCCGCGTCCCTCCGATAAAGCGTGTAGCCGAGCGCGATGGGCCGCTCCGCCTCGCCCGCCTTCGGGGCCGCCGCGCCCGCAGTGCTTACGTCGGCCGCCGCCTCGCCCGCGCTCACGCCGCCCGCCGCTTCACCCGCACTCCCATCGCCCGGCGCCGCTTCTACGTTCTCCTCCACGCCCGCGGGCGTCTTCTTCTTTGCCGCAGCCGCCTCGGCGACGGGTGCTTTGCCGGCCTGCGCGCCACTTCCCTTAACCGGCTTGCGGCGCGGCCTGTTCTGCGCCGCGCCGCCGCCCTTCGGGGCGGGCTTCGCCGCAGACTTCTTCGCGGCCTGCTCGACGAAGACGAAGCCGCGCGTGTTGACGAAGTCGTCTATGACTTGCTGCTCGTCCTGCCGCGGCTCCTGCGCGCGCACCGCGCCGGCGAGCGCGAGGGCGGCGAGCGTCAGCATGAGTTTGAAGCGCATGGGCGTGCTCCGAGAATTTTTGATTTTGGATTTTTGATTTGCGGTTGGTAGTCGTCAGTTGTCAGTCATCAGTTATCAGTCAGCAAATTTGTCTTTTACTGATAACTGATGACTGACGACTGACAACTAAATCAAAAATCCTTCAAAGGTGCTTGATCCTGATGTCGAAGATGACGGGCGCGCCGCTGGCGGCGGCCGCTTCGGTGACGAAGACCCCGACGCGGCGCGCGCCGCCCTCGCCGCGGACTTCGAGCGCGGGCGCGTCCGCCTTGTGCCGCGCGCGGAGGTCTTCAAGCTCTTTGACCTCAGCCGGCGAAAGGACGCGCATGTAGGGCTCGGCCAGGAAGGCCGGCGAGAGCAGCGGCGTCGGCGAGAAGATGACGGTGTAGCCCTCGGTCGTGCCCGCGTCGCCGCTCAGCGCCATGCGGGTCGCGCCGCTCGGGTACGGGAAGTCGGCCTCGCCCATCAGGAGGTTCGACTTGAGGCCGCGCCCGCCGCGCGCGGTGAGCATCGTCACCAGCGCGTTGCCCTCTTCGTAAGGGCCTACGAGGTAGAGGTAGCCGCGCTCGCGCGCCGCGAAGTGGAGGCGGAAGTTATGCCGCTCGGAGACCGGCGCGGGAACCTCCGCCAGTCGCTCGCCCGTCTCGTCCGCCGCGCCGTCGAAGGTCTCGACCCAGTAACTCATCGCCTCGACCTTCGGGCTCAACGCCTCGGCCTTCGAACTCGTCGGCTCGACCCCCTGCGCGGCGGCCCGCGCGGCGGGCGCGGCTGGCGGCGGAGACTCGGCAGCGCGCTCGGCGGCCGCGGGCGTGACCTCGACGCTCTGGCCGGCGCGCCTCCAAGCGAGCCAGCCGGCGACGGCGGCCAGGAGCAGGAGCGCGAGCGCCCCGCCCGCGACGAGCGGGGCGAGCGTGCGGCGCGGGGCGGGCGGGGCCGGCGTGCCTTCTCGGGTATCCCTCGCGTCCGAGTCGTCCGTTCCGCGTCCGGCCTCTTCGGTGGGCGAGTCGGGGCCGTCGGTCTGGAGCCTTTCGGCGGGGCTCAGGTCGAGCGCGCCGGCCGGCTGCGCGGCGGGAGCCGTTTCTGGCTCGCTTTCGTCGGCCGTCGGGCGCGTCATCAAACCGACGCCGAAGCCCGCGGCGGGCGCGCGCTCGTGCGGGCGCGCCTTCGGCTGGAGGCCGAGCGAGGCGCGCAGCTCGTCTATCAGCTCGCCGGCGGTCTGCTGGCGGTCGGCGCGGTCTTTCGCCAGCGCGCGCGCGACGGCGCGGCCGAACCCCGCGGGCACGCCCGGCACGGCCTCTTCGAGCGCGGGCGGCGGCGCGGCCACGTGCTGCCGCCGCAGCTCTGCGAGCGTCCGGCCGCTGACGGGTTTGCGGCCCGCGACCAGCTCGCAGAAGATCAGGCCGAGGCTGTATACGTCCGTGCGGCCGTCCACCTCCGCGCGGCCGTCGCGCGGCAGCTCGCCCCACTGCTCGGGCGACATGTAGTAAGGCGTGCCGAGGATTTGCCCGGCCGTGGTGAGCGGGGTCGCGCCGGTGGCGTAGGCGTCGCCCGCGCCGACCAGCTTGGCGATGCCGAGGTCGAGCACCTTGACGACCGCCTCGCCGCGCCCGCCCCGGCCGAGCATGACGTTCTCGGGCTTGAGGTCGCGGTGGACGACGCCGCGCGCGTGCGCCGCGTCGAGCACGTCGGCGACCGGTTCGAGCACCCCGAGCGCCTCGGACGGGGTGAAGCGCCCCCGCAGCTTCAGCTCGCGGGCGAGCGTGTGCCCCTCGACGTACTCCATCACCATGTAGATGAGGCCGTCGGCGCCGGCCGAGAGGTCGTAGACGGTGACGGAGTTCGGGTGGCGGAAGGCGCGCGCGGCCCGGCCCTCGCGCTGGAAGCGCTTGAGCCACTCGGCGTTGGCGCGCATCTCGGGCCGGAGCGTCTTGATGACGACGCGGTCGCCGAGCAGGATGTGGCGCGCGCGGTAGACGGCCCCCATCCCGCCCTGCGCGATGAAGCCCTCGACCTCGTACTTGCCGTCAATGACGCGCCCGACCATCGCGTCCGGCGACTGCTGCAAGACCTCGCCGTCGCGCGGGCAGAAGGTCAGCGCGTCGTCGAAACTGTTCTTGCACACGGAGCAGAGCTTCATGAGGGTGCGGAGTCTATCACGACGTAAAGTTGTCAGTCATCAGTTGTCAGTTAACGCCGGCCGCGGCGTCGCCGGGTTAAAAACCGGTGTCTGATGACGCCTTCTGAGTCTCCCGCGTTTTCGGCACCGGGGGCGGGGTTGCGGACGGGGCCTTCGACGCCGCCGACTAAATCGCGGGCGGCCGCCCGGTTAATTCAGGTGGGTTGAAGGAGGGCGATGACGCTCCGGCTCGACCTCTGAGAACGTCAGTTCTACGGGCGTGGCGCGGCCGAAGATTTTGACCGTCACTGTGAGCAGCTTCTTTTCTTGTTCGACTCTCTCCACGGTCGCGCGGCATCCCGCCAGCGGCCCGGCTTTGATGCGCACGGCAGCACCTGCCTGGAACACCCGCATGCTGAATAACCTCCCCGGCCCCTGGCGGAGGCGGTCTTCCCCTGTGACGCCCGAGGGCGAGTCAGTAGTAGACGATCTCTCTATAAGTCACCTGCACCAGCTCCAGGTCGCCCGTTTTAAGGTTGCGCGAGCGCACGGTGTCTTTGGCCCAGTTCCCGCGGGCGTCGAATTCGCGGTGATGGTGCTCCTCATCCAGTAGGGTTTCTTTGGCGTCGTACTGGAAGGTGGCGGCCCGCTCACTCTTCACACCTCCCGCGAGCACCCTCCTGCTTACGAGGGCGCCCCCGCCGTCGTATTGGAGCACGCCGGTCTCGTTACCCTGCTCGTCGTAGGTGATAACGAACTTGCTGATAAAGATTCGGTCACCGCACGCGCCCCTTTTGCCACTCTGGCGTCATCGGGCGGGATCACTTGAGGCGGCTTGTCCCCGCCCCGGACGATGAGCCCGCCCCCTTGACTGCCCCCGCACAAAACCATTTGAGACAGACGCCCGCTGCCGTCATACCCGGACACGAGTTTAGTCAGGAGCGTGCCGTCAGGCAGATGATTCAGAGACTCAACCTTGTTCCCCGCGGCGTCGTAGCGGTACGTCATCTTATCCAAAAGTTCCCCGTTAGCCCCCCGCCTGAGTCCCTCTTCAAGTCTCCCCGCGCCGCCGTACACGTATAACGTGCTGCCGACGTAGCGCCCGTCGCGGTAGCGTCGCACCTCGGTAAGTTGCCCGCGATCATTATAGGAGAAGATGCTTTTAAGCGAAGCCGCACCGTCCGGGCCGAAGTCGGTCTCCTCCGTCTTGCGCCCCTGCCGGTCGAAGGCGACGGCCCGTGACGGGGCGCGGTCGCTTTCGACGTAGGAGTCGCCCCGCTTGTGTACCCTCGCCACCTCGACGCGGACGCTGCGGACCGCGCCGTTTAGACCCTCATCTCCCCCGTTAACTTTTTGGCCGGACGATGGCCGCCCTCCCGCCGTCAAGGCGCAGACCGAAACCAGGGACAATGCCGAAAACAGCCTCTTCATTTTCGACCTCTCCATGCCAGGTTATCAGCCAGTAAAGTCGCGGCCCCCTACGTGAGATTTATGACTCACACCACGTCACCGAACACGCGGGTGAGTCGCTCCTTTGTGCAACGTAAAAGCCCTGCCGCTAATCAAATACACAGCCGGCGCCCTGCCCCTGTGAGGCAGCCGGACGCGCTTCGCCGACGGGAGTCTCCCGCCTCGTGGCCTCGGGCGAAGGCGTTCCCCCGGACGGCGCGGCCGAGACTGCGATGGTGCTCAACGAATTCCTGGGGCGGCGCTCGAAGCCCTTCCACCTGGCGACGGGCCTTCTGACGGTCGTCCTGCTCGGGGTGCTCGACTACCTGAACGGCCCCGACGTCTCGTTCCTCATCTTCTACACCGCGCCGGTGCTTCTGGCCGCCTGGTACGTCGGGCGCGGGGCGGGGCGCATGATGTGCGCCGCGGCGGGCCTGTCGTGGTTCGTCGTCGCGCACGCCACGTCCGACCACTTCTCTCACCCGCTCATCGCCTTCTGGAACGCGGCCGCGCACCTCGGCTTCATGCTCATCCTAGCGCGCGTCGCCTCGGCCTTCAAAGCCTCGCTCGAACACGAGCGCGAGGCGGCGCGCACCGACCACCTGACGGGCGCGACCAACGGCCGCTTCTTCGTCGAGTTGGCCGAGGCCGAGATCAACCGCGCGCGCCGCCACGGCCACCCCTTCAGCGTCGCCTACATGGACGTGGACAACTTCAAGACGGTCAACGACCGCCTCGGCCACAGCGCCGGCGACCGCCTGCTCAAGGCCGTGGCCGACACTTTGAAGCAGGAGGTGCGCGCCATTGACGTGGCGGCCCGGCTCGGCGGCGACGAGTTCGCGCTGCTCTTGCCGGAGACGGACGCCGCCGCGGCGCGCGCGGCGGTCGCACGCGTGCGCCGCCGCCTGCTCGAAGCCGCGCGCCTCGGCGGCTGGCCCGTCACCTTCAGCATCGGCGTCGTCACCTTCGACTCCCCGCCCGCCTCCGTGGACGAGATGCTGCGCGAGGCCGACGGGCTGATGTACGCGGCCAAGCGCCTCGGCAAGAACTCCGTCCGCCACCAAGTCTCCGGCCCCGACCGCCCCGCCAACGCCGCCTGAGAGATAGAACCCCCGCGCGGCGTATCATACGCCGGCATGGCCGTTTCTATCCGGGAGGCGAAACCGATGTGCCTGAGCGACGATTGCGAGCACGGCGGGACTGATCGGAGGTCTTTCCTCGTCGGCGCGGCGGCGGCCGTCGCCGGATTCTCGGTGCGGCAGGAGGCGGCGCCGCAGACCAGGCAGCCTGAGACGCGCGTGCTCGACTGGTCGCGCACGGCGCAGTTCCTGCGCAAGCACCTCAACTAAGTTTCGAGTTTCAAGTTTCGAGTTTCGAGTTCGCGGTTCGGTCTTGAGCTTTGAAGCTCGACCTCGACCGGACAAACTCGAAACTCGAAACCCGTAACTCGAAACTTCTTTACAGCCCGCGGTACTGGAGCGAGAGGGACTCCATGCGGGCGGACTGGCCGCCGCTGAAGCGGTCGAGGCAGGGGTCGTCGGAGTAGTCCATGAAGTTCTCGACCGGGTCGAGCCCCGGCGTCGGGCAGGTGTCGCGCCCCTTCTGGCAGAAGAAGGCGGGCGAGCGCTCGGCCGGGGTGTCGGCGACGAAGTCGTTGTGCGACGAGCAGGCGTCCTGGAAGGTGTGGAAGAGGCCGAGCCAGTGGCCGACCTCGTGCGTCCCGGTGTCGCCCTCGTTGAAGCGCGGCTCCGGCCCGCCCGGCAGAGACGAGTAGAGGCAGACGACGCCGTCCATCTTGGGGTCGCTCGCGTAGGAGAACGGGAAGGTCGCCCACCCGAGGAGCGTGCCGCCGGCGTTGTTCGTGTAGAAGTTGAGCGTGTCGGCGTTGCCGACCCGGAGCGCCGTCTTCATCTCGCGCTCGGCCGCCGAGCCGATGCCGGCGTTGAACCAGCGGAGGTTGGTCGTCCGATCCACGCCGACGAGGACGAAGCGGAACGGCGTGTTGGCCGCCGCCCCGGAGAGCGCGCCGGCGAACCCGGCGTTGAGCACGGCGATCTGGTCGTTAATCATCTTCATCGGCACGTCGCCGTTTTCGAACCCCTTCCCCTTGTTAACGACGTGGAAGAAGACGGGGACGGTGACGGAGCCGGACTTCCTGATCTGGCCGGGGTTGCGCTTCGAGTTGAAGGTGTTGAGCGCGTCCTCGATGGAGAGGGCGGTCGTCGTGTCGAGGTCGCGCGTCCCGCAGCGGTCGCGCCCCTTGGCCTGCGGCGCGGCGACGGCGGCCGCCGCCGCGCGCCAGGAAGAGCCGCCGGCGTCCTCGCGCCCGGCCCGCACTTCGTTGAGGGCCGAGGGGGTCAGGGCGAGCGCCGCCACGGCGAGCGAGAGTAGAAGCGTTCTGTTCATCTTTGTCCTCCGGGGGCAGGTCGCCGCCCGCTGCTAGTCGGTTCAGGTTTGAGTGTCGCTGGTAGGAAACGCCGATTGGGCCGGCGTTTCCGCGGGAGGAGAGGCCGACTCTAAGCCGGCGGCCGCGCGCTGTCAAGCCCCGAGCCGAGACCACGGCGCTCGGTTGCGCCTACCTCCGCAGCGCGCCCCGCCGCGGGACGACGCGCCCGAGTTGGCCCCGCAGGCCGCGGATCAAGGCCGAAACCTCCTCGCCAGCTCGGCGTCCAACTCGGCGGCGCGCCGGTACTTCGAGATCGCCTCGGCGCGCCTCCCCATGCCCCGTAGGGTATCGCCCCAATTCTTGTAGACGTAAGCGAGCTTGGCCGCCGCCTGCCCGTCCAGCGCCGCCCGCCGCGGCCCCTCCAGGCACTCGGCCCACATCCTATACGAGATGATGGACTTCTCGTTTACCTCTTCGAGGATGGCCGGCGAGTAACTGAGCTTGGCGGCGACGCTGTACTTCGCCAGCGCCTCTTCGAAGTTGAAGACTTCCTCACGCAGTACGTCCCCCAGACCGATGTACGCGTAAGGGCTTTGGGGGTCTAGCCGTATCGAACGGTCGTAGCTCTCCACCGCCTCCTGATACCGGCGTAACTTCCGCAGCACGTCCCCCATTCCGACATGGGCGAGCGCGTAATTCTCGTTCAGCTCAGTGGCCCTCCGGTACTTACTTAACGCCTCCTCCAACGTCTTCCGGGCCTCCTCGGCCTTACCCTCCTCCGCCAGCTCCGTCCCCTTTACCTCTAAGAGATTCCCCAGATTGTTGAGCGAGACGTGGAACTCCTTCTGGAAGATTTCATTGTACGTCTCGTTGGCCTGCCGGTACTTTTTCTCGGCCCCGGCAAAATCTTTATGGTCTTCCAGAATCGAGGCCCAGAGGACGTAGGCCCAGGGGTCATCCGCGGCCGGCTCTTGGGTCAGCGTGTACTGTATCATCGCCAGGCAGTCGTCGCTCTTCTCGACGTAGAGGTATGCGGCTAGCACATAAGGGTCGTTATAGTGAAGGATGTGCTGGGCTGCCTCGCCCAACATCTCGTCTATGTTCTCGAGTCGGCCCTTGACGGCGCGGACGTAAACTTGGGGCGGCCACTTGTCGGCTCTGACGACTCTCACGGTCATGTGTAAGCCGTCGCTGCGCATGACTACTTCGCCGTTCACGACCCCTTGGTAGAGCCCGAAGAGGCCCCTGAGGTAGTGGACGGAGGACTTCAAGGAGATGTTGGCCTGCGGGACTTCGATATCTGGAGAGGCTTCGATGAGCCAGTATTCCTCAATATTAGCGGTCGCTTCGGCCCCCGACTTGATGTTGACGATGTGGTCGGCGATCTTCTTGGCGATGACGGGCGAGGTGTATCCCATCTTCTCCAGCTCCGCGGGCAGGTCGATGCGGTCGATGACGACCGTCTTCTTCGACAGCTCCTTCCATAGCGCCACAGCTAGGACGGTGAAGAGTAGAAGGATGGCGGTGATGGTGAGGGAGGCGCGGAGGGCCGTCAGAAAGTCGATCAGACTGTTCGTCCGGCCGGCGTAGGTCAGCCTGATGCCGATGTCGTCGGGGTAACCGATGAGGTGCTGCGAGCCGGCGCCGACCCCTGCGGCCGGCGGGAGCGGAGCCGCCCGCCACCGCGCGCGGGGTCTCAGGCCGCGCCCGGCAGCACGGGCCGCCTCGGCAACTTTCCCGAACGCTGCGGCGATTGTTTTCCCGCCCGCCGCGAGGAGGCCAAGTAACGGCCGCCGCGGGTGCTGCCGCCTGCTAGCGGCTTTGAGCGGAGCGACTTGTGCTTCCGGCTCGACGCGTTCGGCCCGCCCGCCGTGGGCGGCGTTCTCGTTCGTCTCGTCTCTCATGGCTAACCTCGCCGGCGGTGTGAGAAATAATCGACCGACTCCGGGAGCGGGCGGTTGAGTCGGCAGGAGAGGCGCGCCCGTGGGACGCGTGGCGGCAGCTAAGGATAGGAAATGTCAGACAGGCCGGTGCGGTTGTGGGCGGTCGTCAGGGCTCGCGTGAGTCCGGCCCGTTGACATTTCAGGACGGCAGGAAGATAACTCCGGCCGATGAAGAAATCAATACCGGCACCTGCCCGGCAGATTGCCTCACAGCGGCACCGGCGGCCGGTGCGGGGCGCTATTGACTCGCCGCGGAGTTTGCCGTACAAGTCTCGCAGATTCCCCCGCTCGACAATCTGGGAATCAGGAGAAATTTATGCAGGGACCTTTGCGCGGAATCCTGGCGGGCATCGCGGCGTGGAAGCTCGGCGGGGGCTGCATCTCGACCATCCTGATCTTCATCATCGTCTTCTGGGCGCTCGGCTACGTCAACTGCTAGAGGCCAGGGGCTGGGGGCTAGGGGCTTGTTAAAGGATAAGGGCCGGGGCCTCGTTAGCCGTAAACGCTAGCGAGGCCCGGCCCCCGTCACTCTCTTAACTAGCCTCTAGCCCCCAGCCCCTGGCCTCTAACCGGAGTAGCCGCCGCCGTGCAGGCTCCAGTCCGCGGCGGGCGGGCCGAGGTAGATGCGCTCGGTGTAGTCGCGCACCATGCGGTCGCTGTTGAAGGCGGGGGCGAGCGTCTGGATGGCGCGGCGCATCATCCCGACCCAGCGGCGGGGCAGCCCCGCCTCGTCGCGCTCGTAGAAGGCGGGCACGACCTCGCCCTCCAGCACCCTGTAGAGCGACTCGGCGTCGCGCCCGTCCGTCTCCTCGGGCGGGGCGTCCGCGCCGGCGTCGCCCACCGCCCAGCCGTTCGTCCCGTCGTAGCCTTCCGGCCACCACCCGTCCAGGACGGAGAGGTTGAGGCCGCCGTTGACGGCCACCTTCTCGCCGCTCGTGCCCGAGGCCTCGAGCGGGCGGCGGGGGACGTTCAGCCAGACGTCGGTAGATTGCACGAGGTGTCGCGCGATCTCCTGGTCGTAGTCCTGTATGAAGACGGCGCGCTGCATGATCTCCGGGTCGAGCTTCCACACAGCGAGCTGTTGCAGGATGACCTTCGCGCCCTGATCCTGCGGGTGGGCCTTGCCGGCGAAGACGAACTGCACGGGCCGCCCCGAGTCCATGATGAGGCGGCGCAGGCGCTCCGGGTCGGTCAGGATCAGGCCCCAGCGCTTGTAGGCCGCGACGCGGCGCGCGAACCCGATGGTCAGCGCCTCGGGGTCGAACATGCGGTAGGCCGCGGCCGCGTACTCGCTCGGCTCGCCCTGCGCGGCCCGCGCCTGGAACAGCCGCTCGCGCACGAAGGCGAAGAGGCGGCGCTTCATCAGGCGGCGCACCTCCCAAAGCTCTCGGTCCGGGATGCCTTCGACGGCGCGCGCCCACCCTGCGGGGTCGCGCAGCGCCCCCGTCCAGTCCGCGCCGACGTGGCGCTCGTAGAGCGAGGCGAGCAGCGGCGAGACCCACGTCGGCGCGTGCACGCCGTTGGTGACGGACGTGATCGGAACCTCCGACGCCTCGCGCCCCGGCCACATCTTGTTCCAAAGCTCGCGCGAGACCTCGCCGTGCCGGCGGCTCACGCCGTTGGCCGAGCGGCACATCCGGAGCGCCAGCGGCGTCAGCCCGAACAGCTCCGACTCGTCGCCCGGCGTCACCCGCCCGAGGTCTAAGAACTCCTCGCGCGAGAGCCCCAGCTCCTGCCAGTAGCCCGCGCCGAAACACTTCTCGATGAGCGGCGCGACGAACTCGTCGTGGCCGGCGGCGACCGGCGTGTGCGTCGTGAACGCGCACCGCTCGCGCACGCGCGCCGCGGCCTCTTTGAAGTCCGCGCCCCCGCGCGTCAGCTCGCGCGAAAGCTCCAGGGTGAGGAAGGCCGAGTGGCCCTCATTGAGGTGGAAGACGTGCGGCTCGACGCCGAGTTGGCGGAGCAGGCGCACGCCGCCTATCCCGAGGACCATCTCCTGCACGCAGCGCGTCTCGCGGTCGCCGCCGTAGAGGTGGCCCGTGATGAGGCGGTCTATCTCGTCGTTGCCCTCGACGTTCGTGTCGAGCAGGTAGAGCGGCACGCGCCCGACGTCCGCCCTCCAGGCCTGCACGCAGACGGGGCGGCCGCGCAGGGTCAGCTCGACGCAGACCGGCTCGCCTTCGCGGCCGCGGACGAGCCGCAGCGGCAGGTCGGACGCGTCTATCTGGTTGTAGCTCTCCTCCTGCCAGCCGTCGCGGCGCAGCCGCTGCCGGAAGTAGCCGTGGTGGTAGAGCAGCCCGACGGCGACGAGCGGGAGGCCGAGGTCTGAGGCCGACTTGAGGTGGTCGCCGGCGAGGATGCCTAGGCCGCCCGAGTAGAGCGGCAGCGAGTGGTGGACGCCGAACTCGGCGCAGAAGTACGCGACGGGGCGCCCGGCGCGCAGGCCCGGCGCGTGCTCCGCGGCCCAGGTCCGCGCCGACTCGGCCATGTACTCGCCGAAGCTGGCGGCGAGCCGGCCGACGCGCCCGACGTAGACCGGGTCGGTCAGCATCCGCATCAGGTCGAACTCCGCGACCTCCTTGAGCACGCGGCGCGGGTTGTGCTCGCACTCGTCCCAAAGCTCCTTGCCGAGGTCGCGGAAGACGCCCGGGCCGTCGGGCGCCCAGCTCCACCAGTAGTTCCAGGAAAGGCGCTCCAGCGCCGCCAGGGTCTCCGGCGGCGTCGCGTCCTGGGTTCGCCCGGTCGTCGTCTCGGTCTCGTTAATCATCTGAGCCATTCGTTTCCTTCAGACCTATCGAAAGCCCCCGGAGGGGAGCGCCGGCGCGGGCCGGCGGGTTTGATTGCGGGTCGGTTGCGGGTCTACGGCCCGTCAGACTTCGAACGCCTGGTGGCGCAGGAAGACCTCGGCGTCGCCGCGGGAGAAGAAGACGAGGCGCACCTCGGAGACCGTCGTGTCGTCGCGCAGGAACCCGGCCACGGCCGCGGAGGAGACGGCCGCCGCCGCGTCGCGCGGGTAGCCGAACGCGCCCGTCGAAACCGAGGGGAAGGCGACGGTCTCCAGCGCGTGCGCCGCGGCCAGCGCCAGGGAGTTGCGGTAGCAGGCGGCCAGCAGCTCGGCCTCGCGCCCGCCCTCGCGCCCCCAGACGGGGCCGACGGTGTGAATCACGCGGCGCGCCGGCAGCAGCCCCGCGCCGGTGACGACGGCCTCGCCCGCGGGCAGTCCGTCGGGGTAGCGCGTGCGGCGCAGCTCGCGGCACTCTTCGAGGATTGAGGGGCCGCCCGCCCGGTGAATCGCGCCGTCAACGCCGCCCCCGCCGAGGAGCGACGAGTTGGCGGCGTTGACGATGGCGCCGACGGCCTGCGCCGTGATGTCGCCCGTCAGGACGCGGACGCGCCCGCCGAGGAAGCTCGCGTTAGTTTGTTCGGGCAACGAATTTTCCACAAGCGCGAAAGGATACATCCCGAGGGCGAGAACGGCAACAGGGGTCGGGGAATTTTAAGTTTCGAGTTGCGGGTTTCGAGTTTCGAGTTTGTGCCGCGTTGGTTGAGCCTCTCAACGCGCGCCGCCCGAACTCGAAACTCGAA
>DASZKF010000376.1:0-29792 GCA_035947355.1 Pyrinomonadaceae bacterium | reverse complement strand
GGTTAAAAGCAGCTTGTCTTTAACCAGCACCCGGCACCTAACACCCAAAACCCTTCCTTGCTTTATCATGGGCCGCATGGCGGTGGTGAGCTTCCCAGACCCGCGCGACGCGACGCCGGAGGGCGTCGTCGCCGTCGGCGGACGGCCCGAGCCGGAGTTCCTGGTCGCGGCCTACCGGCGCGGCATCTTCCCGTGGCCGGTCGAGGGCTACCCGCTGCTCTGGTTCAGCCCGCCCGAGCGCGCCGTCCTCGACTTCGACCGCCTCCACGTCCCGCGCAGCCTCGCGCGCGAGCGCCGGCGCACGCGCCTCACGTTCACCCTCGACCGCGCCTTCGAGCGCGTCATCCGCGCCTGCGCCGCCGCCCGCCGCGCGCACGAGGACGGCACGTGGATCACGCCGGCGATGGTGCGCGGCTACACGGAGCTGCACCGCCGCGGCCGCGCGCACAGCGTCGAGGCCTGGGAAGGCGCGGAGCTAGTCGGCGGCCTCTACGGCGTGGACGCCGGGGGGGCCTTCGCCGGCGAGAGCATGTTCTACCTGCGGCCCAACGCCTCGAAGCTCGCGCTGCTCTTCCTCGTCGAGCACCTGCGCGCCCGCGGCCTCGACTGGCTCGACGCGCAAGTCCTCACGCCCCACCTCGAAGCCCTCGGCGCGCGCCTCATCAGCCGCGACGAGTTCCTCGAGAGACTCGCCCGCGCACTCGGCCGCGGCCTCAGACTGTTCTGAACGCCAACCTCGAGACCCGTCCGGCGCCCGGCCCCACGCGCCGAAAATTTCTTCCGGCGCGGTAGGCGGTTTCGCGCCACTTTTGTCGCTTATGCAGGTGAGTACGAAAGAGGTCTGGCGAAAGCCGGCGCTTCGATTGAAAGGAGAAAGACGGATGCCTCTCTGGATGGTGTTATCAATCGTGCTGACTCTGGGCGCGGCGCTGGGCGCGGGCGGAAACTTCGACGACACGCCGGGGCTCAGCGGCACGGACATGCAGAACTCGAAGGGGATCAACCCCGTCCAGCACAGCGAGTGAGCGCGGCGCGGCGGCCTTCAAAACGCCTTCACGAACCGGCCGCCGCGTCGCGTCGGAGTTGCTTCAGAATCTCCGCGGTCGCCCGCGCCCGCCCCTGCCACCAGGCGGCGGTCGCGCCGAGCGTCGCCCGCCGCGCGGCGTGGCGGGCGGCCCAGGCGTCGGCCTCAGCGTCGAGCCACGCGAGCACGGCGGGGGCGTCCTGGCTGAGAAGTGATTTGAGGGTGAAAGCGCGACCGCCGGGCCGCGCGCCGACGCCGAGCGCGCGGGCCGCGCGCACGAGGTCGGCCCGCGTCAGGATGACGCCGCTGCGCGCGGGCGCGAGGAGCGAGCGCAGGAACTCTTCGGCCCCGTGCTCCTCCGGCCGGCTCAACGCCGGCGCGGCGCGCAGGTGGAGCGGCAGCATGACCGGCGCGGGGCCGCGCCCGCGCGCCTCCGACATCAGCGCGCCCGTGAGGATTTCGCCCCAGCGCCGGTAGAACGGCGGCGCGACCTCCGCCAGCTTGTCGAGGTAGGCGGGCAGCCAGCTCAAAAGGTGCTCCCACAGGAAGGCCCGCCGCGCGCCGCCCCAGTCCGCGCGCTCTCCGCTGTGGCTCTCCTCCATCTCGGCGAGCCGCGCGTAGGCGGCGAGCATTACCGACAGGTGGTCGGCCTCGGCCGGCGGCCCCAGCCCGAGCGCGCGCCAGAAACCCTCGATGCGGTCGCGCGCCTCGCCGCCCACCATCCCCTCCGCCCCGAGGTACACGGACGCGTAAGGGTAGAGCTGGAAGACGAAAAGCTCGGTGTGCTCCTCCGCGCCCGGCAACCCGCCGAGTCCGAGGGCCGCGGCGACGCGCGACGCGCCCGCGTGACCCGGCGGCTCGGACAGGACGGCGAGGGCGCGCAGCAGTTCCATGCGAGTGCGTCGGCCGGCGCCGACTTATCTCCGCGCCGGCCGTTTCTCCCACTCCTTCCAGGTCTCCCGCCTGCCGTTCAGCCAGTCGTGGTAGTGGTAGAGGATGATGGTGGACATGTTCTCCGGGTGTGTCACGCCGAGCGCGGTGAAATACTTCTGGAGGCGCGACCCGCCCCAGAGCCCCCAGTTGTTGCGCATCCACATCCCGGGCCCGAGGTGGTAGACGATCATCCCCTCCCTCGAAGGCAGCGCCCGCATCTCCTTCTTATCAACCTCGGTCAGGCGCTTGTCCATCTCGGCGAGCGCCTCGCCCAGGTTCTTCGGGATGTACACGCCGTTGATGGTTTCGAGCGTGAGTCGCCTTTCGTATTCCGCGCGCTGCCTGACCAGCTCCTCCCGCCTCTCGCGCCGGGCCGTCCGGTCGTCGCTCTTGCGGAGGAAGAAGTACGCGTGCTCGAAGTACCACTTCTCGAACGGCGGCGGGATGCGGCGCGCGTCGAAGCGCGCGGCCCGGAAGAAGCCGGCGACCGGGTCCTTCGGCAGCCCTTCGTCAACTTCCATCTCTTCGATTTCCAGGCGGCCGTCGCGGCGGAGGTAGCCGCTCAGCTCGACGGCGTACCACCTGAAACGCTCGTCGCTGTTCCCGGAGCGGCCGGCGGGCTTCATCCGGAGGCGCGCGGCGAGGGCGGCCTGCGTGTCGCGGCCGTCCCTCAGTCGGGGGAAGTCGAGGAAGCTCGGGGCGTCGTAGCCCTCAAGCTCGGTCCTCGTGAACCTGCCTTCGCCCTTGAGCCGCGGGTAGAGCTGTGAGAAGGGGCCGGCGCGCGCGTGGCTGCCGTCGCGCAGGTCGAAGACGTGCACCTGTTTGCGCGGGTCCGTGAGGTAGACCTTGTCGCCGGAGGCGAAGATTGGGAAGTCGCTCAAAAACTTCTCCTCTTCGGCGGCGCCGGCCTTGAAGGCTTTCCTGTACTGCGGCGTCCCCCAGCGGCTCTTGTGCTTGTCCACCACCTCGTCGTAGTTCGAGTAGACGAGGCCGCACCGCTCCCTCTCCGCGTCGCAGCCGGTCACCTCCGCCATCGTGTAGCTCTTCAGTAACTCGCCCCGCCGGTATATGTTGACGCTCCGGAGCCCCTCGCGCTCTTCGTCTGCGCCCCACGTGATGGCGTAGAAGATGACCTGGCCGTCGTCGCTCAGGACGAGGTTGTTACTGTCTTCTTCCACCGCGTCGAAGGCCCGCCCGACGGAGTAGAGCGGGGCGGCCGCGCCCGCCTCGTAGACGTGGGTCTTGCCCCGCAGGCTCGGGAAGACGTCGTCGTAGGGGACGGACTTCAGGCGGAAGCGCCCGTTCTGCGAGTAGACGGTGACGACCTCGACGCCGCCGCTGACGGCCTGGCCCGCGGCGGCCGGCGCGCAGAGCAGCACGGCGAGTGTGAGACTGAACAGTTTCATCGTCGGCTGACCTCGTTACTGCTTGCCGACTACTTCGCCCTCCGGCAGCTTGTAGAAGTCGCGGGCGGGCTTGAGGGGGCGGAGCAGCCAGTAGGGGCGGCGCGTGTTATCGGGCGAGTGCCGGTCGGCGGGGCGGGTGAACTGGAGCCAGGCGCGGTAGACCTGGCGCGAGCGGGCGGTGTCTACGGAGATGTCGCCGTAGGCGTCGCCGGGCTCGGCCTTGCGGACGCGGACGGCCTGGTGCCAGCAGTGCATGCCGGAGACGGGGTCGGGGTGGACGGGGAAGGTCAGGTTCTGGTGGACGCCCACGTCCGACCACCAGACGCGGCGGGTGTCGGGGTCGGACGAGTCGTAGGGGCCGACGCCGCGCTCGCGCTTCAAGGCCCACGCGTGGCCTTCGTTGGTGAGCGAGACGGTCGCCATCATCTGCCGCTCGCCCTCGTCCTTCAGCTTCCAGCGGCCCATGTGGTGGCTGCACGCGACGACGCCGGGGCGGATGCCCTCCGTCACCCACGCGCGCACGACGAAGTGGCCCGTCTCGGTCTCGACGCGGACGAGGTCGCCCGTCCCCACTCCCAATTCCGCCGCGTGCGAGGGGTGTATCCAGAGCGGGTTGGTGTGCGCGATTTCGTTCAGCCACTTCGCGTTCGCGCTGCGCGTGTGAATCTGCACGGGCAGGCGGAAGGTCGAGATGAGGACGCTCTGGTCGGGGTTCAGCCGGTCGGGGTGGACGTGGCTGCGGATGTAGGTCGGCAGGGCGTACTCGTGCCAGCCCCAGTCGGCGAGCGTGCGCGAGTAGAATTCGAGCCGCCCGCTCGGCGTCGGGAAGCCGCGCCGCACCACGTCGCCCGCCATCACGCCGACCATGCGGCGGCCCTCGGCGTCCGCATCAATCGTCGGGACGGGGACGACGTTCGTGGAGGCGGGCTTCGGCGCGCGCGTGTAGACGCGGCCGAAGCGATCCGCGCGCGCGTCCTCCAGTTCTTCCTCGGGGACTTCCTCTTCGTAGACCGCGCCGACGCGCTTCTTCACCTCGAACGCGCCGTAGCGCCGCATGAATTCGAGCGGCGTCAGGTTCTCTTCGGCCGCCCGCTCGGGCAGGCCCGGCACCGAGTTCTCGAAGATGTAGCCGTAATACTCGTCAACGCTCAGGCGCTCGCCCGGACGCTTCTGCGACTCCGCGAACTTGCGGATGCCTAAGCTCCCGTCCGGGTCTATGCGCCAGGTGAGTTCGAGCCAGAACTCGTTCTCCTCCCAGACCTCTCCGGGGTTGACCTCGCGGGTGTCTCTGATCTCCTCGCCGCGGCGCCCGCGGGCCGCGCGCAGGACGGGCTGGCGGAAGCCGACCCACTGCGCGTCGTGCGTCTCGTAGGAGTGCAGGTCGTGGCGCTCGCTCCCCAGACCCATCGGCAGGACGTAGTCGGCGAAGTAGGCCGTCTCGCTCCAGACGGGCGTCAGCGCGGCGTGGCAGCCGACGAGCGACTCGTCGGTTAGAACTTCGACCCAGGAGAAGCCGTCGGGGTTCGTCCAGACGGGGTTGTAGACGCGCGTGAAGTAGGTGTCGAGGCGGCCGCGCCCGTCCTTGAGGAAGTGCGGCAGCAGGAACGACAGCTCGTTCATCGCGAGCGGGAACTCGCGCGGCCACGTCAGCTCGTTCCAGCGCGGCGGGTGCGGAGGCAGATAAATCGGCTTCGGGACGAACTTGTTCCACGCGTTCGGGAAGACGCCGCCGGGGGTGGCGACCGCGCCCGTCAGCGCGTTCAGAAGGAAGAGCGTGCGCGCCACCTGCCAGCCGCCGCTGTTGCCCGAAGAGGCCGAGCGCCAGTTGTGACTCGAAAGGCGCGTGCCCGCGGTCGCCACGAGCCGCGCGACCTCTTCGATGACCCGCGCCTCGACGCCCGACTCCTTGGCGGCGAACGCGAAGGTGAAATCCTTGTACAGCCCCTTCAGCACGGCCTCGAAGCTCTCGAAGCTGGTCTCCAGCTCCGGGTGCTCGACGGCCATGTACTCCTCCCAGTTCCACCAGCGGCGGACGAACTCCCGGTCGTAGAGGTCGCCCTGGATCAGGTGGTTGGCGACGGCGAGCAGGATGGCGGCCTCCGACCCCGGGTAGGGCGAGAGCCAGAGGTCTGCGTGCGTCGCCGTGTGCGAGAGCCGCGTGTCGAAGACGACGAGTTTGGCGCCCGCGGCCTTCCCGTCTATGACGCGCTGCGCGTGCGGGTTGAAGTAGTGGCCGGACTCCAAGTGCGCGCTGACGAGGAGGATCACTTTGGCGTTGGCGTGGTCGGGGCTGGGGCGGTCGAGGCCCATCCAGAACTGGTAGCCGGCGCGCGACGAGGACGAGCAGATGTTCGTGTGCGAGTTGTGCCCGTCCACGCCCCACGCCGCCAGGATGCGCTCCGTGAAACCGTCCTCGCCGGGGCGGCCGACGTGGTACATCACCTCGTTGTGCCGGTTCTCCCTGATCGCCTTCCGGATGCGCCCCGCCAGGTCGTCCAAGACCTCGTCCCAGCTGACCTGCACCCACCTGCCCTCGCCGCGTCGGCCCGCGCGCTTCAAGGGGAAGAGGATGCGGTCGGGGTCCGTGATTTGATTAAGGGTGGCCGGGCCTTTGGCGCAGTTGCGGCCCCGCGAGCCGGGGTGCTCCGGGTTGCCCTCGAACTTCTGCACCCGCCCGCTCTCCCTGTCCACGTAGGCCAGAAGCCCGCACGCCGACTCGCAGTTAAAACAGGTCGTCGGCACGAGCGTGTACCGGCGCTCCTTCCTCTCCGGCCACGCCCGCGAGTCCAACTCGACCCAGTCGTCCCAGCGCTCCTTCGGCGGGAAAGCCGCCAGGTGCACCCGGCTCGCCCCCGGATAAAAAGTCTCGCCCCGCGCCTCCGTCTCCTTCCGCGCGGCGCTCACGCGCTCGTTTAATTCTTCAATTCGCATGAATTAGACTCTTCATGGATAGGGTGCAAATGTCGAGCGGAGCCGGCTACGACCCTGCTAGTAGAACCATGACGTACACCCTACTCTTTGGCCCCAGCAGCTTTGAGCATCTCAGCAATGTCGCCCCTTCCGGCCCATTCCGCACTCTTCAGGGCAGTCATCCCGCTACCGTCCCTCGCATTCGGGTCAGCGCCTTTCGCCAACAATACTCGTAACACATCACCCTTACCCTTTGCGACAGCTTGGTGAAGCACCGACTTACCTGACGAGTCTTTTTGATTCGGATCTGCGCCCATGTCGATGATCGTCTCTGCTAGGCTTGGGTCGCCTTTCTCAACTGCGAGCATAAGCGCGGTGCGACCGTCCTTGCCGCGGGCGTTCACGTCAGCCCCGGCGGCCGCTAGGGAGCGCGCAACGTCGACGTATCCGTATTGCAACGCCACCATCAGTGGCGTTTCGTTGTTAGCGTTCAAGCTGTTGACGTTCACCCTACGCGACTCAAGTATGGCGCGGATAACATCGCCATAGCCGCCCATTGCGGCCATGTGGAGGATGCTCGATGTTCCGGCATTAATGTCGGCTCCAGCCTCAAGCAGGATTCTCACGATTCGCGTAACCGTCACTTTATCCGAAGTGTCGCGTGCGCTATACGGACTCTCAACGGCAATGGCTAGCGCCGTCCGCCCGACGTGATTCGTCGCGTTGACGTCGACACCGGAGGCGATGAGCAGCTTAACAGTCTCCTCATAGTTGCCGTCACCGAAGATCGGACGGCCATCACTCGAAAGGTCTTTGGCGCTCCTTACCGCGTCCATGACGAGAGTGTAGCCGTACCTATCTTTCTGTTTTACGTCGGCACCGGCGTCGATTAGGACCCTAACAATCTCAGCACGGCCGAACCTCGCGGCGTTCCTTATCGCGGTGGTGCCGTCTGCGCTCGGCTCGTCAGCCTTCGCACCCTTGGCGACCAGTTCTTTAACTTCTGCTGAGCTGCCTGTAACTGCCGCCTCGCGTAACCTTTCTTCGGGGCTTTTTGAAACCCCTTTACAGGCGAGAGTCAGCGCCACCGAAAACGCTAGCGCGAACCGCGCCCAGAGCCATGTCCATGAACCTCGACGACTCATCTAAACACCTTAACTGTCCCCGTCCGAGCGTGCCGCTCTCGGCACCTACGACCGTGCGCTTAGCCGCGCGTCTCCTTCTTGCCAGCGGCGAGCAGGTGGATTGATTTCTCGATGCGGCACTGGCACGTCTCAGGGCACTTGGCTTCTCCAATGTGCTCAGCGCACTCTCGCGGGTGTATGTAATCTTCAAATTCTAGCCGCAGTATCACGCTCATGTCAGGGCGTCGAAGCCGAACGCGAACTCGACGGCCGCGCGCACCTCGCGCATTCGCTCAAGCGACAGGTGTGTGACGTAAGTGTCGAGGCCGGCCTTCCGGACGGTTTGCAGATTGTCTGTGTTTACGGCGCAGTCGGCAAGCACGCCGTCCTCCGCGGGCGTCAGGACGACTTCGGAAGGGATGCCGCGGATCGTGGTCGTGAGGGGCGCGACGGTGACGCCGGTCAGAAAGGGGATGGCTGAGTTGCGCGTCGGTATGAGCACGGGGCGGCGTTTGTCGGGCGCGCGGAAGGTGTACCAGTAAACGTCGCCCTGGTTCATGGCTCACCCCAGACCTGTTCGGCCTCCCACTCGGCGACCTCGTCGGCCGCCTGCGGGCGGGCGTCGTAGCCGCGCGCGTGCTTTCGCTCCAGGGCGATGATCTCGCGGTGCTGCAAGGCCCTCTCCAGCGCCGTGCGGACGAAAGCCTCGCGCGTCATCTCAAGGGCGGCCGCATCCCGCTCGACCTCCGTCAGCATGGACTCTTCGATTTCGACCTGAATGGTTTTCATGTCGCGTACCAAGCTCCGAGACGTGCCCGTAGTTTATCACGCCGCCGAGTGAGCGCGCTCACGCTCGTTTAGTTCTTTGAGGTTCATACTCGTTGCGGCCGTGGGTGCGCTCTATTTGTTGACTTCGACCGAGCTTAGCGTCTCGTCTAGGAGTCGGAGGCTCGGCGTGAAGGCGTCGGGCGGGAGTCTTTCGAGTCGCCTTTTCACGCGGGCGACGTAGTTGCGGTAGGCCCGCAGTTTGGCGGCGCGGCCGGGGCCGTCGAAGGTGCGGGGGAGGGGGTAGCCGTCGTGGCTCGCGGCGTCGCGGGTCGGGGGGAGCGAGGGCGCGGCGGCCGGGAGCGAGGCGTAGACGTAGTGGCGGCCGTCGTCGGTGAGGCCGCGGAACTCGTAGGTGAGCTGTTCGTTGTTGACGAGCCCCTCGTCCTGCTGCGACTGCGTGAGGTAGGCGACGCCCGCGCCGCCCTTGAACCTGAGGTACTTGAGGCGCGCGCGGAAGGCGTCGTGGGCGTCGGGGAAGGGCAGCGTCGGAATCGCGCCCGCGGGCGCGGCGGGCCGCCTGCGCAAGAGCAGCCGCAGGTCGCGCACCGTCAGCCCGACCCGCCTCGACACCTCGCCGGACACGGCCGCCGCCCGCTTGAAGTCCTCCACCGAGCAGACTTGAATCTCCGCGCGCCCGGCCGCGGGCGCCGGGTAGGCGGCCGACAGGTCGAAGACGGCGCGCTCGGGCCAGAACCAGTCGGGCTTGTCGGTCGGCGATTCGAGCGGGGAGGCGGGCGACACCACGGCCCTCACCTCCGGCGCGAGCGCGCTGTCGAAGGTGAGTCTGACGCCGCCGGCCGTCACAGTCCGTTTGCCGGCCGCCCTGTTTACGGCGGCGGCGGCCTGGCGCGCCGGCGGGGCCGCGCGGTCGGCCGAGGCGGCCGCGCAGGCCAGCAGGGCGGCGGCCGACAGGAGTGCGCAGAGTCGGGGCATCAGGCTACCTCGGCCCCTCCCCGCCGGCGGCGAGCAGGGCGATGGATTTCTCGATGCGGCGCTGGCGCGTCTCCGGCCGCTTAGCGTCTTCGACGTGCTCGGCGTACTCGCGCTGGTGCGTGTAGCTCAGCTTCTCCCAATTGGCCCGCGCGTCCTTGTTCGAGCGCAAGGCGCGTGCGAAGTCCTCGGGCGGGGTGACGACGCGCGGCTCCGTGTCGCGCTCCATCGTGACGGTGACGGTCTCGCCGCCGCGCACGCCGGCCGCCTCGCGCAGCTTGCGGTTGACGGGCATGATGTGGCGACCGCCCATCGGCGAGAGCGAGCTGCGGAAGGGCGTGCCGTTGATCGTGCCGCGCACGGGCACGCGGGCGCGCGTGCCGAAGACCTTCTGCACGTCGAACGGCACGCCGAAGGCCGCCAGCTCGGTGCCGGCCTGGGTTTCGAGTTGCACGCGGAAGCGCTGCGGCTTCTCCGTCCCCTTCGCCTGCGCTTTAGCCGGCGAAGTCGCCGGCCTCTTCGTGCTTGTTGCGGGCATCACGTCCTCCTCCCTCCAAGATGTCCTTCGACGTTCGCCCCGGAGGGCGAACGGGGTTCGTTTGCGAACCCCCGAGACGTTTAAGCGAGCGGCACCGACTGCCCGGCCTGCACGTAGGCGTGCTCGTGGCAGAGCAGGCCCGCGAGGGCGAGGGCCGCGGCCGGCAGGCCGAGCCACGGCGCGAACAGGCCGGCGGCCGCGAGCAGGAGGCCGGCCCGGAAGAACACTCGGTAGCGGCCGCGCGTCATCTCGCGGACGGCGAGGCGCGCGTGCGCCGTCGGGTGCGTCAGAGTAGCCTCGCCCCAGACCAGCAGCAGGTGGACGAGGCACGACGCGCCGAGCACCCGGAGCAGCGCCTCGGTGAACTGCGGCCCGACCCAGACGGAGGCGATAGCCAGCGCGGCCGACCCCGCGAGGACGGCCTGCACGAACAGGTGCGGCGGCAGGAGCGGGTTCTGCCACAGGTCGCGGGCCTTGGCCTGCGCGAAGAGGTAGGCGGTGTAGACGGCGGTCAGCGCGGCCAGCGGCAGCCCGAACGGGACGAGCAGCATCTGCGGGGTCGAGCCGTCTGTTACGTGTGCCGCGGTCGCCCCGAAGTGGAGCGCGAGCACCAGCGAGTAGGCGGCGATGATGAAGGCCCCTTTGACGAGCCAACTGCGCCAGTGCGGACGGGTAAAAATCATGTAGAAGCGCGCCGGGTGCTCTAGGTCCCAGATGAGCAGCCCGCCGGTGAGCGCGAGGAACGCGCCCGAGATGACGGGCGTGGCCCAGAGCCAGAGCCGACTGGTCTGGTAGTGTTCCCCGGTCTGCGGGTAGCCCGGCGCCGGCCCGTCGAAGAAGAAGTAAACGAGCAGCAGGGCGGAAACGAGGTACGCGCCCGCGGCGACGCTCTTCGTCCAGGTGTAGAGGCTGACGCGCCAGTCCCACGGCAGGGAGTGCGGCACGTCGTAGGAGAGGAGGGCGGCGGCCGAGGTGTTGTTGAAGGCCGGGTTGCCGCTCGTGACGGTCTCGCGGTCGAGCTTCTGCTCGCTCCACATGAAGAGGCCGCCCGCGGGCCGTCGCGCGGCGAGCGGGTCGAGCGTCGCCTGGTGCGCGCCGCGGTAGAAGACTTTCGGGAGCGTCTCCTTCTCGGGCCGGCGGACGCCCACGGGCTGGCGGCCCACGATCTCTGCGACGCGGCTCGCCGGGTCGTTGAGGTCGCCGACGAGCAAAGCCTCGACGGGGCAGACCACGACGCAGGCCGGTTCCAACCCGACGTCTATCCGGTGGGCGCAGAAGTTGCACTTCTCGGCCGAGTGGTCTTCGGGGTTGATAAAGATGGCGTCGTAGGGGCAGGCGGCCATGCAGGCCTTGCAGCCGATGCAGATTGACTTGTCGAAGTCCACGATGCCGTCGGGCCGCTGGAACATGGCCGAGGTCGGGCAGGCCGCGACGCACGGCGCGTGGGCGCACTGGTTGCAGCGCGTCACCTGGTGCGCGCGCCGCGCCTGCGGCCAGACGCCCACGTCCACGTGCTTGACGTAGGTGCGCGTCACCCCCACCGGCACGACGTTCTCCGACTTGCACGCGGTCGTGCAGGCGTGGCAGCCGATGCAGCGCGTCTGGTCTATGACTTTGGCCCAGGCGGGGCGTGCGCCCTCGCCCGCGGGATGCTCTGACATCAAAACTCCTCGCGGAAAGCGATTCTCTGTTTCGGCTTGATGAAGTATGCTTCGGTCGTCCCGGCAGGACGCTTCTACACTTTCGGAACGCGCAAGTCAATCATGGGATTTTAGATTTGCGATTTTTGGTTTTCGATTTACGGCGGCGCGGGCGGGATCTTTCAATCGCAAATCAAAAATCAAAAATTCCCCGGCGGAGGTTCACATGAGATTACCGTTGCTCGTCATCCTTATCGCGCTCAGTCCGGCCGCCGCGGTCGGGCAGGCTCAGAAGGACGCCGTCCCGGTGCGCGAGCTCGACCGCATCAACTGGATGGAGTTCAGGGAGATCGTGCCGTCGAAGGTGCAGACGGTGCTTTTGCCGACGGGGACTCTGGAGCCGCACGGCGTCATCAACAACGGGGCCGACAACACCGCCCCGGCGGCCATCGCCCGCCGCATCGCGCCGCGCGTCAACGCGATGATCGCGCCCACCCTCCCCTACGGCATTACGGGGAGCCTCGAAGCCTACCCCGGCGCGTTCCAGATTTCGGAGAGCGCCTACCGCCCCTTCGTCAAGCAGGTCCTCGAAGGCCTGGCGAAGAACGGCTTCCGCAACATCATCGTCCTCAACGGACACGGCGGCCCGCAGACGGCCGTCCTGAACGCCGTCGCCGCCGAGGTCTCGGCCGAAAAGCGGGTGCGCACGCTCGTCGTCAACTGGTGGTCGTTCGCCTCCGACGTGACCAAGCAGGTCTTCGGCGAGGACGGCGGCCACGCGGGCCTGAACGAGACGGCCTTCATCCAGGCCATAGACCCGAGCCTCGTCCACCCCGAACGTTACAAGCCCGACCTCGCCACCGCCTACCCCCCGCCCGGCACCTGGTCGGCCGCGCCCTTCCCCTCCTCCATCGGCCTCTACCAGCCGGGGCAGGGCTACCCCAACTTCGACCAGCGCAAGGCCCAGGAGTACTTCGACAAAGTCACCGACAAGGTCGCCGCCCTCGTCTCCGACACCATCCGCAAGTGGGACATGGCCGGACTGTAAAAGGTGCCGGGTGCCGGGTACAAGCAGCTCGTCTTTGCCCGGCACCCGGCACCTCTTTTATGACTCCCGCGAAGACCATCGAGAGCGAATCGGGCGCGCGGCTTGAGGCGGCGGCGCGGAGCGCGTTCCGCGTGCTGGGGGTGGCGGCGTCGGCGTCGCAGGCGGAGGTCTTCGAGGCGGCCGAGGCGCTGCGGCTCGCGGCCCGGCTCGGGGTCGAGAAGAGGTTCGACGCAGACCTCGCGTGGCTGGGGCCGCCGGCGCGGGCGGAGGCCGACCTGCGCGACGCGCTCGGGCGGCTCTCCGACCCGCCGCGCCGCGCCGCCGAGCGCCTCTTCTGGTTCCATCAATCGCAAGACGCCCCGCGCCGCGCCGCGATCTCCGACCTCCGCCGCGCCGCCGAGGCCCTCGCCGCGCGAGGCGGCCCGGCCGCGCGCCACGCCGCGGCGCTCCTCCTCCTCGCCGCGCTCCACGCCTTCGACCCGCACTTCGGCGAGCCGGCGGCCTGGGCGCAAGCCTTCGGCCTCTGGCGCGAGTTGGTGGACGGCGAGGAGTTCTGGTCGCTGCTCGTCGCCGCCGACCTCAAGGGCGAGTTCGAGCAGGCTTTGACGTTCGGCGAGGCGGCCGCGCTGCGCGAGCGGACGCCGCGGCTCGTCTCGGAGCGGGTCGCCGGCGCGGCCGCGCGGGCCGCAGACGTCGAGGACTTCGCGCTCGCGGGCCGCGCGCTCTCGGTGCTGCGGGCGGCGCGTCTCCCGCGCCCGCTCCTCGAAGAGTACGAGAACGGAATCCTCGCGCCCTTCGAGGAGCGCGCCGAGCACGCCTGCGACATGGCCTTCGCGCGGGTGCGGCTCTACAAGGATGTCGAGAGCTTCGAGCCGGCGGCGCGCAAGCGGATGTACGACGGCTCGCTCCAAGAGTACGAGCGCGACGTCAAGGGCGAGCTGCGGAAGCTCCTGAAGGCGGACGGCCCCGGAGGCTTCCACCTGCGGCGCGCGCTACGCCACGCCGCCGGCTGGCTGAACGAGCTGGCCGGCTCCTACCGCGAAGAGGGCTGGCCGGAGCAGGCCGCCTACGTCTACCGCGAGGCGCTCGCCGTAGCCCCGCCCGGCTCGGCGGCCCTCGCGGAGGCCGAAGGGGCTTTGCGGGAGCTGGGCGCGGAGACGACCGCGCGCAGCGAAGAAGAGTTCACGGCCGGGCTGGCTCAAGTGCTGTCGGAGCGGCGGCCGCCGCCGAAGCTCTTCGAGAACCCGACCGCGCCCGCGCCGAAAGGCAAGACCTTCCGCGGCTGCCTCGCGCAGGCCGCCTTCTACGTGCTGGTGGTCGCCGCCTGCTTCGCGTCCGACAAGTGCGGCTTACGGGAGCCGGGCCGCCCGACCAAGTACACGCCCGCCTCTTACAACTTCAACTCGAACTTCCGCATCGCCGTCCCGGAGTTCTCGCCCGTGCCCATGCCGAGCATCATGTCTTACTCCTCCATCCCGACTGTGACGGCCGACGAACTGCGGCGGAAGATGCGGCGCGGGCGGGTCGTCGTCGTAGACGTGCGCGGGCGGGAGGAGTACGAGGCGGGCCACATCGCGGGCGCGCTCTCGGTGCCGCAGGACGAGGCCAAAGGGCGCGCCGCTACGCTCGGGCGGGGCGGCCGGCAGGTCGTTTGCTACGGCTCGGCCGGGAAGCCCTGGGCGGCGCAGATCGTCGCGCTCACTTTGCGCATCGAGGGGCTGAAGAACGTCGCCATACTCGACGGAGGCTTCGAGGCCTGGGCCGCCGCCGGCCTCCCCACGGAGCCGCCGTCCGCCCCGCCGAAACCCCCAACCAACGGCCCCTGAAAGGGCTTGCACATTACCGCGAAACGGGCGATATTCACCGCCCGCGGAGGAAGAAGTTTCGAGTTACGAGTTTCGGGTTTCGAGTTCGCGGTTCAACCTTGAGCTTCGGCATCCGACCTCGGGCGGACAAACTCGAAACTCGAAACCCGTAACTCGAAACTGGATGCCTATGCAGACGCCGGCAGAACTCCCGCAGACGGTCGAGGTGCCGCTCTCGTCTCTGGTCGAACTGGCCGTCGAGTGGTGGCGGCTCGACCGCTGGGCCAGAGGGCCGGAGGCGGACGCGGCCGCCGCGCACGCGCGCCACGCCGCCCGCCGCCTGGGGAAGTTCCTCGAAGAGCGCGGCCTCTCCGTCCGAGACCTCACGGGCCGGCCGCACGAGCCGGGCCTCGCCGCCGAAGTGCTCGACGTGCTCGACGACGCGGGCCTGCCGGAAGGCTCCGAGGTCGTAGACGAGACCGTCTCGCCCCTCGTCCTCTGGCGCGGCCGCGTCGTCCGCCACGCGCAGGTGGTCGTCAGAAGAAAGGCATAAAGTTTCGAGTTTCGAGTTTCGAGTTTCGAGTTTGTCCAGCGCGCGCCAGCGCCTTTCAACTTACGCGGCACGAACTCGAAACTCGAAACTCGAAACTCGCAACTGGTCTGAGGTTTTATGTACATCAACTTCGGCATTGATCTGGGGACGACGAACTCGTGCGTCGCGCAGGCGGCGGGCGGGGAGGTGCGCGTCATCCAGAACAACGACCAGATGAACGTGACGCCGTCGGTCGTGAGGGTCTTGCGTTCGGGGAGTTTGATGGTCGGGCGGCGCGCCTACAACGCCATCGCCGAAGACCCCGACAACGTCGCCCTCGAATTCAAGCGCGTCATGGGCCAGAGGTACGCGAAGGCGTTCCCCGCCTCCGGCCGCGAGATGACGCCCGAGGAGCTTTCGGCCGAGGTGCTCAAATCGCTCCTCGCCGACGCGCGACGGCGCACCGGCGAGGAGGTGCGCGCCGCGGTCGTCACCGTGCCGGCCGCCTTCGGCGCGTTGCAGTGCGAGGCGACGGCCCGCGCGGCCGCCCTCGCCGGCTTAGAAGAAGCGCCGCTCTTGCAGGAGCCGATCGCCGCGGCCGTCGCCTACGGGGCCGAGCCGGGCGCGCGCGACCAGCGCTGGCTCGTCTTCGACCTCGGCGGCGGCACGCTCGACGTGGCCGTCGTCTCGACGCGCGAGGGCCGCCTGCACGTCCTCGAACACCGCGGCGACAACCACCTCGGCGGCAAGGACGTTGACCGCGCCGTCGTCGAACACATCCTCCTGCCCTTCCTCGCCGAACAGTTCGCCTTGCCGCGCGCCGCCGACTCGCCGCGCGATTACAACCGGCTGGTGCGCCGCCTGACCTTCATCGCCGAGTACGCGAAGGTCGAGCTGACGAGCGCCGAGGAGACGACCGTGAGCCTCCTCGACCTGGGCGAAGACGCCGAGGGCCGCCCCGTCGAGGCCGAGCTGACGCTGACGCGCGCGCGGCTCGAACAGGAGATTGAGCCGCTCGTGCGCCGCTGCCTGCGGCTGACCGACGAGGCGCTCTCCGGCGCGCGCATCGCCGGCTCGGCGCTCGACCGCGTCCTGCTCGTCGGCGGCCCCACGCAGACGCCCTACGTGAGGGAATCGCTCGTCTCGCACCTCGGCGCGCGCGTAGACACCTCGCTCGACCCGATGACGGTCGTCGCCCGCGGCGCGGCCCTCTACGCCTCGACCGTCGAGCGGAGAGCGCCGGCCGCGAAGTCATCCGCCGTTGCCCCTCCCGAAAAGCTTTCCGTGCGGCTCGCCTTCGAGCCTTTGAGCGCCGGGTCGCGCTCGCGCGTGGCCGGCAGGTTCCAGGGGCGCGCGGCGCGCGGCGGGCTCGAAGTGAAGGTGGACGCCGAGGGCGGCTTCTGGACGAGCGGCTGGCTCGCGGCCGAGGACGGCTACTTCGAGACGCCGCTCGTCTTGGAGGAGGGGCGGCTGAACAACTTCACTCTGAGCGTGCGCGACCGCAAGGGCCGCGCCGTCGAGGTCGAGCCGCGCCAGTTCCATGTCCGCCACGGCCTCTCGACCGGCGCGCCGCCGCTGCCGCACACGCTCTCGGTCGAGGTCGCGCACCCGGACGGCCGCGCCGAACTGAGCCCCGTCTTCCCGCGCCGGACCCTGCTCCCGGCCGAGAAGACCGTCGCCTACCGCGCCGCACACGAGCTGCGGCCGAGCGAGCCCGACACCTCGCTCGCCATCAAGCTCTGGGAGGGCGAGACCTTCGACGACCCGCAGGCCAACAACTGGGTCGGCAACCTGCACGTCCGCGGCGAGTCTCTGCGCCGGCCCGTCCCCGAAGGCTCGGAGGTGCAACTGCACATCAAGGTGGACGCCTCGCGCCTCATCACCGTCGAGGTCTTCATCCCGCACCTCAACGAGCACTTCACCGAGCGCATCTACATCCCGCGCGAGGAGGAGACGGACTACCTCGAAAGCATGAAGCGGCTCCACCTCGAAGTCGAGACCTGCCTGGCCCGCCTCGAACGTCTCGAAGAACACCTGCTGGTGAGCGGCGGTACGGAAGAGTTCCCCGAAGTCATCTACGACGACGGCTACGCGCCCGGCGGGGGAGGGGAAGCCTGGCCCGCGCCCCGGCCGGAGGGGCCGCGCGAGGAGGCCGCGGGGCTGCGCCGCGAGACCGAAGACTTCGACCTCGAACTCGGCGCGTACCAGCCGACGGGCGAGATGGCCGACCACGACTACGCGCGCGGCGCGGCCGAGCGGATGCGCGAGCTGCGGGCGCGGGTCGCCGACCTCGAACGGCGCGCCGGCCTCGGCCCGCGCGGCTCGGCCTTCGAGGACGCCGGGGCGGCGGCCCAGGACATCGAGTCAGACGTGAAGTCTTACGGGACAGAGGCGCAGCGCGAGCGCTTCGCGGCGCTCCGGCGCGAGCTGCGCGAGTCGGCCGCGCGCGGCGACGCCCGCGGCGTCCGCAAGACTCTGGCCGCGATGCGCACCCTGCGCGGGGACATCCTCCACGCGCAGGACTGGTTCTGGGAGAGCTGGTTCCGCCACCTCGAACGGCCCGGCCGCCCCTTCGTCAACCGGGAGGAGGCCGCGCGCTGGCTCGCCGAGGGGCGCGCGGCGCTCGACGCCGGCGACCGCCGCGAACTCGAACGCGCCGTCCGCTGGCTCTGGTCGCTCCAGCCCCCCGACGAGCAGGCGGCCGCCCGCGAGCGCGTCGCCCGCCCCGGCCTCAAGCAGTAAAGACAGTAGTCAGTAGACAGTAGTCAGTAGTCAGTAGATTTGTGCCGGCGACCGTCGGCGTTTACACTCGGCCCGCGCGGCCACGAAAGGTTTTCTACTGGCTACTGGCTACTGACTACTGGCTACTTCTTTATGAGCAAAGAGAACTCACCCGGACGTGTGGGCCAGGAGCGCGTGGCGGTCGTCGGCTGCGGGAACGTGGGCGCGACGAGCGCGTACGCGCTGATGCTGGGCGGGCACGCGCGCGAGGTCGTGCTGCTCGACAAGGACGGGCGGCGCGCCGAGGGCGAGGCGATGGACTTGCAGCACGCCGCCGCGCTCGCGCGCCCCGTGGACGTTTGGGCGGGCGATTGGAAGGACGCGGCCCGCTCGGACATCGTCGTCGTCGCCGCCGGCGTCGGGGGCCGCCCCGGCGAGTCGCGCCTCGACCTCCTCGGCCGCAACGTCGTCGTCGTCCGCGACGTGATGGAACGGCTCATGGCGGAGGGCTTCGGCGGCATCCTCCTGATGACGACCAACCCGGTGGACGTGCTCGCGCAGTTCGCGCAGGAGGTGTCGGGGCTCGACGTGGCGCGCGTCATCAGCTCCGGCACCGTGCTCGACTCGGCGCGGCTGCGAGCGTTGCTCGGGCGCGCGCTCGGCGTCGAGCCGCGCTCCGTTCACGCCTACGTCGTCGGCGAGCACGGCGACTCGGAGGTGGCGGCCTGGAGTTCGGCGCGCGTGGCGGGCGTCCCGCTGCGCGAGTTCTGCGAGGGGGCCGGGCGCGAGTGCCCCGACTTCGACGAGCTGCTCGCGCGGGTGCGACGGGCCGCCCCCGAGATCATCCGGCGCAAGGGCTACACGTCGGTCGCCATCGCCTCGTGCGTGGTGCGCATCTGCGAGGCCGTTTTGCGCGACGAGCACTCGGTGCTCCCCGTCTCGACGATGACGACGGGGCAGTACGGCATCGAGGGCGTCTACCTGAGCCTGCCCTGCGTCATCGGCCGCGGCGGGGTCGAGCGCGTCATCGAAATCCCGCTCGACGACGAGGAGCGCGCCGGCCTGCGCGCCTCGGCCGAGACCCTGCGCCGCACGACCGAAGACCTCCGGGCGAAGTTGCGGGCGTAGGCGGGCGAAAAAATTCGGGGCGGGCGACAAGCACACGCGGCTCGTCGCCCGCCCCGAAGAGTGTCGTCGGCGGCCGTTCCGTCTATCGTCCGGCTTTCCTTCGCCGCCGGCGGGCGGCGGCCGCGGCCCCGGCCAAGCCCGTCGAGAGCAGGACGAGCGTCGCCGGCTCGGGCACCGGGTCTGCGAAGTTGTAGGTGATGCTTGAGATTGAGAGGGAGGGATGGGTGCCCACGAAGCCGAAGAGGTTAATGTTCGCAAGCCCGTGGCCGGTCAGGAGGGTGTCGAAGACCAAGCCCCCCGCGCACGGCCCCTGGTTTTCGTTGTTAGTGGCGCAGCCGCTCAGCGTGCCCGTGAGGGTGAAGGGCACGACGATGGAGAACGTCCCCTCGCGCCAGTCCAGGGGCGGCATGACGAGGTTCAAATCAATCACACCTCCGTAAAAGATTTGCGGGTAGAAGGTGCCGTTGACGGTGGCCGGGCCGGCCCCGATGTCGCCGCTGGTGTTGCGCGTGAGGACGCCGAACGTCTGGCCGGGATGGAAAGGCTCGATGCCCGGCCCCCAGGCCAGGTGCCCGGCAACGCTCATCCCGCTCCCGAGGAAGGAAAAGTCGCCGCCCAGGGCCGAGCCGACCACGGCCGAGCCGCCGGTGACGACGAAAGTGTCGGCGCGGGCCTCCGAGACGCAGAGCGCGCAGGTGATGAGCAGGAGTGCGGGGGCGATGCGGGTGAGTTTGGTCATGGGGCCTTCCTTGTCGGTCGCGAGTGTGCGGAAGCACTACCAGTGCAAAACGTCTAATGAGGCAATGATTCCCGCAGGGGCGCGCCCCTTCCGGCGCGGCAGAAGGTAACCCGCTCCGGCCGGCGAGTCAATAGTTGGGCGGAAAAATCGGAGCGCGGGGCTCGCGCGCCTCGGCCGGCACACTCCGCCGCACGGCCGAAGACCTCCGCGCCGTCGCCCTGACGCGCGCCGGGTCTGGTGCCTGCCCGTGGTCGAGGGCGGCGCGCTCGTGGGCGTGACGCGCCGCGGCGGCGCGGCCGTAGAGAATTTGTTACAAAAAAAGAACGGCACGACCCGCCCGCGGGCTGCTATAGTGCGGCCCGCAATCCCTTTTTTTTGAGACGGACGGGCGGGCCGCGGCGCGCGCCTTCGGGCGCGGCGGGCGGGCGTGCGCGCGGACTCCGATGAGCTTGCAGACCCTTTCGAACGTCGTCGTCGGCCTCGCGTTCGGCGTGGTGGCCGGCGTCGGCGGCTTCACCTTCATCTACGCGCGCGGCTACTCGTACCTGACCGACGACGCGGCGGCCTGCGTCAACTGCCACGTGATGCGCGAGCAGTTCGACGGGTGGGTGAAGTCTTCGCACCGCTCGGTCGCCGTCTGCAACGACTGCCACACGCCGCCGGGCGCAGTCGGCAAGTACGTCACGAAGGCGCGCAACGGCTTCTGGCACTCCTTCTACTTCACGACGGGCCGCTTCCACGAGCCGATCCAGATCACGCCGCGCAACCGCGACGTCACCGAGCAGGCGTGCCGCAAGTGCCACGCTGCCGTCACCGACGCCATCGAGGGGCACGCCGGGCAGGGCGACCTCTCCTGCATCCGCTGCCACAGCCGCGTGGGACACCTGACCCACTGATGAGACGGAAAGGAAAGTGCAGAATGCAGAGTGCAGAGTGATGAATTAAAGCGGGATGTATTTATTCATCACTCTGCACTCTGCATTCTGCACTTCTCGAAAACATGGCCGGAGAAGAGAGAGAGCAGAAGACGCGTGCGCCGCGGTGGCGTTCGCTGAGGACGGTGGTGCTCGTCGCGGCCGTGGCGCTGCTGGCGGCGGTGGCGGGCGTGGCGCTTCTGGTCAACATCCTGGAGCGGAAGGAGGAGGCCCGCAACCCCTTCTACCGCGTCGTCGAGCTGACGGACGAGACCGAAGACCCGGCCGTCTGGGGCAAGAACTTCCCGCAGCAGTACGACGGCTACCTGCGCACGGTGGATCAGGTGCGCACCCGCTACGGCGGCAGCGAGGCCGTCCCGCGCACGCCCTCCGAGGCCGACCCGCGCTCGATCGTCGCGCAGTCGCGCCTCGAAGAAGACCCGCGGCTCAAAGTGATGTGGGCCGGCTACGCCTTCTCGCGCGACTTCCGCGAGGAGCGCGGCCACGCCCACATGCTCACCGACCAGGTCTACACCGAGCGCCAGCAGGCCACGCAGCAGCCCGGCACCTGCATCCACTGCCACGCCTCGGTCTACGTGCCTTACAAAAGGGCCGGCGGCGGCGACCTCATCCGCGGCTTCGAGGCGATGAACAAGCTGCCCTTCATGGAGGCGCGCAAGCAGGTCTCGCACCCCGTCACCTGCATAGACTGCCACGACCCGCGGACGATGGCGCTGCGCGTCACGCGCCCCGGCTTCCTCGAAGGCATCGCGGCGCTCGCCTCGTCCGAAGACCCCGTCCCGCACCTGCCCTCGGTCGAGCGGTGGCGGCAGCAGGGCCGGCAGGGCGGCTACGACGTGAACCGGCTGGCCTCGCGCCAGGAGATGCGCGCCTTCGTCTGCGGCCAGTGCCACGTCGAGTATTACTTCAAGGGGCCGGAGAAGCGCCTGACCTACCCGTGGCTCAAGGGGCTGAAGGTCGAGCAGATCACGGCCTACTACGACGAGGTGGGGCACCAGGACTGGCAGCACGCCGAGTCGGGCGCGCCCGCCCTGAAGGCGCAGCACCCGGAGTTCGAGATGTGGTCGCAGGGCATCCACGCGCGCTCGGGCGTGGCCTGCGCCGACTGCCACATGCCCTACGTGCGCTCCGGCGCGCTCAAGATCAGCGACCACCACGTCCGCTCGCCGCTCTTAAACGTCAACAACGCGTGCCAGACCTGCCACAAGTGGCCCGAGGAGGAGCTACGCGCGCGCGTCCACACCAACCAGACGCGCACCTACAACATGCGCAACCTCGCGATGGACGCGCTCATAGACCTCGTGGGCGACATCAAGGCGGCGAAGGCCGCCGGCCGCACCGACGAGCAGCTGGCGAAGGCCCGCGACTTCCAGCGCAAGGCCCAGTTCTTCCTCGACTTCGTCGAGGCCGAGAACTCAATGGGCTTCCACGCCTCGCAGGAGGCCGTCCGCATCCTCGCCGAGTCCATCAACTTCTCGCGCCTCGGCCAGGTCGAGCTGCGCGGCGGCCCCTCTTCGGCCCCCGTCGCGGCCGTCGCCTCGCACAGACAATAAGATTGCGGATTGGGGATTGCGGATTGCGGAGTCGCCGCGCCGGTCGAGTCTAACGGGAGTCCGTTTCAACACAGAGGGCACAGAGGACACACAGAGTTCACAGAGAAGACAATTAGTTTTCTCTGTGCCCTCCGTGGAGCCTCTGTGCCCTCTGTGTTGAAAACGGCTCTTCGGCGCGCTCAATCCCCGCCCGCCCGCAGGGCTGCGAACTTCTCCGCGCCGCATGGGCGTTGCGCCCGACCCGCGTCCGGGGTTACGCTCTGCGGCGTCGAACAGGAACCTGAAGGGCCGCCTCGCCGCCGAGACGCGCCCCGCTTATCGTGTCCGACCAGGAAGGATTTCGTCCCATGTCAGAGAGCCAAACGCACAAGTGGGTCTACCTTTTCGAAGAGGGCGACGGCCGCCAGCGCACCCTGCTCGGCGGCAAGGGCGCGGGCCTCGCCGACATGACCCGCGCCGGCCTGCCCGTCCCGCCCGGCTTCATCGTCACCACCGAGGCCTGCAACGCCTTCTACGCCAACGGCAAGAGCTTCCCCGGAGGGATGTGGGAGCAGGTCATCGCGGGCCTGCGCGCGCTCGAAGAGAAGACCGGCAAGCGGTTCGGCGACCCGCAGAACCCTCTGCTCGTCTCGGTCCGCTCCGGCGCGCCCTTCTCGATGCCCGGCATGATGGACACCATCCTCAACCTCGGCCTCAACGAGCAGACCGTCCAGGGCCTCGCCGCGCAGACCGGCGACCAGCGCTTCGCCCTCGACGCGCACCGCCGCTTCGCGACCCTCTTCGGCGAGATCGTGATGGGCGTCGCCCACGAGAAGTTCGAGCGCGTCATGGAGCGCTTCAAGGCGCAGACCGCGGGCGGCCGCGACACCGACCTCTCGCCCGAACAGCTCCGCGAGGTCATCGCCGCGCAGAAGGCCATCATCCTCGCCGAGCAGGGCGGCCACGCCATCCCCGAAGACCCGCTCGAACAGCTGCGGGTCGCCATCGCCGCCGTCTTCAACTCGTGGATGGGCCGGCGCGCCGTGGACTACCGCCGCGTCAACCGCATCCCGGACGACCTCGGCACGGCCGTCAACGTCCAGGCGATGGTCTTCGGCAACATGGGGCAGTCGAGCGCCACCGGCGTCGCCTTCACGCGCAACCCCTCGACCGGCGAGAAGAAGCTTTACGGCGAGTACCTTCTCAACGCGCAGGGCGAGGACGTGGTCGCCGGCATCCGCACGCCGCAGCCCATCGCGCAGCTCGCGGAGGAGCTGCCCGAGGCTTACGAGCAGTTCCGCGCCATCGCCGAGCTTCTGGAGCGCCACTACCAGGACATGCAGGACGTGGAGTTCACCATCGAGCGCGGCCGCCTCTGGATGCTCCAGACGCGGACGGGCAAGCGCACCGGCGCGGCCGCCGTCCGCGTCGCCGTGGACATGGTGCACGAGGGCCTGATTGACAAGGCGACGGCCGTCGGCCGCGTCACGCCCGACCAGCTCGACCAGCTCCTGCACCCGACCGTTGACCCGGAGACGGACGCGAAGGTCATCGCCAAGGGCCTGCCCGCCAGCCCCGGCGCGGCGCAGGGCAAGGTCGTCTTCGACCCGGACGAGGCCGAGGAACTCGCCCGCGGCGGCGAGCGCGTCGTCCTCGTCCGCCAGGAGACCAGCCCCGACGACTTCCACGGCATGGTCGCCGCGCAGGCCATCGTCACGGCCCGCGGCGGGATGACCTGCGTGGCCGGAGACACACGAGTTCTGACAGACCAAGGGATGATGAAGGCCGAGGCCGCCTTCAACTTACTTGATAGAGGCGGGCGTTTGCGCATTTTGTCGTTCGACACGCGCGCGATGCGGCCCGTCTGGCGAAGCGTTATCGCCGCCGGTTGCAAGCAGTCTGAAGTGATCACGGTGGCGGTCTCGCAGACGGGCAATGCGGAGCATAATCGGCTGCGCCTGACTGCCGACCACAAGATGTTCACCGTCGAGAATCGTAAGCTAACAAAGAAGCGGTTGGACGGGGTCTTGGCCGACGGTGACTTCGTGACGGCCGTAGACCAAGTCCCCGCGCTCGATGAGGGCGACACTTCGCCCGACCTCGCATATCTGGCGGGCGCGATCTTCTCTGATGGTCACATCAGGGTTAAGCCGACAAAAGGTGCCGTGGTGTTCATTCAGAAGCCGACGCCGGAGAAGGCGGACTTCATCGCCGCCGTCGAGCAGTCTTTCGAGCGCAGCTTCGGGATGCCCTTCACCTCTGTGCGCGCACGCACGACAGCCGGGACGCTCAGGGGGCGCGAGATTCACGGCAGCTTCGAGGACCGCATCAGCTACAGACGCGCCCCGGCCACGCTCCTGGCCGGGATACGCGACCGCCTGAGCGCGTGGGTGCTGACGCTCGACCGCGCGGGGCTGCTCAACTTCCTTGCCGGCTACGCGGACGGCGACGGCTCTTACGCGCAGGGGTCAAGCAAGGTGCGCCTGCAAATCGTCGTCTCGCAGCACAACCCGGAGCTTTTGGAGGGACTGGTCGTCGCTTGCCTGCGCCTCGGCATCCTGCCGCAGGTGACGAACAACCGCGAGGCTTACCTCGTGCAGATCACCGAGCGGGTCGGCGAAATTCTTTCCCACACGCGGCGCATTAAGGCCGACATCCCGGCCCGACAGCAAGGCTCCAAATGTTTCGCAGTCAAAGCTCTGTTTGACGACATCGCCGGGGAAGTTAACTTCATGGGCCGCGTGCGCGAGGGCATTAAGCGGAACATCATGTTCGACGGCGAAAAGCTGCGCCGTGATGTGCTCCCGCTGTGCCCCGGCGAGACGCGCGGGCAGGTCGAATCTCTGCTCGACTCCGCGCTCCGCTCGTACCGAGTCAGGCAAGTCGGCGGGGCGGAGGCGGCGACGGTCTACAACTTCGAGGTGGACGCCGCCGCCGACCTGGACAAAAACTTCGTCGCCTTCTCCAGCCGCCTGACGCCCGTGCTGGTCTCGAACAGCCACGCGGCCGTCGTCGCCCGCGGCATGGGCAAGTCGTGCGTCTGCGGCGCGAGCGTTCTGAACATCGACTACAGCCAGCAGCAGTTCAACGTCAACGGCATGGTCGTCACCAAGGGCGAGTGGATTACGGTTGACGGCTCGACGGGGCGCGTCTTCCTCGGGCAGGTGCCGACCGTGCAGCCCGTACTCGGCGAGGACTTCCGCGAGCTGATGGCCTGGGCCGACGAGTTCCGACGCCTGCGCGTGCGCGCCAACGCCGACACCCCGCGCGACTCGGCCGTCGCCCGCGAGTTCGGGGCCGAGGGCATCGGCCTGTGCCGCACCGAGCACATGTTCTTCGGCGACGAGCGCCTGGCGGCCATGCGCCAGATGATCCTGGCCGAGGGCGGCGGCGCGCGCGAGAAGGCGCTCGAACGGCTCCTCCCGCTCCAGAAGAACGACTTCGTCGGAATCTTCCGCGCGATGAAGGGGCTGCCCGTCACCATCCGCCTGCTCGACCCGCCGCTCCACGAGTTCCTCCCCCGGATGGAAGACCTCATCGGCGAGCTGAACGAGCTGAAGCTCCAGGTGCGCCGCGCCGAGAGCATCCGCGAGACCGACCGCCTGCTCGACGAGATCGCCGAGAAGCGCCGGCTCCTCCAGCAGGTCGAGCGCCTGCACGAGGCCAACCCGATGCTCGGCCACCGCGGCTGCCGCCTCGGCATGATCTTCCCCGAAGTGACGCGGATGCAGGTGCGCGCCGTCTTCGAGGCCGCCTGCGAGCTGGCCGGCGAGGGCCAGCGGGTCGCGCCCGAGATCATGGTGCCTCTGGTCTCGACGGCCGAGGAGCTGCGCCGCCAGCGCGAGCTGATAGACGAGGTCGCCCGCCTCGTCTCCGGCGAGCACGGCCTGGCGGTCGAGTACACGGTCGGGACGATGATCGAGCTGCCGCGCGCGGCCTTGACCGCCGACCAGATCGCCGAGCACGCCGACTTCTTCTCGTTCGGAACCAACGACCTGACGCAGACGACCTTCGGGCTCTCGCGCGACGACTCGGGCCGCTTCCTCTCGGTCTACGTCGAGACGAAGGTTCTGCCCGACGACCCGTTCCAGGTCTTGGACCGCGACGGCGTCGGCCAGCTCGTCCGCCTCGGCACCGAGCGCGGCCGCTCGGTCAAGCCCGGCCTCAAGGTCGGAATCTGCGGTGAGCACGGCGGCGAGCCGCGCTCGATCGCCTTCTGCCACGAGACGGGCCTCGACTACGTCTCCTGCTCGCCCTTCCGCGTCCCCGTCGCGCGCCTCGCCGCCGCGCACGCCGCCCTCGAAGAGCGAGACGGCGCGGCGACCCGCGACAAGTAGAAGTTTCGGGTTTCGAGTTTCGAGTTCAAAACCAAAATGCCTTTGACTCGAAACTCGAAACCCGAAACTCGAAACTTCTAAATCGTTATGCGTGACGAGGCCATCGCCGAATACCATCGCCTGCTGGAGGCCGACGACTCTCTTACGCCGGAGCTGTTCGCGCGGCTGAGGGCGGCGATGCGGGCGGGGCGGATGCTGTACGGCGGGCGCGAGATCGGCGTCGCGCTCCGGCCGCACCTGCTCACGCGGGAGCAGTACGCCCGGCTGGCGCGCGCCTCGGAGTTGGTCGCCTCCGCCTTCGAGAAGCTGGCCGCGGCCTTCGCCGCCGAACCCGCGTTGATGGAAGAGGTCGGGATGACGGGGCGCGAGCGGCGGTACGCCGAGATCGAACCCGGCTACGCCTGCCCGGCCGTCTCGACCCGGCTCGACGCCTTCGTCCGCGGCGACAGCGTCAAGTTCGTCGAGTACAACGCCGAGAACCCTTCGAGCCTCACCGACCAGGCCGCCCTCAACCGCGTCATGTTCGAGGTGCCGGCGCTGGCGCGCTTCGCCGAGCGCTACCGGCTCGGCCAGTTCGACCCGGAGGCCGCGCTCCTCGCGAGCCTCCTCGAAACCTTCCGCGAGTGGTCGGGCGGCCGGCAAGACGCGCCGCGCGTCGCCATCGTGGACTGGCCGAACCTGCCGACGCGCCACGAGTTCGAGCTGCTCCGCAACTACTTCGTCAGCCGCGGCGTCCCGACCATCATCTGCGCGCCCGACGAGCTGGAGTACGCCGGCGGCGGCCTGCGGCGCGGCGACTTCGCCGTTGACCTCGTCTATAAGCGCGTCATCATCCACGAGCTGTTCGCGCGCTGCGAAGACTCGCACCCGCTGCTGCGGGCTTACCGCGACGGCCGCGTCTGCCTCGTCAACTCCTTCCGCTGCAAGCCCGTCCACAAGAAGGCCGGCTTCGAGCTGCTAACCGACGACGAGCGCGACTTCCGTCTAACGCCCGACGAGCGCGAGGCCGTCCGCGCCTGCGTGCCCTGGACGCGCCGCGTCTCGGAGCGGCGGACGACCCGGCGTGGCGGGCGCTTCGATCTCGTCCCGCACCTCCGCGCCGAGCGCTCGTCGCTCGTCCTCAAGCCGAACGACGACTACGGCGGCCACGGCCTCGTCATTGGCCCGCGCGCGACCGAGTCCGAGTGGGACGACGCGATAGAGACGGCCCTCGGCGGCGATTACGTCGTGCAGGAGGTCATCGAGCTGCACACGGAGGAGTTCCCCGTCTTCGACGAGCGGCGCTGGTCGCTCCAGCCGATGTACGTTGACACCAACCCCTTCCTCTTCCGCGGCCGCGCCGAGGGCGCGATGGTCAGGCTCTCCGACTCGCCCGTCGTCAACGTCACCGCCGGCGGCGGCGAGGCCGGCTTCTTCGTCATCGAGGGCCGCGTCAGCAGCAATTAAGAATTAAGAATTAAAAATTAAGAATTGCGAATGTCGTAAATTCTTAATTCCTCCCTGTCGGGCCGGCGGCGCGCGGCGCTCAACGGCAATCTGCTATAGTGCGGCACATATGCCGGAATTAAAGACCCTCGCCCTCGTCGTCCTGGTTGGCGCGCTGGTCGGCGTCGTGTGCGTGTACGCGTACTGGTGGGCCGTGTCGCGTTACAAGGTCTGGGCGGCGCGCGAGCGGCCCGTGCGGGCCTGGCGCAGGACGCTGTGGCGCGACCCCGGCGAGGTCGAGCGGCTCGACTTCCGCGGCGGCCCCGGCGGCACAGACGGCGCGCCGGCCCCGCCCTTCCGCTTCGTCGAGGAGCACGCCACGGGGTCGAACCCATGCCTGTCGGCGCGCGACGCGCGGGGGCGGACGTGGCGCGTCAAGTGGGGCGACGAGGTGCGCAGCGAGACCTTCTGCGTGCGGCTCGCGTGGGCCGTCGGCTTCCACGCCGAGGCCGCCTACTTCGTCGCCGACGGCGAGCTCGAGGGCGCGACCAACCTCGGCCGCGCGAGCGCCTGCGTCACCGAGGACTGCCGCTTCCGTGACGCGCGCTTCGAGCTGGACGAGCCGGGCGTGCGCAAGCTCTTCGACGAGCACGGCTGGTCCTGGGACGATAACCCCTTCCTGGGGACGCGCGAGCTGGCGGGGCTGAAGGTGATGCTGATGCTCCTGTCGAACTGGGACAACAAGGACGTGCGCGACGTGGCGCGCGGCTCGAACACGGCCGTCTTCGAGTACACGCTGCCGGACGGCGGCCGTGAGGCGCGCTACCTGATCATTGACTGGGGAGCTTCGATGGGGAAGTGGGGCAGCCCTCTGACGCGCGGCAAGTGGGACTGCGAGGGGTTCGAGTCGCAGAACCCGCAGTTCATCACGGGCGTCGAGAACGGGGTCGTCCGCTGGGGCTACACGGGGCAGCGCACCGACGAGGCGACCGAGGACATCACGGTCGAGGACGTGCGCTGGGTCTGCCGCTACCTCGGCCGCGTCACCGACCACCAACTCCGCGAGGGGCTTCTCGCCAGCGGCGCGACCGACGAAGAGGCCGACTGCTTCACGCGCGCCATCCGCGAACGCATCAACCAACTCCAACGCGTCGCCGAACTAGGCAACGGCTACCGCCCGCCTGCGGCCGGAGACCCTCCGGGAGAAAGGCGCACCGCCCTTTGACTCGGGGCCGCCCGCGGGCATATTCTTCCGCCCTCACAATTTGTCGGGGCTGGCCTCGTTGATACGCGCTGACACACGCTTCTCCGGCCCAGCCTTACGGCCGATGCTCGAAACCCACCACGGAGGACGTGATGAAACAACTTCGAAACCTCTGCGCCGGCTTGTTACTGATACTCGCCCTCTCCGTCCCCGCTTTAGCGGGCGACATCCCAAGTCCCCCCGGCGCGGACGGGACGGCGGAAAGCCCCGGCGTCGCCGGAGACATGCACGCCCCGCGCGCGGCGGGGGACATGTCCGGCCCCGGCGTCACGGGAGAAACACAGTTCCCCGGCATCGCGGGAATCATGGACACGCCGTCCATCTACCTCGCCATCAGCCTCCTCTTCTAGTCGGGCTTCTGACTGACTCTGTGGTTAATCTGATGAGGCCGTCTGGCTGCGCGCCGCGGCGAAGTCTTTGGGGTCGAAGTCCTGGAAGAACCACTCGCGCAGGGGGCGGTGGCCGAGGGCGTCATACCAGCCGAAGTGCACCATCTCGCGGAAGGCCTGCTCCTTCGTCCAGCCCTGGTCGGCCACGCGCAGGACGGCGATGAGGACGCCGGTGCGGTGGCGGCCGCCCATGCAGTGCGTGTAGATGGCCCCTTCGGCCGGGGCCGTGCGCACGATGTCGAGCCACTCGCGGACGCGCTCGGGCTTCGGCTTCTCGCGGTCGGCGAAGGGGATGTGCCGCCACTCGGTGACGCCCTCGGCGACGGCCGCCTCCCTGTCCCTCTCGCGCGCGCCCTCGGTCAGGCTCAGGATGCGCCGCACGCCGAGCTTGTTGACCAGCGCGAAGTAGGCGCCCGCGCCCGGCCGCGCGCCCCTGTAGAGCCCCTCCGACACCTTCGCGAAATTACGGATCGGGATGTTGAACTCGTTCCGCCACGTCGCGGACTTCGCCCACTGTATGATCCACACCGCCCCGGCCCCCCCGAAGTTTGAATGGAAGAGACATTATAGCGGATTAAAAAAGTTTCGGGTTTCGAGTTTCGGG
>DASZKF010000375.1:0-6108 GCA_035947355.1 Pyrinomonadaceae bacterium | reverse complement strand
CCGACGCGCCCGCGCAGGGCAGGGCGGGGAGGCGCGCGCGGGCCGGCGCGGCGCGCCGCAGCAGCCCGGCCGCCGCGGCCGAGGACGGGCGCGCCGCCGCGTTCATCGAAGAAGGGCTGCGCCGGTCGGAGGCAGGTAACTGGGACGAGGCCATCAAAGCCTTCCGGCAGGCCGTCGCCGTCAGCTCCCGCCACCCCGACGCTCACGTCCACCTCGGCGACGCCTACATGGGGGCGGGCAAGTACGAGGAAGCCTTCGCCGCCTACCGGCAGGCCGTCCACGTCGCGCCGTGGAACGCGGACGCGCACTACAGCCTCGGGGCCGCCTTCAACGACATGGGTCAGCACGGCGACTCCTTCAAACATTTCGTCCAGGCCATCCGCCTCGACCCCGAATACGCCGAGGCTTACTACGGCATCGGCTTCGCCTACCAGCGGCTCGACAACTACAGGGAGGCGCTCGGCTATCTGAAGTCGGCCCTGCGGCTGCGCCCCGACTACCCGGAGGCGCGCCTCTCGCTCGGCCTCACGTACCTCGGCCTGGGCGACCGGAAGGCCGCCGAGGAGCAACTCCGCCTGCTCGAAGCGGAGGATGCGGGTCTGGCAAGGATGTTGAGGGGCCAGATGGGCGTCGCGGCCGCGAACGGCCCGGCGTCGGCGACGGCCGGGCGCGAGGCGGCCGGGCGAGTGGGGCCGGAGACACGGCCGGCGTCAGAGGCTTCGCCGCCCGCGAGGCGCGAGACGCGTACGCAAAGCAGGGCTGAGTCGAAGCCCGCAGGCGACGCCGCGAGGACGCGGCCGCGGCCCGACACGCCCGCGCCTTCGCTCACGGTCGAGCTGGCCTTCTGGGACAGCATCAAAAACAGCACCGACCCTGAAGAGTTCGCCGCCTACCTGAAGCGATTCCCCGAAGGCGAGTTCGCAGACCTCGCGCGCATCCGCCTGCGCGCGCTCGGCGGGCGGAAGGTAGAGCCTGCGGCCCCCGCGGCGGGAGCCGCCGAAACGACGAGCGCTGCTGCCCTGCAGAAAGCTCCGGGCGAGACGGAGGCGGCGGGGAACTCGAATCCTCCCGGAGCGGCGGGGAACTCGAACCCTCCGAAGGAGGCCGCGGCGGTAGTCGCTCAGGAGACTTCGTCAAGGCCCGCGGCAGGGGCGGGCGCGCAGACAGCGCAGGAGCAGGCGGCGCAGCCGGCTGAGGCAGCGGCGACGCCCGCGCAGGCCGCGCCCTCGCCTGCGCCGACGGCCGAGGCGTCTACAGCCGCGGCGCCCGCGCAGACGCCCCCGGCCGGGGCCCCGCAACCGGAGCGGCCCGCGACGCTGGAGGAGACTCTGGAGTGGCTGAGGAGCAACTTCTCGACCCGCTTCACCTACAGCTACACGACCCGCGGCGGAGACCCGGCCGCGCCGCCCTCCACGGCCGAGGCCAGAATCTCTTACGAGCCGGTGCTCTTCCAGGGCTGCAACATGGAGTGGCGCGACGCGGCCGACACGCTCGCGGTCTCGCTCTCTGAACTCGACCCGCAGGGCGTGCGCGTCGAGCCGCGCCGCGAGCCGGACACGACCTTCAGCGCCGAGGTCTGGAACCTCGTCCTCTCGGCCACGGGCGGCGCCCGCGCCTTCCGCGAGATCAAGGGCGACGGCAGCGGGGCCATGAACAGCTACCACTCCGTCACCCTCCAGTTCAACAGCCGCGACCGCGCCGAACGCCTCGCCGAACGCCTCCGCCACGCCATCAAACTCTGCGGCGGCAAGTCGGCACCTTTTTAGCTTGGGTTCCGGTGGGCCGGGGCCCGGCGAACGCGCCGGCGGGCACCGTCCTCACTTCGCGCCGCCGGTGACAAAAGGGCGGCGGGACTTCGACGCTAGAGCGGATTGCGGTTGAGTTTACCGAGAGGACGGATTAACACAGAGGGCACGGAGGTCACGGAGGGCACAGAGAAAACAATGTCTTCTCTGTGCCCTCCGTGACCTCCGTGCCCTCTGTGTTGAAACTTGCCGTCCAGTAAACTCAACCGCAACCCGCTCTATACCGAAGGCAGCAAGAGAGGCCGGGGCCGGCAGGTGCTCCTCCCGCACGGGCCTCCGGCCTCACGCCTCTCTTTTACTTCCGATCCTACCCCGACACCGGCGAGAACTTTCTGAAAATCCGCTGGGCCACCTCCACCAGCGGCTCGATGTCGGAGATTCGTCTGTACCATTCGAGGTAGCGGAAGATTTGCCGCCGCGTGGAACTGACCTCGAAGGAGTCGCGGCCGGCGAGCTCGATGATCGAGTCGGCGTGTTCATGCGCGAGCTCCGCGGCTTTGTCGGGCTCGGGTCGGTTGTGATGACCGGCCATCAGGAGCGAGAGCAGGTTGAGTTCGAGCAGGTTCCCGTGTGCCCAGATGGCGAGCGCGGCGAGCTGGCGTTGGCAGTCCTCGGCGGTCATCGGCCGGCCCGCGGTCTCCAGCGGCAGCGCGCGCCCGTGGCTCTGGATGTCGTAGCTGGAGAGTAGGTAGGAGAGCGACCAGAGCAGGTCCATGTTCTTCTCAACGCGGCCCTGGGTGTCGTCGGCCGGGTAGTCGGAGAACTTCTCGCTCCTCTTGATGACGAGCGCCAGGGAGAGGTGCTGCGTGACGACCCAGGCGTTCGAGCGCTTGTGCGCGAAGGCTTGCCAGTAGTGGTCGCGCGCCCTGAGCAGCAGCCCCGCCGACTCGGCTATGCGCTGCTCCCGCTCCGAGGGCGAGACCCGCGGGCCCATGGCGGAGGAGAAGACGATCTCGGCGTGCCGCTTCTCAGAGCTGGCGATGAGGCCGTAGATTTCCGACCGCTCCGAGGGGTTGAACTTCAGCAGGCGCTCGAGCCTCTTCTTACCCGCGAGGATTTTCTCCACCGCGCTCTGCAGCAGCGCGCTCTCCACCTCCTCGCCATCGGCCGGCACCTCCGCCCCAGGGGCCTCGTCCGTGAGTCTCTGGAAGAGGCGACGCGCCACCTCGTCGGCGTGGCTCGTCGCGGCTTCGAGGCTATCGAGCGACCTCTTCGCCTGGATGTCCGGGAGCCGCTCGTCGAAGCCCGGCGGCAGGGACATGTAGGCCATGAGGCTGGCCCAGTCGTGCGTGTTCGGGAACTGCGAGAAGAGCCTCCGCCGCAGGTCGTGGAGGAGCCGGCGCGGGTCCGCGCCCCAGAGCAACCCCTCGTAAAGGATTTCGACCAGGCGCACGGAGCCCTCGAACGAGAGCGGGAACTGCCCGGCGATGACGACGGGGATGCCCGCCTCGTGCAGGGCGTGGGCGATGCTCGAGCCGGCGCCGGCGACCGTCCCGACGTTGCCGCTGTCGCAGCTCGCCAGCGTCACGACCGTGGGCATGGAGAGGCCGCCGCGGGCGTCGGCCTGCGCGACACGCAGGGCGGTGGCGAGGCGCGGGCCGCTGATGTAGTCGGCCTTCTCCGGCTCGCGCGCGTCGTGCAGGGCGAGGTAGAAGCGGCGGTCGAAGCCCTCCGCGACCTCAACGCCGTGGGCGAGGATGTGGATGTGCGTGTAGTTGCCCGACGAGCATTCCCTCTCGATGGCCTCGACGGACGCGCCCGTCAGGAGCTTGAGGTGCTCGGCGACGCGCCCGGCGCGCGCCGCGTCGTCGCCCTCGTCGAAGAACCTGACCCACGGGCCGATGGCGCGGCGCAGCGCCAGCAGGTGCGACTCCAGCGGTATCGTGCCCACGGAGCCGGGCGCGGCGGCCACGAAGAGGATGCGCGGCCGGAGCGGCCATTGCACCGACTCGCCGGGGGTGCGGCGGGTCTCCCGCGTCAGGCAGATCGGCGTCTGCGGTTGTAGCAAGAGGTGCTGCCCGGAGCCGGGGAAACCTTGGGGCGAGAGCGCCAGCTCGAAGGGCAGGAGCGCCAGCTCCGAGGCCGAGATGATGAGCCGCAGGTGGGCCATGTCCTCCGCGCCGATGACCTTGCTCAACTCGGCCGTGAGCCCCGGCACCTGACCCAGGATGTCGCCGACGGTGCGCGCCGTGTCCTGCAACTGGAAGATGCGTGCGTCCTCGCCCCCGGACCTGTAGCCGAGCGCGTTGAGCCGGTGGAGGAACTGGTTGTGCTCGAAGGGGACGCGGACGGTGACGGCCGGGTGGTTCTCGCAGAGCGCGAGGTAGGTGGTGAGCGGCGAGAGCAACTGATTGTGCGCCGGGCCGTGGCGCAGCAGTTCGAGTGTGATCGTACGCATCGGGCTTAACCTCTGACGAAGCGGGTGTCTTCGACCGCGGTGAAGACCGGCTCGGCCGGGCCGAGAGAGACGCGGCGCAGCTCGCCGTGCGTCCGCCCGTCCTCGTCCCAGACGGCGACCACCGTCAGGCGGCGCATGACGAGCTCGGGGAAGTCGTCGAGCGCCTGGATCGTCCCGGCCTTGAAGGCGTCGAAGACCTCGCGGAAGCGGTCGGCGCTGTCGAGCACGTCGCGGTCGATCCGGACGAGGCGCGCCCACGTGCCGCTGTTGAAGTACCAGCCGCGCCCGCGCTTGCGCGGCATCGCGCGCTCGAGGTGCGTGTGGCCGGCGACGACGAACTCGGCGTTGCCGCCGATCTGCTCGTCGAGCCCGACGAAGGTCGCGTCCTCGGTGCTGAAGTCGAAGCTGCGGTCCTCGCGCAGCTTCGAGAGGGCCTCGCGCAGCACCTCGCTCTTCTCCGCGCCGCCGAACCACTTCATCACGGCCGAGCCGACGCCGAGGTACGCGCCGCGCTGGTCGGCACCTACGAGCGCGAGCGGGTCGAGGCCGCGGACCAACCGCTCCTCGGTCTCCGCGAGCAGCCGCTCGGCGTACTCGCGCCCGCCGAAGCGCTCGGGTGCGGCCGTGTGGGCGAGGCCGTTCGAGCGGGGCCGGCCGAGGCTGGCGGCGGCGTCGCCCGACGCCAGCGGCCTTATGCCGGACCCGCCGAAGGGTAGCTCGACGCGCACGACCTCGCCGTCCTCCCCGGCGCCGAGGAAGCCGGTCGCGCGCCGCAGCTTGTCCCAGACGAGGCGGCGCGCGGTCGCCGTGATGGCGCGCATCTTGTCACGCTGGTCCGGCGCGAGTGCGAACAGAATCGGGAGGACGCCCTCGGTCTCCGGCTTGAGCAGGTCAACGAAGGGGAAGCGGGCCTTGATGTCGTTCATCACGTCTATGACGAGCTGCGAGCCGGCGTTCGGTATCCAGCTCTCGACGGGGCGCCCCTGCGTGACCTCGCGGCCGAAGCGGCGGATGACCTCGTAGTCGGCCACGTTCCAGTCGTCCACCTCGTTGCCGTGGACGCAGATGACCTCGGCCTCGCCGACGCGGCACAGGTAGCCGGCCCCGTCGAAGGCGAAGGTAATGCGCGCGCGGGCCGGCTCGCTCGTCCCAGCGAGGATTTCCAGGAGGCGGGCGCGCACCCAGGGCAGGGCGAGTTCCAGGTCGTGGTTGCCGAGGTTGACGACGAGGTGGCGGTTCTTCGTGGCGGCGAAGCGCCGCAGCGCCTCGAAGGCCGGGCGGAAGGTCGGGTCTTCGGTGGCGATGCGGTCGAGCTTGGCGACGGCGCCGGCCGGGTCGAAGTACTTCGACGGCCGCTCGGCGAGGAAGTCCACGAAGTCGCCGTTGATGACGAGGGCGACCCGGCGCTCGGGCGACCAGCCCCGCAGGTGGTCTATGAGCCGCTTCAGCTCCTCGCCGGAGTTGAAGATTTGGAAGTCTTTCGGGCCGCCGAGGTGGAGGTCGGAGATGACGTACAGCTCGTCGAACTGCGGGAGGCTGCCGGCGGGGATGGGGACGAGTGCGCTGCTCATAATTTTTTCAGTCGGCGCGTGCAAGAGCGTTCGGCGAAGCGGGACGTGGGTGCTGACGCGAGTCGCGCGGGCGGGGTCAAGACGAGTTCCCGGGCGGCGGCCATTAAAACACAGTTCCCCGGTTTCGGCACCAAGATTTTTGCGGCCCCCGGCCTGCGAAGTTTGTGATTGCTTTGCACCGCCTTTCGGCGGATAATCCGCGCCGCGTCGCCCGAGACTCGGTTTCCCGCGGCCCGCGCCCTCCACGCGCGCGCCCGGCCGACTTCACCCCGCAAGAGGAGACACCGCCATGATCTGCCATGACCCCACCTCGCCGCCCGCGGGCGGCACGGCC
>DASZKF010000374.1:0-3458 GCA_035947355.1 Pyrinomonadaceae bacterium | reverse complement strand
CCGGACTCGCGTGAAGAGTCCGGGCGGCCTCTTTCCTACAAGGAGGCTTACCCATGCGTTCTCTGACCTTATGCTGCAAGCTGCCGGCGGCGCTCCTGCTGCTCGGCGTCTGTCTGGTTGCAGAGACTCCGGCGCAGTCGTGCCCCACGGGCACCTTAAACGGCTCGCTCACCGCGGGCGACGCCGCCCAGACCGGCCGCGTCAACCGCGACCTGGCGCCGAGCGACTGCGGCGGCCCGAAGCCTTATCCGGGGACGGCCGACGCCGTGCCGGGCCGGCGCTTCGACCAGTACACCTTCACCAACACGAGCGCGTCAGCGGTCTGCGTGCGTGTGACGCTCGACCCGCACAGCTGCGCCGGCCCGAACGAGATTTTCAGCGTCGCTTACCTCGGCAGCTTCAACCCGGGCGACGTCTCGCAGAACTACCTCGGCGACAGCGGCGATAGTCCCGCCGCGGGCATGCCCGTCTCTTACTCCTTCAACGTCCCGGCCGGCGCGACCTTCGTCGTCGTCGTCCACGAGATTAACCCCGGCGCGGGCTGTGCCGCCTACACGCTGAGCGTCGGCTGCGGCACGCCGGGGGCGGGCGTCGGCCAAGTTCTCATCAGCGAGTTCAGGCTCTCGGGCCCCGGCCCGCTCATGCTCGGCGACCCGCGCGACGAGTTCATAGACCTCTACAACAACACCGACGCTGCGATCCTCGTCGGCCGCTACGTCATCCGCGCCCACGACCCGGTCTTCGGCGACTTCACCTTCGAGATTCCGCCCGGCACGACCATCCCGGCGCGGGGCCACCTCCTGATCGGCGACAGCGCCGGCTACAGCCTGCCCTCGTACGCCACGCTCGACATAGACACGCTCCCGTTCCTGGACGCCGACGTGTTCATAGACAACGAGGGGTTCCAGCTCGTCGGCCCGCCGGGCAACAACATCGTCGTGGACTCGGTCGGGTTCGCGGGCGGGGGCAACGCCGCGCAGTACGTCGAGGGGGCGGGGCTGACGCGGCGCTCGTTCACGCCGCCGGTGCAGTACAGTTATGTGCGCCGGCTCAACAGCGGGCGTCCGCAGGACACGAACAACAACGCCGCCGACTTCTTCCTCAACTCGGTGACGGGCGAGACGTTTGCCGAGGCGGGGCCGACGCAGCTCGGCGCGCCGGGGCCGGAGAACAGCGACAGCCCGCGCGTGCGTAACGGGGCCATCGCCCTCGTCCTGCTGAACCCGTCAGTGTCGAACACCTCCGAGCCGAACTGGGTTCGCAACTTCAACCCGGAGGGGCCGAACGCGCCGCAAGGAACGGTCAGCCTCCAGCGCCGCGTCGTCAACAACACCGGCACGACGGTGACGCGGCTGCGGTTCCGCGTCGTGGACTTCACGACGCTCAACAGCCCCGGCTACACGAACCCGGCCCAGTCCGACCTGCGCGTGCTTGACTCGTCCGGCGTCGTCACACGCACGGACGGCACCGTCGCGGTGACTACGGTCGCCACGACGGTCGAGCAGCCGCCGGTGCAGCCCAACGGCGGCGGCTACAACTCGTCCATCGCCGTCGGGACGGTCACGAGCAGCACGCCCATCCCGCCCGGCGGCACCATAGACATCTCCTTCCGCCTCGGCGTCGTCCGCCCCGGCGGCTTCCGCTTCTTCGTCAACGTCGAGGCCGTGCCCTAGGCATTCCCCGGCCCCACGCCCGAAACCCTCGCGCGACACGCGCGGCCGCCCGGACTCGGCTGTCAGTCCGGGCGGCCCCTTCCCACAAGGAGGCCTGCCATGCACTCTTTGAACACGCGCCGCACGTTGCTGGCGGCAGTGCTCATCAGCCTCTCACTCGCCGCCGACGCTTCCGCCCAGTCGTGCCCCGTCTCTGGCACTTTCAACGGCTCCATCGGCGCCGGCGACCTCGCCCAAGTCGGGCGTATGGCCCAGTTCGACCCGCCGAGCGACTGCGGCGGCCCGAAGCCGTATCCGGGGACGGTTGACGCCCTCCCGCGGCGCTTCGACCAGTACAACTTCACCAACACCAGCGCGGCCCTGGCCTGCGTCCGCGTGACCGTCAACCCGTCGGGCTGCGGCGGCAACGAGATTCACAGCGCCGCCTACCTCGGAAGCTTCAACCCGGCCGACGTCTCGCAGAACTACCTCGGCGACTCCGGCGCGCAGGACGACCCGACCCTGCCCTTCTCTTACTCTTTCAACGTCCCCGCGGGCGCCAGCTTCGCCGTCGTCGTCCACGAGACAGACGCCGGCACGGGCTGCGCCGCATACACGATGACGGTTGATTGCGGCACCCCCGGCGCGGGCGCGGGCCAGGTGCTCATCAGCGAGTTCCGCCTCTCCGGCCCCGGCGCGGCCACCGGCGACGGCACCGACCCGCGCGACGAGTTCATCGAGCTCTTCAACACCACCGGCGCGCCCATCCTCGTCGGCCGCTACGTCATCCGGGCGCACGACCCGGCCTTCGGCGACTTCGAGTTCCCCATCCCGCCCGGCACGACCATCCCGGCCTTCGGGCGGCTTTTGATCGGAGACAGCGCCGGCTACAGCCTCTCCGGCTACGCCACGCTCGACATCGACACGCTCGCGTTCTTCGACGGGGACGTGTTCATAGACAACGAGGGGTTCCAGCTCGTCGGCCCGCCGGGCAACAACATCGTCGTGGACTCGGTCGGGTTCGCGGGCGGGGGCAACGCCGCGCAGTACGTCGAGGGGGCGGGGCTGACGCGGCGCTCCTCGACGCCCGACGTGCAGTACAGCTACGTGCGCAAGCCCAACGTCGGCGGCCACCGCGACACGAACAACAACGCGGCCGACTTCGAGATCGTCTCGGTGACGGGCGAGACGTTCGCCGAGGCCGGGCCGACGCAGCTCGGCGCGCCGGGGCCGCACAACCTCGCCAGCCCGCGCCCGCTCGGCGGAGTGCAAATCTTCCTGCTCGACCCGACCAAGCCCGCCTCGTCCGAGCCGAACCGCGTCCGCAACCTCAACCCGGTGCCGAACGGGCCGCTCGGCACGCTCAGCGTGCAGCGCCGCATCACCAACAACACGGCCTCGCCGGTGACGCGGCTGCGCTTCCGCTTCTTCGACATCACGACGCTCAACACCCCCGGCTACACGCCCGGCGGGCCGCAGGCCGACCTCCGCGTGCTCAGCTCGAGCGGGGTGGTCACGCGCACGGACGGCAGCGTCGTCGTGACCGTTCAGGGGACGACCCTCGAACAGCCGCCCGACCAGCCGAACGGCGGCGGCTACAACTCGACCGTCGCGGCCGGGACGGTCACGCTCAGCAACCCGCTCATGCCTGGGGCCTCGATTGACCTCCAGTTCCTCGCCGGCGTCGTACAGGGCGGCAGCTTCCGCTTCATCGTCGTCGTCGAGCAGGTACAGTAAAGCAGTAGTCAGTAGACAGTAGTCAGTAGACAGTAGAAGACCTCCGGGGGGGGGGGGGGGGGGGGGGGG
>DASZKF010000373.1:0-29760 GCA_035947355.1 Pyrinomonadaceae bacterium | reverse complement strand
GGTTTCGAGTTCGCGGTTCAACCTTGAGCTTCGGCATCCGACCTCGGACAGACAAACTCGAAACCCGAAACTCGAAACCCGAAACTCGAAACTTTTATGAGGAAAGTTGACGTCAAACGCGCGGCCGCGGCCGCCGCCCTGCTGCTCGCCGCGGCCGGGCTGGCGGCCCGCCTCGCGACCGCGCAGCACGCCACGCCGGCCGTGGACGGCACCATCGGCCCGGCCGAGTACGGCAACCACGCCGACGGCCAGAACGCCAAGTCCAACGGCGGCACGACGTGGTACGTGACGTGGGACGACGCGAACCTCTACGTAGGCATCACCGGCGCGAACGTCACGGAGGGCGCGGTCCTCTACCTCGACCGCCACCCCGTCCGCTTCGACTCGGGCACGAACGCCGACGGCAGCCAGTCGGGGCAGACCTACGACAACACGAACTTCTCCTCGCTCCCCTTCCGCGCGGACTTCGTCGCCTACTTCAAGGACGAGGCGGGCGGCCTCTGCGCCGGGTCGAGCTACCGCGAGTACCGCACGGCCGACGGCGCGGGCGGGTGGGGCGCGCAGACGACCTGCTTCGGCGCTTACGCCTCGACCGCCGGCACCACGCGCGAACTCTCAATCCCCTGGCCGGCCGTCACCGGCGCTGGTCGCCCCGCGGCCTTCAACTTCTTCGGCTACCTGACCTCGCCCGGCGGCTTCGTCTACGGCGAGGTGCCGCCCGAGAACCCCGACGGCTTCATCGGCACCGCGGCCGTCGCCACGCGCTTCTACCGCGTCGCCGACACCGACAACGGCGAGAGCACCAGGCCCTTCTCGCAGAACATGGCCTCGGCGTCCACCTTCGTCGTCAACTCGACGGGCGACTCCTCTGACCTCAGCCCCGGCGACGGCGTCTGCGCCACCGGCTCGCTCGTCGGCACGCCGCCCGTCGTCGAGTGTACGCTGCGCGCCGCCATCCAGGAGGCCAACGCCGTCGCGAGCGCCGACACGATAGAGTTCCTGATCCCGGCCGCGACCGACGCCGGCTGCAACCCCATCAGCGGCGTCTGCACCATCAAGCCGCTCACGGCGCTTCCCGATGTCACGCAGCCGACGACCGTTGACGGCTACTCGCAGCCCGGCTCGGCCGAGAACACCCTGGCCGTGGGCGACGACGCCGAGATTACGATCGAGCTGAACGGGACTGACATCGTCGGCTCGGCAGACGGCCTGCGCTTCACGGCCGGCGACTCAAGGGTCGAGGGGCTGGCCGTCTACAGCTTCCCCGGCGACGGCTTCGAGTTCACGACCGTCGGCCGCAACACCGTCTCAGGCAACTTCGTCGGCCACACCTCGGACGGAGCGGTGCCGGGCGTCGGCAACCAGGGCGACGGCGTGCGCTTTTCGGGCGTCGGGTCGAACACCGTCGGCGGCGCGGCCCCGGCGGCGCGCAACCTGATCGCCTCGAACTTCCTCAATGGCGTCCGCCTCGAAGGCGCGGGCGCATCGTCGAACGCCGTGCAGGGCAACTACGTCGGCACCGACCGCACCGGCACGCAAGACTTCGGCAACACACAGAACGGAGTCTTCGTCACCGGCCCCTCGAACCAGATCGGCGGCTCGACAGGGGCGCCGGGGCAGGGCGCGGGCAACGTCATCAGCGGCAACACGCTGGCCGGCGTCCACGTCTCTTCGGGCGGCAACTCGACCGCCGTGCAGGGCAACCTCGTCGGCCTCGCGGCCGGCGGCAACATCGCCCTCGGCAACGCGGGCGAGGCCGGCGTCTACGTCACCGGCGGCGCGGCGGGCGTCACCGTCGGCGGCGCGACGGCGGACTTGCGCAACGTCATCTCTGCGAACGCCGGGAGTGTCAACACCGACGGCGTCGAGATCAACGCTTCGAGCGCCAACGCGGTGCAGGGCAACTACATCGGCACGGACATCAACGGCGCGCTCGACCGCGGCAACGGCGGCGACGGCGTCCGCCTCGCCAGCGGCTCGACCCTGAACGCCGTCGGCGGCCCGGCCTCCGCGCCCGGCCAGGCCCCCGGCAACGTCATCGCGGGCAACGCCTCGGACGGCGTCGAGATCAACACCGGCACGGCCGCGCCGACGAACAACACCGTGCAGGGCAACCTCGTCGGCGTCAACGCGGCCGGCACCGCCGCCCTGCGCAACGACTCGAACGGCGTGCTGCTCGCCGACACGGCGAACAACCTCATCGGCGGCTCGTCCAGCTCGGCGCGCAACGTCATCGTCGGCGGCACGGGCGCGAACTCCGACGGCGTTGACCTCCAGAACGGCGACGGCAACACCGTCGCCGGCAACTACATCGGCCTCAAGCCCGACGGCACGGGCAGTAACGCCAGCGCAGCCGACGACTTCGGCGCGGGCCAGGACGGCGTGCGCCTCACCTCCGACTCCGACAACAACATCATCGGCGGCACGGCCTCCCCGGCCGGCACGGCCCCCGGCAACGTCATCGCGGGGCACGCCTCGAACGGCGTCGAGATCGCCAGCTCGACCTCGACCGGCAACGGCGTGCGCGGCAACCTCATCGGCACGCAGGCCGACGGCGCGACCGCCTACGCCAACGGCGAGGAGGGCGTGCTCGTCAACACCGCGCCTTCGAACACGGTCGGGGGCGCGGGCGGCGGCCTCGGCAACGTCATCAGCGGCAACGGCGGCGACGGCGTCCGCCTCAACGCGAGCAGTTGCACGGTGCAGGGCAACCTCGTCGGCCTGCGCGCGGACGGCTCGGCCTCGCTCGCCAACGCCGGCCACGGCGTACATGTCTTATCCGGCTCGACGAACACCGTCGGCGGGACGGCCGCAGGTGCGGCCAACACTATCGCCTTCAACGGCGGCGACGGCGTTTACGTGAGCGCCGGCGCCGGCAACCAGATACGGCGCAACTCGATTCACTCGAACACGGGACTCGGCATTGACCTCGGCCCCGACGGGGCCACGCCCAACGACGTGGACGACCCGGACGCGGGCGCGAACAACCTGCAAAACTTCCCCGTCATCACCTCGGCCACGACCGGCTCGACCGTCATCTCGGGCACCCTCAACTCGACGCCCTCGACGGCCTTCACCGTCGAGTTCTTCTCCAGCGCGACCCCCGACCCGACGGCGCAGGGCGAGGGCCAGACCTTCCTCGACTCGATCACCGTCACGACGGACGCCGGCGGCGACGCCACGTTCACGCACACGGCCGCGGCCAGCGTCCCCGCCGGCCACGTCGTCACGGCGACGGCCACGAACCCTTCGGGCGACACCTCCGAGTTCTCGAAGACGCGGCAGGTGGTCACGCCGACGGCCGCGCGGCTGCGGGCGGTGCGCGCGACGGCGCACGAGGGCGGCGTGGTCGTCGAGTGGCAGACCTCTTTCGAGGCGGACAACCTAGGCTTCAACCTCTACCGCGAGGAGGGCGGGCGGCGCGAGCCGGTCAACCCTTCGCTCGTCGCCGGCTCGGCGCTCGTCGCCGACGCGGCGCTCACCGCCGGCCACTCTTACGTGTGGCTCGACCGCGGCGGCACGCCCCGCTCGCTCTACTACCTCGAAGACGTTGACACCTCGGGCGCGCGCACGCTGCACGGCCCCTTCTGGCCCCGCGCACATGCTAAGGGGCGCCGGGTCGTCAACCTCGACAACTCGCCGCTGCTCGAACAACTCGGCGCGCCCGCGGCCGAAAGGTCGGAGCCGGCGCAGCGGCAGTTGTGGCCGGAGCTGACCGGGAGCGGTGGCGCGCGAAGCGAAGTAGACGCGGGCGTAGGGTCGGGTGACCTTCCGGCGGGCGGAACGTCGCCCGACCTTACGGCCGGCGGCGCGCCTTCGCGCGACGTTGAGTCGCGGGCGGCTATTGACGAGCCGCAGACGAACAGTGATGAACCGCGGGCGGCCTCCGTGTCGCGGGGCGCGGCCGGGCGCGGGCGGGCCGAGGCCGGGGGGCGCGCGCCCGCCTTGCCGGAGGTTTTAGGCACGCGCGGGTCGGGTGAGGCTGGTGTCGGCGAGCCGCAGGTTTACCTCGGGCCGGAGGGTGACACGCCCGCCGGGCGGCAGAGGGAGCTGGCGGCCGGGCCGGCCGTCAAGCTCTCCGTGCGCCGCCGCGGCTGGCACCGCGTCACGCGCGCGCAGCTCGAAGCCGCGGGCCTGAGCCGCACGGCAGACCCCGCGCGCCTGCAACTCTACGCCGACGGCTCGGAGGTGGCCGTCCGGCTCGACGCGGCGGCGTGGCTCGCCGGCGCGGGCGCGCTCGAATTCTACGGCGCGGGCCTCGACACGCCCTCGACGGACGCGCGCGTCTACTGGCTCGTCGAGGGCGCGGGGCCGGGCCGGCGCGTCGCCGCGCCGCGGCCGCCCGCCCTGGAGTCGCCGTCCGACGCGTCCGGCGGGGTGTCGCCGGGCGGGGCGGACGACGCCACCGTCATCGTCTCCGACCCGACCCTGCCCGAGACGCCGCGCAGCTTCACCTACACGCTCGAACTCAAGGAGCGGCTCATCTACTTCTCCTCGCTGCGCAACGGCGAGGCGGAGAACTTCTTCGGGCGCGTCGTCAACGCGGCGACGCCGGCGCAGACGCTCGACGTGCGCCACATAGACCGCCAGCTCAACACCCCCTCGGACCTACGGGTCGCGCTCCAAGGCGTGACGAACGTCGCGCACGTGGTGGCGGTCGAGCTGAACGGAACCCTGCTCGGCTCGCTCCGCTTCGACGGGCGCGAGCGGGCCGAGGCCCAGTTCCGGCTCAGCCCTTCGCTGCTGCGCGAGGGCACGAACGACCTGCGGCTGACGGCCTCGGGCGGCCCCTCGGACGTGAGCCTGACGGACTACGTGCGCCTCACCTACCCGCGTCTGTACCGCGCCGAGGCCGACCGCCTCTGGTTCCCCTCGCAGCGCGCGGCGCTCGTGCGCGTCGGCGGCTTCACGACGGCCGACGTCCGCGTGGTTGACGTGACCGACCCGTCGGGCGTCGAGGAGCTGGCCGCGCTCGTCCAGCCCGACCCCGCGGGCGGCTTCGCCGCCACCGTCCAGCCGCGGGCGGGCCACAGGTTGCTGCTGGCCTTCACAGGCGCGCGCATCGAGGCGGCGGCCGGGGCACGCGCCAACCGGCCCTCGGACTTGCTCGGCGCGGCGCACGCGGCCGACTACCTCGTCATCACGCGCGAAGAGCTGCGCGACGCGCTCGCGCCGCTCGCGGCCCGGCGCGCCGCCGAGGGGCTGGCCGTCGAGGTCGTTGATGTCGAGGACATCTTCGACGAGTTCTCCTTCGGCGCGCACTCGCCGCAGGCCGTCAGAGACTTCCTCGCCGCCGCGCGCGCGGCGTGGGCGAAGGCCCCGCGCTACCTGCTCCTGGCCGGCGACGGCAGCTACGACCCGCGCAACTACCTCGGCCGCGGCTCGTTCGACCTCGTCCCCGCCAAGCTCGTAGACACGGAGCAGATGGAGGCCGTCTCCGACGACTGGTTCGCCGACTTCGACGACGACGGGTTGGCCGACCTCTCCGTCGGCCGCCTGCCCGTGCGGACGCCGGCCGAGGCCGAGGTAGTCGCCGGCAAGATCGCGGGCCACCAGCCGGCCGGCGCGCGCCGAAGCCTCCTGCTCGTCTCCGACCGCCGCGGCGCGGACGGCTTCGACTTCGAGGCCGCGACCGCGAGCCTCGCCCCGCTCGTCCCCGGCGCGTTCGAGGTCGAACGCGTAGACCGCGGCGCGCAGGACGCCGCGACCGTCCGGTCGCAGATCGTCGCCGCCGTCAACGAGGGCCAGTGGGCCGTCAACTACCTCGGCCACGGCTCGGTCAACGGCTGGACGGGCGAGGGCCTCCTGCGCAGCCAGGACGCGGCCGCGCTCTCGAACGGCGGCCAGCTCCCCTTCTTCGTCCTGATGACCTGCCTGAACGGCCACTTCGCAGACCCGGCGCTCGACGGGCTGGGCGAGGCGCTTTTGAAGGCCGGGGGCGGCGGCGCGCTGGCCGCCTGGGGCTCGACGGCGATGACCGAGCCGGAGGCGCAGGCCGCGGTCAACCGGGAGCTGTACCGGCTGCTCTTCGGCGGCCCCGTCACGCTCGGCGACGCCGTCCGCCGGGCCAAGTCGGCCACCGCCGACCGCGACGTGCGCCGCACCTGGGTGCTCCTCGGCGACCCGGCGACGCGGATGCAGTAAAGCCGGGAGTCACGAATCGTAAGTGGGAGTTATCAGTCCTCAGTCTTCAGTCGTCAGTAAAGACAAAACTGACGACTGAAGACCGACAACTGATAACTTCGTTTCACGGTTCACGGCCTTTGTTTCCTTGAGTTAAGCGGCTCAAGTTTTACTCAACCGAGGGCTGAGAGACTGCCGGCAGAGAGAGGACAGGTCGTTCACATCTCAGACCTCGCGCGGCGCCCGGCCGTCAGGCTCGGGCGGAAAAACGGCGCGATTAAGACTGCGCTATAAAATCAAGCCCGCCTCGGCCCAGAGGCTTCCCTGCCGCCGCTCTCCCCCGGCGGGGTACGGCGTGGATTCCGCCCGCCCGGCGGAAAGGCACGCGGCGGCCGGGGCCTGTCCGGGGGAGGGAAGAGGGTTTTGGAGCAGAAGCAGAAGCGGAAGAAGAAGCGGACGGCGCTCGTCGTCTGCCGCGACGGCAAGCAGTTCTGGACGACGCAGAAGCAGTTCTGGCAGTGGGTCAGGGAGGGCGTGGTCGTCAAGACCGCCGACGCGCCGCTCGCCGGCCACTTCCGCCGCGAGCACGAGGAGCTGATGGTCGTCCTCAGCCGCACCGTCCTCGACCTCGCACGCCCGCACCACCTGCGCGAGGCGCTCGCCTCGCGCCGCCACGGAAAAAGATAAAAATGAGGCTAGGGGCTGGGGACTAGGGGCCTGTTAAAAGCAGTCGCCGCCGGGGCTTGAGTCGTAATTTTCAAGTCCGAGGCCGCGAACGTTTTTACAAGCCTCTAGCCCCAAGTCTCCAGCCCCTAGAGGTTCGAGATGAACGACCGGCAAGAGATCATCAGGGGCGAGAGGGAGGCGCTGGAGTTGGAGGCGGCCTCGCCGGCGGCCCCGCTCCAGGCGCACGGGCCTTACGGGTACGGGGCCGACCAGGAGGAGGGCGAGGGCGCGCACCTGCGCGACTACTGGCGGGCCGTCGTCAAGCGGCTGTGGCTCGTCCTCGGCGTCGTCGCGCTGGTGACGATGCTGGCGGCCGTCTACATGGCGCGGCAGGCCGACGTCTACGTCTCGCAGGCGCGCGTCCAGGTTGACCTGGAGACGGCCGGCCCCGCCCTCGGCGCGTCCAAGAGCCAGTCGGTCATCATCAACAACGCCGTCAACGACCCGACCTACTTCAACACGCAGCTCCAGATACTGACCAGCCCCGGCCTGCTGCGCCGCGTCGTCAAGACGCTCGACCTCGAACACAACCAGGAGTTCCTGCGCCCGCACGCCGTCCGCGAGCGCTCTTCGTGGAAGGGACTTCTGCGCGTGCTCGGCCTCGCCGAGAAGGAGCAGGGCGCGGCCGACAAGGGCGCGGACGAGCTGCCGCTGACGGCCTCGGTCGCGCCGGCCGTCTCGCGCGACGACCTGGCCGAGGCCCGCCGGCTCGCGCCCTTCGTGCGCACGCTGCAAGCCGGTCTCAAGGTCGAGCCCGTCAAGGAGACGCGCACGGCCGGCTACGTCAAGGACACGCGCCTGATAGACATCTCCTTCCGCCACCCCGACCCGCAGGTCGCCGCCAAGATCGTCAACGCCGTCGCCGAGACCTTCGTCTACCAGAACCTCGAGAAGAAGACCGAGACCAACAGCACGACCGGCGACTTCCTCCAGAAGCGGGTCGCGGAGTTGCAGAACCAGATTCGCTCCGACGAGGAGCGGCTCGCCAACTACGCCAAGAACCACCAGATACTCTCGCTCTCCGGCGAGCAGAACATCGTCGTCGACCGCCTCGGCGGCCTCAACCGCCAGCTGCTCGAAGCCGAGAACGAGCGGAAGCTGGCCGAGGCCGCCTACCGCGCCGGGGCCGAGCCGAAGGCGGCCGCCGCGCTCGCCGGCGTCGGGTCGGGCGAGGCCGACGCGAAGCTCGCCGAGCTGCGCCGGCAGGTGCGCACGCTGCGCCTCAAGTACACCGAGGAGCACCCCGAGGTCGTCGCCCTGCGCGAGCAGATGGCCGAGCTGGAGAAGCAGATTCGGGAGAGCCGGTCGCAGGCCACCGAGCAGGTCACGACCAACCTGGAGACGCGCTACAAGCAGGCGCTCGCGCGCGAGCAGTCCCTGCGCGCCGCGCTCGAGCGCCAGCGCGGCGAGACGCTCGCGCAGAACGACGCGGCCATCGCCTACCGCATCATCCAGCAGGAGATCGAGACCAACAAGAGCCTGCTCGACGGGCTGCTCCAGCGCTCGCGCGAGAACGACGTCGTCCTGGCCGGGACGCCGAACAACATCTCGGTCGTGGACTACGCGCTCGCGCCCGAGTCGCCCGTCGGGCCGCGCCGCGCGCAGAGCGTGCTCCTCGCCTTCATGCTCTCGCTCTCGTTCGGCGTCGGCCTCGCGCTCTTCCTCGAATACCTCAACGACACGGTGCGCTCGTCCGAGGACGTGGAGCGACACCTGCGGCTGCCGGCGCTCTCGGTGATCCCGGCGGCCGTGGGCGGCGCGCGCCGGCTCCTGCCGAGCGCGCTCGCGCTCCGGCACCGCGCGGGCGACGGCGGCGACGGCGAGGGGCCGGAGCTGCTCGTCGGCTCCGACGTGCGCTCGCCGCTGGCCGAGGCGTACCGGCACCTGCGCACCTCGCTGCTGCTCTCGCGCGCCGGCCAGGCCCCGCGCACCCTCCTCGTCTCGTCGTCCCTGCCGGGCGAGGGCAAGACGACGACGAGCGTGAACACGGCCGTCAGCCTCGCGCAGACGGGCGCGCGCGTCGTCGTCGTGGACGCCGACATGCGCCGGCCGCGCCTGCACAAAATCTTCCACGCCCCGAACCGCGCCGGGCTGAGCACCATCCTTTCGAGCACCATGACGGACGAGGAGCTGCTCGGGCTGCTGCACCGCGACGAGGCGAGCGGGTTGGACGTGCTGACGGCCGGGCCGGTCTCGCCGAACCCGGCCGAGCTGCTCGGGTCGGATCAGATGCGCCGGCTCGTCGCCGCCCTCGAAGCGCGCTACCAGCACGTCGTCATAGACTCGCCGCCCATCGTGCCCTTCACCGACAGCGTGCTCATCTCGAAGGTCGTGGACGGGGTGATCCTCGTCGTCCACGGCGGGCGCTCGTCGCGCGGCGTCGTGCGGCGCTCGAAGCAGATCCTCCAGGAGGTCGGCGCGCGCGTCCTCGGCGTCGTCCTCAACAACGTCGCCCTCGGCACCGGCGACTACTACTACTACCAGCACTACTCCTCCTACTACGCCGAGGCGGGGGGAGGGGAAACGGTAGTCAGTAGCCAGTAGGCCCCGCATCAAGACTGCTGACGCCGGCACCCTGACGATTCATTAGCGACTGTCTCCCTACTGACTACTGTCTACTTCTTCTTCACCGTGACCACTTACTTGGCACTATTCCTGATCGCGACCTTCGCGTCGGTGACGCTGACGCCTCTGGTGCGGCGCGGGTGCGAGCGCGTGGGGTGGATGGACGTGCCGCGGGACGGGCGACGCGTGCACCGGCGCGCGGTGCCGCGGCTCGGCGGGGTGGCCCTCTTCGCGTCGGTCTTCGTCGCGCTGGCGGCGCTCGCGCCGGTGGATAACCCGGTGGCGCGGGCGCTCGACGCGCGCCGGTGGGAGCTGTTCGCGACGCTCGTGCCGGCGGCGCTCGTCTTCCTCTTCGGCGTCTACGACGACCTGCGGGGCGCGGGCGCGCGGGCGAAGTTCGCGGCCCTCGCCGGGGCCGGCGCGCTCTTCTACGCGCTGGGCGGGCGCGTCGAGGTGCTGTCGGTGCCGTGGGCGGGCGCGGTCGAGCTGCCGGCGGCGGCCGGGTTCGCCCTGACGGTCGTGTGGATGGTCGGGGTCGCGAACGCCTTCAACCTGATTGACGGGCTCGACGGGCTGGCGGCCGGCGCCGCGCTCTTCGCGTCGCTGGTGATGCTGGTCGTGGCGCTCCTGCTGGGACAGCCGGCCGTGGCCGTGGTGGCGTGCGTGCTGTGCGGGGCGCTGGTCGGGTTCCTGCGCTACAACTTCAACCCGGCCTCGATCTTCCTCGGCGACTCGGGCGCGCTCTTCATCGGCTTCATGCTGGCGGCGCTCTCGGTGCTGGGCGCGCAGAAGGCTTCGACGGCCGTGGCCGTCGCCATCCCTCTGCTCGCCTTCGGCGTCCCCGTCGTTGACACGGCCTTCACGCTCGTCAGGCGGTTCCTGAGCGGGCGCCCGCTCTTCGAGGGCGACCGCGAGCACATCCACCACATGCTGCTCGCCCGCGGCTGGTCGCAGCGGCGCGCCGTCTTCGTGCTCTACGGCGCGTCGGCGCTGTTCGGGCTGGCGGCGCTCGTCTTCGTCAGCGAGTCGGGGCGGGCCACCGGACTGCTGCTCTTCATCATCGCGGCGTGCGTCGTGCTGGCGGTCGGGCGGCTGCGCTACCACGAGGTGGACGAGCTGCGGGCGAGCGTGCGGCGCAACGTGAGCGGGCGGCGGCTGCGGGCCGCGAACCACATCGGGGTGCGGCGCGCGACCCGCAGGATGTCGCAGGCCGCCAGCCCCGAGGAGCTGTTCGCGGCCGTGCGCGAGCTGCTCGAACTCGGCGAGTTCGTCTACGCGCGCGTGCAGCTCGGGCGCGGCGGGGCCGGGGCGCTCGAGTGGGCCTGGGAGCGCGGCGACACCGAGGCCGCGCTCGTCCACACCTCGGGGCGCTTCTGGACGCTGCGCCTCCCGCTCGCGACCGAGCGCGGCGAGTGGGGCTACGTCAACCTCTACCGCGGGCTGGATTCCGACGAGCTGCTGCTCGACATCAACTACCTCTGCCACCTCTTCCAGCGCGAGACGGCCCACGCCGCCGAGCGCATCCTGACCACCCGGGCGGCCGAAACCGCCCGCGAAGCCCGCGCGGTCGTGTACAGCGAGGCCGGAATTTGAAAACGATGAGCTGAAGGACTTTGTGTTCAGTTCAGAGTTCATCGTTTCTGCTTATGAGAATTGTTTATCTCAACTCGTCCGGCGGCGCTGGCGGGGTGGAGAGCGCGCTGTACGACATGCTGGCGAGCGTGCGGGCGGCCGCGCCGGGGTGGACTTTGCACCTGATCGTGCCGGACGAGGGGGCGCTGGCGGCGCGGGCGAGAGAGATCGGGGTCGGGGTGTCGGTGCTGCCGTTCCCGGGGTCGCTGGCGCGGCTCGGCGACGCGGGCGCGGTCGGCGCGCCCCGCGCAGGAATAGATCGCCTTCGACTCCTAGCGAAGCTCGCCTCATCCTCTGCGACGACGGCGCGTTACGCGTGGCGGCTGCGGCGGCTACTCAAGAGTCTCGCGCCCGACATCGTGCACACGCACGGGCTGAAGACGCACGTGCTCGGCGCGTGGGCGCGGCCCGCGGGCGCGGCCGTGGTCTGGCACGTGCACGACTACGCGGGCCGCCGGCCCGTGATGTCGAGGCTGCTGCGGCTCTCGGCGCGGCGCGCGGCCGCGGCGGTCGCCAACTCGCGTTCGGTCGCCGCGGACGTGCGCGCCGTCTGCGGGAATCGTCTCGACGTGCGCACGGTCTACAACGGCGTAGACCTCGGACGCTTCGCGCCCGCGGGCGCGAGGGCCGACCTCGACGCTCTGGCGGGGCTGCCGCCGGCCGAGGAGGGGACTCTGCGCGTCGGGCTGGTGGCGACGCTCGCGCGCTGGAAGGGGCACCGGACGTTCCTCGAGGCGCTGTCGCTTCTGCCGGCGGGCGCGCGCGTGCGCGGCTACGTCGCGGGCGGGGCCGTCTACCGTACGGACGGGAGCCAGCACCGGCCGGAGGAGTTGCGCGAGATGGCGCGGGCGCTCGGCGTCGAGGGGCGCGTCGGCTTCACGGGGCTCGTCGGGGAGGCGGCCGAGGCGATGCGCGCGCTCGACGTGGTCGTCCACTGTAGCACCGAGCCGGAGCCGTTCGGCCTCGTCATCGCGGAGGCGATGGCGTGCGGCCGCGCGGTGGTGGCGAGCCGCGCGGGCGGCGCGGCCGAGATTTTCAGCGACGGGGCCGACGCCCTCTCGCACGCGCCCGGCGACGCCGCGGCGCTCGCCGGGCGCATCGCGCAGTTGGCCTCCGACCCCGGACTCCGCGCGCGCCTCGGCCGGGCCGCCCGCGAGACGGCCGCGCGCCGCTTCGACCGCGCCCGCCTCGCCCGCGAACTCATCCCGCTCTACCGCGAGCTTCACGAGGATAAAAGAAGTGATGAATGCGGAATGATGAATGATGAATATGACGTTGCTTGACGCTTTCATCCATCATTCATCATTCCGCATTCATCATTTGTCTTTACCGATGAGAGTTTTGTACGTCCACAGCGGGAACCTGTACGGGGGGGTGGAGACGTTTCTGCGGACGCTGGCGCGGGAGCGCGGCGCGTGCGCGGCGTTGGAGCCGGAGTTCGCGCTGTGCTTCGGCGGGCGTCTGAAGGAGGAGTTGGGGGCGGAGGGAGTCTCTGTCCACATGCTCGGCGGCGTGCGCGTGAGCCGGCCGTTCAGCGTGTGGCGGGCGCGGCGGGCGCTGGCCGAGGTCGTCGGGCGCGGAGGCTTCGACGTGGTCGTCTGCAACTCGGCGTGGGCGCACTCGGTCTTCGGCCCGGCGGTGCGCGCCGCGCGGGTCCCGCTCGTCCTCTGGCTGCACGACGCGCCGGGCAGCCGGCACTGGCTCGAACGCTGGGCGCGGCTGACCCCGCCCGACCTCGTCGTCTGCAACAGCCACTTCAGCGCCGCGTCGGCGCGCAGCCTCTACCCGCACGCGCCGGTCGAAGTGGTCTACTGCCCGGTCAGTTCGCGCGCGGCCGCCGTGCTTTCAGGCGGGGAGCGCGCCGCCGTGCGCGCCGCGCTCGACACGCCGGCGGACGCGACCGTCATCGTCCAGGCCAGCCGCATGGAGCCCTGGAAGGGCCACGCCCTGCACCTCGAAGCCCTGAGCCTTCTGCGCGGGACGCCGGGCTGGGTGTGCTGGCTCGTAGGCGGCGGCCAGAGGCCGGCCGAGGCCGCGTACCTCGAAGGGTTGCGCGGCCTGGCCGGGCGGCTCGGGGTCGCCGACCGCGTCCGCTTCGCGGGCCAGCGCGAGGACGTGGCGCGCCTGCTCGCCGCCGCCGACATCTTCTGCCAGCCGAACGCGGGGCCTGAGCCGTTCGGCGTCGCCTTCGTCGAGGCCCTCTTGGCGGGGCTGCCCGTCGTCGCGACCGACGCGGGCGGCGCGCGCGAGATCGTTGACGAGACGTGCGGGGCGCGCGTCCCGCCCGGCGACGCGCGCGCTCTGGCGCAAACCTTACGCCGACTCATCGAAGAGCCGCGGCTGCGCGCGCGCCTCGGGCGGGCGGGGCCTGCGCGCGCGCGGCAGCTGTGCGACCCGGCCCGACAACTCTCGCTGCTCCGGGAGACTTTCGAGCGCCTCGCGCGCGGGAGGCGGGCCGCCTGATGGAGACCGTCATCAAGGCCGCCGACTTCGCCGTCGAGGAGCGCGCGCGCCGCAGCGGCGGCACGAGCGACGCCGGTATCTACGAGATGGTCGCGCGGGCGCTGGAGCGGCGCGGCGTCCGCGGCGGGACTCTCGCCGACGTGGGCTGCGGCGCGGGCGACCTCCGGCCGTACGTCTGCGGGCGCTTCGGCCGCTACGTCGGCGTGGACGCCGTCCGCTACGAGGGGCTGCCCGCGGGCGTGGAGTTCGTGCGCGCCGACCTCGACCGCCCGCCGGTGCCCCTCGCGGGCGAGAGCGCCGATGTGGTCGCCTCGGTCGAGACCATCGAGCACCTCGAGAACCCGCGCGCCTTCGTGCGCGAGCTGGTGAGGCTGGCGAGGCCCGGCGGCTGGGTCGTCCTGACGACGCCGAACCAGTTGAGCCTCCTCAGCCTGCTCACGCTCGTCTTCAAGCAGCGGTTCAACGAGTTCCAGGACGCGCACTACCCGGCGCACCTGACGCCGCTCCTCGAAATTGACCTGCGGCGCATCGCCGCCGAGTGCGGCCTCGCGGAGGTCTCGGTCGAGTACAGCCTGCGCGGCCGCGTCGCGCTCACCGCGCGCCACTACCCGCGCCCGCTCGCCCGCCTCTCCCCGCGCGCCTTCTCCGACAACGTGCTCCTGATCGGGAGGAAGCCGGCGTGAACGCCGCGCCGGCCGCCCTTGTCTTTTCGCGTTAGACTGATGACTTCCTTCTTCCTCTGCTGCGTCGCATTCGTCTTCAGCTACGTCGCCGCGCGCCGGTCGCTCGTCGCGGGGCTGGCGACAGTGGTGACGGTCGGGTACGCCTACGGCATCCTGCGCGCCAACATCACCGAGCCCTCATCCCACTTCATCTTCGACGCGGCCGTGCTCGGCCTCTACCTGGCGCAACTGGCGAAGCCGGCCGGGCGCGGGTGGGGCGGGCGGCGGACGCTCGCGCTCTGGGTCGGGGCGCTCGCGGCGTGGCCGCTGCTGCTCTTCTTCGCCCCCGTGCAGGACTACGCCGTGCAGCTCGTCGGCCTGCGCGGCAACGTCTTCCTCCTGCCGCTGGTGCTGCTCGGCGCGCGCCTGACGGGCGAGGACGTGAAGCGGCTGGCGCTGGCCTTCGCCGCGCTGAACCTGATCGCGTTCGGGTTCGCGGCGGCCGAGTTCGTCCTCGGCGTCGAGCGCTTCTACCCGCGCAACGCCGTCACCGAGTTGATCTACAACAGCGTCGTTGACGAGAACTTCCTCAGCCCCGACCGCTCGACGGCCCTGCGCATCCCGGCGACCTTCACGAGCGCCCACGCCTTCGCCGGCACGCTCGTGCTGACGTTCCCGTTCCTCTTCGGCCTGTGGGCGCTGAAGGGCGCGCGCCCGGCCTGGCAGGATCACCTCCTGAAGGCGGCGCTCGGCGCGACGCTGCTCGGCGTCTTCATGGCCGCCGCGCGCCAGCCCTTCGTCGTCCTCGCGCTGCTGCTCGGCGTCTCGCTGACGCTGGCCGCCGGCCGGCTGCACGCGCGGAGCTGGGCGCTGTGGGTCGTCATGCTGGCGGGCATCGGCTGGACGGTGTCGAGCGAGGCGCGGCTGCAACGCTTCATGACGCTGCGCGACACGGACTATGTGAGCGACCGCGTCTCGTGGAGCGTCAACGAGAGCTTCTTCGAACTGGCGGTCGAGTACCCGATGGGCAACGGCCTCGGCGGGGGCGGCACCAGCATGCCCTACTTCCTACAGGGGCGCATCAACCCGCCGCGGGCCTTCATGGAGAACGAGTACGCGCGCATCGTGCTCGAACAGGGCGTCTTCGGCCTCTGCCTGTGGGCCGGGTTCATCGTCTGGGTCTTCGCGCGGCGGGCGGTCAGGCGCACGGACGAGTGGCACGTCGGCCGCCGACTGCTGTGGGTCGCCTGCGCGGCCTTCTTCATGACGGGGATGATCGGCACGGGGCTTCTGACCTCGATACCCGGCACGGCGATTGTGCTCGTCGGCGTCGGCTGGGTCGCGGTGCGCCAGCCCCGCGCGGCCGAGTCGAGGGCGTCGGCGGCCCCGGCCGAAAGTGGCGCGGCGCCGGCCCCGGAACTGGTGCGGCAGTACGGGTGAGCGGGATTTGCGATTTTTGATTTGCGATTTGGTCGGCGAAAGCAAAACTGATAACTGATAACTGATGACTGACTACTAACCGTTGATGAGCAGATCGAATATCGCAAATCGCAAATCAAAAATCCTCCCCGCCCCCTGGGTCGTCGTGGCGGGCGGGTTCCACGGGCGCGGCGGGATGGACAAGGCCAACGCCGCGCTCGCCGCCTGCCTGCTCGCGCGCGGCACGCCCGTCCACCTGGTCGCGCACGAGGTCGCGCCGGAACTGGCCGCAGACCCTCTGGCCCGCGTCCACCTGGTCGCGCGCCCGGCGCGCTCGTTCCTGCTTGGCGAGCGGCTGCTCGCGCGGCGCGGCACGGAGGTGGCGCGCGCGGTGACAGGGCGCTGGCCCGCGGCCCGCGTCGTCACGAATGGCGGCAACTGCCCCTGGCCTGACGTCAACTGGGTGCACGCCGTACACCACGCGTGGCCGCCGGCCGACCGCGGCGCGCCGGTGCTCTTCCGCGCGCGCAACCGCCTGGCGAAGGCCGTGGCGCGGCGGCGCGAGCGCGCGGCGCTCGGCGCGGCGCGGCTCGTCGTCGCCAACTCCGAGCGCACGCGCCGAGACCTCGTCGAACGCCTCGGCCTCGACCCCGCGCGGGTGCGCACCGTGCGCCTCGGGGGCGAGGCCGGGTGCCGCGTTGTGACGGCTGAAGAGCGCGGGGCGGCGCGGGCTTGGCTGGGCTTGGGCGGGGCGCGGCCGGTCGTGGCCTTCGTCGGCGCGCTCGGCCATGACTGCAACAAGGGGTTCGACACGCTGCTCGCCGCGTGGGAGAGCTTGTGCGGGCACCCCCGTTGGGACGCGGAGCTTTTGGCGGCGGGCGCGGGCCGCGGCTTCGAGGCTTGGGAGCGGGAGGTCGGGCGGCGCGGTCTCGCCGGGCGCGTGCGGCTGCTCGGCTTCACGGAGCGGGTGGGCGACGTGCTGGCCGCGGCCGACCTGCTCGTCAGCCCCGCTCGCTACGAGTCGTACGGGCTGAACGTGCGCGAGGCGGTCGCGCGGGGAGTGCCCGCGCTGGTGAGCGCCGCGGCGGGCGTCGCCGAAGAGTACCCGCCGGGCCTCGCCGGGATGCTCCTGCCGCACGCCGACGACGCGGACGACCTCGCCCGCCGGCTGCTCCTCTGGCGCGAAGATGTCGAGGCGTGGAAGCGCCGCTTCGCCCCTCTGGGCGCGCGGCTGCGTGAGCGCACCTGGGCCGACACGGCCGCCGAGTTCGTCGGCCTGGTCGAAGCGGCCGGGGACGATGACGGGTTGCGGGTCGCCGGTTGCGGGTTCGGGGCAGAGCGAGTTTTAGATTTCTGATTTTCGATTTGCGATTTGTGATCGAATGACGACGGCCCTTCGGCCTTCAATCGAAAATCAAAAATCGCAGATCAAAAATTTCTTCCTGATGAGTCGCACTGAAAGATTTCTGGGCGGGGTCGGCTTCGGGTACGCGTACCAGACGGTGGTGACGCTGGCCGGGCTGTGGCTGACGCCGTTTTTGCTGGCGCGGTTGGGCGGGTACGAGTACGGCCTGTGGCTGGTGAGCCTGCAACTGCTGGCGTACCTGACGCTCGTAGACTTCGGCGTCCTCGCGCTGCTGCCGCGCGAGACGGGCTACGCGACGGGCAGGGCGGGCGGGGCGGCCGAGGCGTCGGGCCTTCCGGAACTCATCGGGCAGTCGGCGCGGCTCGTCCTGTGGCAGATGCCGGTGCTGTTGCTGGCGGCCGCAGGCGTGTGGCTGTGGATGTCTGCGCAGTGGGGGGAGCTGCGCTGGCCGCTGGGGCTCGTGCTGCTCATGTACGTCTGCCTCTACCCGCTGCGCATCTTCCAGGCGGTGCTCTACGGGCTACAGGATCACGCCTTCGCGGGGAAGGCGTCGCTGGCGGCGTGGCTCGCGGGCTTCCTCGTCACCGTGGGGCTGGTCTTCGCGGGCTGGGGGCTCTACGCGCTGGCGGCCGGTTGGGGCGCGACGCAGGGGCTGACGGCGGCGCTCACGTGGTGGCGGCTGCGGCGCCGCCACAGGGGCGTGCTGCCGTCGCGGCTGCCGGCGCTGACGTGGGCCGCGGCGCGTGAACGGCTCGGGCGAGGGGGGTGGGTGAGCGTCAGCCAGGTGGCGCAACTGCTGCTCGCCGGCACCGACCTCGTCATCATCGGTAAGCTTTTAGGGCCGGAGGCGGTCGTGCCATACGCGGTCACGGGGAAGCTCGTCCTGGTGCTGGGGAACCAGCCGTTAATGCTGGGTTCGGTGGCCGGCCCGGCGCTCGCCGAGGTGAAGGCGGGCGAGTCGCGGCAGCGCATCTCGCAGGTCGCGACCGCGCTCAGCCAGGCGATCCTGATCGTGAGCGGGGCCGTCGTCTGCACGGTGCTGGTCTCGAACGAGGGGTTCGTCAACTGGTGGGTCGGGCCGGGCCTCTACGGCGGCTTCTGGCTGACGGCGGCGCTCCTGTCGAACATGCTCCTGCGCCACTGGAACGTGACGGTCGGCTGCGTCGTCTTCTCGTTCGGGCACGAGAAGCGGCTGTGCCTGACGAGTCTGGCCGACGGCGTGGTGACGGTCGGGGCGGCGGCCGTGCTGACGTCGGCTTTGGGCGCGGTCGGCGCGCCGCTCGGCTCAATCCTAGGTGTCTGTGCCGTGAGCCTGCCGCTGAACCTCGCGGCCGTGCTGCGCGAGCGCGGCTTCTCGAAGCCGATGCTGGCGGAAGCGCTGCGGCCGTGGCTGTGGCGGTTCGGGGCGGTCGCGGCGGCCGCGTGCCTCGTGGCGAGGAACTGGACGCCGGAGGGCTTCGGGTCGCTCGGCGTCGCGGCCGCGGCCGCGGGGCTCGCGTACCTGCTCCTGATGCTGCCGGCCGCCCTGCAAGACCCGCTTGGGATTTACGTGCGCCCGCACCTCGCGCCGCTCAGGCTGCGACTGTCGAGGGCGCTGCGTTTGAGTAACCCGGCATGAAGAGCAGTAGCGTCGAGTCGGGGCGGCTTCCAGAGAACGGCGTGAGCGTCGTCGTCTGCTGTCACGACAGCGCGCGGCTGCTGCCGGAGACGCTGGCGCGGCTGGCGGCGCAAGAGGTCGCGCCCGGGACGCCGTGGGAGGTGATCGTCGTTGATAACGCCTCGGCCGACGGGACGGCGCGGGTGGCGCGCGAGTGCTGGCCGGCGGACGCGCCGGCACCGCTGCGGGTGGTTCACGAGCCGCAACTCGGCCTGAGCTACGCGCGCTGGCGCGGGTTCGCAGAGACGCGCTACGAGTTCGTCTGCTTCGTGGACGACGACAACTGGGTCGGCCCCGGCTGGGTGCAGCTGACGGCGGAGTTGATGGCGGCGCGGCCCGAGGTCGGCGCGTGCGGCGGCTTCATCGAAGCGGCGTGCGAGGCGCCGCCGCCGCGGTGGTTCGAGCGTTACAAGGGTGCGTACGCGCCGGGCGCGCAGGGGCCGGCCGAAGGCGGCGACGTGACAGCGCGCCGCTTCCTGATGGGCGCGGGGCTGACGGTGAGGAAGTCGGCGTGGCGGCGGCTCGTGGACGAGGGCTTTCACTTCCGGCTCGTTGACCGGCAGGGGAAGAAACTCACGGCGGGCGGCGACCACGAACTCTGCTTCGCGCTCTGCCTCGCGGGGTGGCGGCTGTGGTACGAGCCGCGCCTGCGCCTGCAACACTTCCTCCCGGCCGCACGCCTCCACTGGACGCTCTTCCGCCGGCAGGCGCGCGGCGCCGGGCTGTGTGAGGCCGGCTTCGACCCTTACCGCTTTGCGTTTGAACGCGCGGAGGCGGGCGACGACGCGGGTCGCGGGCGGTTTACGGAGAGCTGGCACTGGCGGACGCTCGTCGCCATCCGCTACCTCGTGCGGCGGCCGTTCAGGCTGCTCCTCTCGCCGCTGTTCGCCTTCGAGGGCGACTATCACATCATCTGGGTCGAGAGGCAGCTCGGCCGCTTCCGGGGGATGCTCGAACGGCGCCGGACTTACGACCGCGACGTGCGCGCCGTCCGCGAGGCCGCGTGGAGGCGCCCCCCGCCGGGGCCGCGGGCGGGCGGCGGCGAGTCGCTTTTCGTCGGGCGGGCCGTCGGTAGTTAGAGAGCATTGAGTGTGCGGTGAGGCAAGGTTCACACAGAGGGCGCGGAGGACACACAGAGGGCACAGAGAAGAAGTTGATTTCTCTGTGTTCTCTGTGAATCCTCTGTGCCTCTGTGTTGAGAACGACCGCACCTTACATCCGGCAGTGAATTGATATAGACAACGCCATGAAGAGTCACACGCCGCGCGTCTCCGTCGTCATCCTGAGCCACGACCGGCCGGGCCTGCTGCCGCGGGCGCTCGACTCGGTGCTCGCGCAGACGTACGCGAACCTGGAGGTCATCGTCGTAGACAACCGGAGCCGCAGCAGCGAAGAGATCGCGCGCGTCGTCGCGGCCCGGCCCGGCGTCCGCCTCATCAGCAACCGCGAGAACCTCGGGTTCACGGGCGGGATGAACCGCGGCATCGAGGCGGCCGCGGGCGACTACGTCTACTGCACGAACGACGACGTCGTGGTCGAGCGCGACTGCGTCGAGCGGCTCGTCGAGTACGCCGAGCGTCACCCCGAGGCCGGGCTGCTCACCGGCATCATGTACGACGACGACCGGCGGACGATCCTCTGCGCGGGCGGCGAGTTCCACCTCAAGGCGGTCTACCGCCGCACCTTCTACGGCAACGGCGAGCGGGACACGGGTCAATTCAACGAGCCGTTCCGCGCCACCTGCGTTGACGGCGCGATGACCTTCGCCCCGCTCCGCCTGATGCGCGCACTCAAGGGCTTCCGCGAAGACTTCTTCATCTACGTGGACAGCATCGAGCTCTCGGCCCGCGTCCTCAAGCTCGGCTACCAGATCGTCGTCGTGCCGCGGGCTAGGGCTTACGTCCATAACGCGCCGCACGTCTTTACCAGCGAGGGCATCGCCTTCCACAAGATCAAAAACCTCTTCGCCTTCTACCTGCTCCACGCGCGCGCGCGCGTGCTCCCGGAGTTCTTCCTGCGCTACGGCGTCCTCGGACTCGTGCGCGCCCTGCGCTCGAACCGCAAAATCTTCGTGCAGACGCTCCGGGCCTGGGCGTGGGTCATCGCCCGCGCGCCCGTTCTGCTCAGGGAGAGGCGACAGTGGACGAGGCCTTGAGAGCCGCCGCGCGCTTCAGACACACAGAAGCCGAGGCCGCCGCCGCGCAGCCGACGCGCGCCGGCGTCGCCGGAGCCTTGCGCGCGCGGACGGGGCGCGTGCTGCACGTCGTGCCGGCGCTCTTCGGGCGCGGCGACGGCGTCCTGGGCGGGGCCGAGCGCTACGCGCTGGAGCTTGCGCGCCACATGGCCCGCGAGGTGCCGACCCGGCTCGTCACCTTCGGCGAGAGCGGGCGGCGCGAACACTTCGGCCCGCTGGAGGTGCGCGTCATCGGCGGGGCCTGGCGCGTGCGCGGGCAGCGCACGAACCCCCTGGCGCTCGCGCTCTTCAAGGAACTCAAAGGGGCGCGCGTCGTCCACTGCCACCAGCGGGCCGTGCTGGCGAGCAGCCTGAGCGCGCTCGCGTGCCGCCTCTCGGGCCGCCGCGTCTTCGTCACAGACCTCGGCGGCGGCGGCTGGGACGTATCCGCTTACGTCCGCACCGACGGCTGGTACGACGGCCACCTCCACATCAGCGAGTACAGCCGCGAGGCGAGCGGCCACGCCCGCTACAGGCGCGCGCACGTCATCCTCGGCGGCGTGGACGCGGAGAAGTTCTCGCCCGGCCCCCCGGCGGTGCGCGACGGCACGGTGCTCTTCGTCGGGCGCATCATGCCGCACAAGGGCTTGGACGATCTCGTCCGGGCCGTGCCCGCGGACGTGCCGCTCGAGATCATCGGCCAGCCTTACGACGAGCGCTTCGCGCGCGACCTGAAGGAGCTGGCCGCGGGCAAGCGCGTCCGCTTCCGACACGACTGCGGCGACGAAGAGTTAGTCGAAGCCTACCGGCGCGCGCTCTGCGTCGTGCTTCCGAGCGTCTACCGCGACGCCTACGGCCGCGAGACGCGCGTGCCGGAACTGCTCGGGCAGACGCTCCTCGAAGGGATGGCCTGCGGCGCGCCGGCCCTCTGCACCGGCGTGGCGAGCCTGCCCGAGGTGGTTGAGGACGGCGCGAACGGCTTCGTCGTCCCGCCCAACGACCCCGCGGCGCTGCGCGAGAAAATAGTCTGGCTGCGCGCGCACCAGGAGCGCGCCGCCGAGATGGGGCGAGCGGCCCGCCGGCGGGTGCTGGAGAAGTTCACCTGGCCGGCGGTCGTGCGCCGCTGCCTGGAGATTTACGCGGCATGAGCGCGGCCGGGCTTCATCTCATCACCCCCGAGTATCCGCCGCAGGCGGGCGGCGTGAGCGACTACACGCGGCTCGTCGCAGAGGGACTGGCCGCGGCGGGCGAGGAGGTGCACGTGTGGTGCCCGGCGTGCGAGGCCGGGGCGGCGGAGTCTTGCGACGGGGCTCGCGTCTCCGCGTCCGCCGACGGGCGAGTCTTCGTGCGCAGGGAGCTGGGCGGCTTCTCGCGGCGCGACCTGGCGCGCGCCGGCCGGCTGCTCGACGAGTCGCCCGCGCCGCGCCGCCTGCTCGTGCAGTACGTGCCGCACGGCTACGGCCGGCGCTCGATGAACGTCGGCTTCTGCCTCTGGCTGTGGCGGCGCGCGGCGTTGAAGGGCGACCGCGTCGAGCTGATGGTGCACGAGCCGTGCCTCGCCTTCGGCGAAGGCTCCTGGCGGCAGACGGGCGCGGCCGCCGTGCACCGGCTGATGATCGCCGTCCTCCTGCGCGCGGCGCGGCGCGTGTGGTTCTCGATACCCGCGTGGGAGGACTACTGGCGGCCTTACGCCTTCGGCCCGCCTCCGAGCTTCGGCTGGCTGCCGGTGCCCGCCACCGTCCCCGTCGCGGACGACCCTTCGCTTACGGCGGAGGTTCGCGCGCGCCTACGAGTCTCCGAAGGCGGGGTGATCGTCGGCCACCTCGGAACATACGCGCCGCCCGTCAGGGAAAGCCTCCGCCGCGTGCTCCCGGCGCTCCTTTCGGAATGCGCCGCGGCGAGCGTGCTGCTCCTGGGCCGGGGCGGCGAGGGGCTGCGGGACGAACTCTTGAGCGCCCGCCCGGAACTGGAAGGACGTGTACACGAGTCGGGCTACCTCGGCGCGCGCGAGTTGTCGGCGCACCTCTCGGCGTGCGACCTGCTCGTGCAGCCCTTCCCCGACGGCGTGAGCACGCGCCGGACGAGCGTCATGGCCGCGCTCGCGCACGGCCGCGCCGTCGTCACCACGCGCGGCCGTCTGACCGAAGAACTCTGGGGCGAGACGGGCGCGGTCGCGCTCGGCGAGGACGCGGCCGGGCTCGCGCGCGAGGCCGCGCGCCTGCTGGACGCCGGGCCCGCGCGCGCCCGACTCGGCGAGGCCGCGCGCGCACTCTACCGCGAGCGCTTCGACCTGTCGCACACCCTCGCCGCGCTGCGCCGCGAGCCGCCGGCCGGCGAGGCCCCGAAGACCGGCCGCGTCCACGCCGGCGAGGAGTCGAGATGAGCACCGAGGTCGCCGGCGCGCGCCGCGGCGAAGATTTCATGGCGAGACGGAAAGCGGCGGCCCGCGGGCTCGACCCCGTGAGCCTCCCCGATTACGCCCTCTTCGCCGCCTCCTGCCGGCGCGGGCTGTCGGTCGTCTACCCTTTCAACTCCGACGCCTACGCGGACGAAGAGGGCTGGAAGTACGGCGCGCGCTGGCCGCCTTCGCACAAGGCGTTCGGGCGCATGAGAGGATTGCTGGCGGCGCAGGACTCGGCCCGCCTCGGGCCGCGGCGGGTGCTCGAGGTCGCGGCCGGGGGCGGAGGCCTGGCCGCGCTGCTCGCGCTCGGCGGTTGCGAGGTCGTCGTCAACGACCTCAGGGCCGAGCACCTCGCGGACGCCGTCAGGGAGTTCGAGGGCGGCGAGCGCGTGCGGCTCGTCGGCGGCAACCTGTTCGACCTGTCGCCGCAAAGCCTCGGCCGCTTCGACCTGGTGATCGCCTGCGAGGTGATCGAGCACGTCGCGCACCCCGGCGACCTGCTGGCGCACCTGAAACGCTTCCTCGCGCCCGGCGGCCGGCTGCTGCTGACGACGCCCAACGGCTCCTACTTCCGCAACAGGCTCCCGACCTACTCGGAGGTCGACGACCCGGCGCGGCTCGAGGCCGTCCAGTTCAGGCCCGACGCCGACGGCCACCTCTTCCTCCTGACGCCGCGCGAGCTGGCCGGGCTGGCCGAGGCCGCGGGGCTCTCGGTCGAGCGGCTGTCGGCCTGGGGCACGCCCGTGCTGAGCGGCCACGCGGGGCTCAGGTTCCTCTCGGGGCCGCGCCTGACGAGGGTCGCGTACGAGGCCGAGCGGCTGGCGCAGCGCCTGCCCCCGGCCGCGCGCGTGCGCGCCTGCGCGCAGTTGTCCGCGGTGCTTCGCCGGCCCGCTTCCGACGGGGGTTGAGCGGTGCGAATCTTAATCGCCAACTGGAGCAGGCGGATGGTCGGCGGGGTCGAGACGCACCTCAACAGCATCATCCCCGAGATCGCCCAGCTCGGCCACGAGACGGCCTTCGTCAGCGAGGTCAACTTGCCGGGCGGGCGCGAGCTGATCGCGCTGCCCGAAGGCGTCCCGGCCTGGTGCGTCGAGGAGTCGGGCGAGGCCGGGGTGCTCTCGGCCGTGAGGGGCTGGCGGCCCGACCTGATTTACGTGCACAAGCTCGAGCGACCCGAATTCGAGGCGCGACTGCTCGACGTGGCCCCGGCCGTCTTCTTCGCGCACGACTACTACGGCACCTGCATCAGCGGGCTGAAGACTTTTAAAAGCCCCGTGACGACGCCGTGCGACCGGCGCTTCGGCTGGCGGTGTCTCGCGCACTACTACCCGCGCCGCTGCGGCGGGCTCAGCCCCTTGACGATGGTGAAGCTCTACCGCATCCAGTCGCGGCGTCTGGAGCTGCTGCGGCGCTACCGCGCGATACTGACGCACTCCGAGCACCTGAAGGCCGAGTACATCAACCACGGCGTCGAACCCGAGCGCGTCTTCAACCTCTCCTACTACGCGCGCAAGTCGCGGCCCGCCGAGGGGCAGGACCTTTATGACTCGCCCGGCGCGCCCCCCGGCGGCGCGGCGGCGTTTGACGCGGTGCGGCATGAAGCGGGCGGCGCGGGCCGCCCCTTCCGGCTGCTCTTCCTCGGCCGCATGGATCGGCTCAAGGGCGGGCGGATTCTGCTCGACGCGCTGCCGCTCGCGCGCGCGCTGCTGGGCCGCCCGCTCCGGCTCGTCTTCGCCGGCGACGGCCCGGCGCGCGGAGCCTGGGAGAAGCGCGCGCGGGCCGTGCGCGGCGCGGGCGTCGAGGTCGAGTTCGCCGGCTGGGTGCAGGGCGCGGCGCTCGACACGCTGCTCGCGTCGAGCGACCTGCTCGTGGTGCCGAGCCAGTGGCCGGAGCCTTTCGGGCTGGTCGGGGTCGAAGCGGGCCTTCGCGGCGTGCCGGCCGCGGCCTTCGCCGTCGGCGGCATCCCGACCTGGCTGAGCGACGGCGTCAACGGCCACCTCGCGCCCGGCGACCCGCCGACCGCCGGAGGGCTGGCCGAGGCCGTCGCCAAGTGTCTGCGCGACCCGCGCGAGCACGCGCGCCTGCGCCGCGGGGCCGTCGAGAAGGCGCGACACTTCAACCTCGAATCACACCTGCGCGCGCTGAAAGAGGTCTTCGAGCACGTCCTCGCCGAAGGGGGCACGAGGGGGGCATGACGAACCGCCAACTCAGAGTCCTGTTCTTCGTCGAGGGGTTCACGGACATACGCTTCGTGGTCGGCCTGAGCGAGGTCTGCGACCTGACGATGGCCGTGGCGGCCGAGCCTTACGCGCGCGGCGGGCTGAGGGAGCGCGTCGCCCGGAGCGGCGCGCGCCTCACAGTCGAAGAGATTCCGGGCGGCCGCCTCGCCTTCCAGGCGCGGGCGCTCGCGTACCTCTGGCGGCGGGCCGCGGACTTCGACGTGATCCTCTCGCAGGAGGTCTTGCGCGGGTCGCTCAACGCGAACCTCGTCGGCCTCGTGCGGCGCGTCCCCGTCGTCACCTACATGGGCATCGCGCCGGTCGAATACTTCCGCTGCCGGCGCGAGCGCGGGCAGATCGGCCGGGCCGAGGCCGCCGTCGGCGAGGCCGTCATCCGCGCGCTGATGACGGTCAACGGGCGGCTCGCGGCGCGCTGCCTCGCGATGGGGCCGTACCTCCGGGACGTGGCCGCGCGCTACTGCCCGCGCAGCGAGGTCGGCCTCTACTACGGCGTTGACACAGACTTCTTCCGCCCGGCCGGCGAGGCCGAGAGGGCCGAGCTGCGGCGGCGGCGCGCGCTGCCCGCGGACAAGTTCCTCGTCTTCCTTTCGAGCCGCATCAGCCACGAGAAAGACCCCGAGACTGTCTTGCGCGCGACCGCCCTGGCGCGCGCGCGCGGGCTCGACGCCGTGCTGCTTAACCTCGGCGGCGGCTACGAAGATTTCCTGAAGCTCGCCGGGGAGATGCGGCTGCCCCGTGCCCCCGAGTGGGTGCTGGGCCGGCCCGCGGCGCACCCCATGACGGAGGTGGCCGACTACTTCCGCGCGGCCGACGCGGTGGCGCTCGGCTCGCTCGCGGAGGGCGCGGCCTACTCGACACTGGAGGCGCTCGCCTGCGCGACGCCGGTCGTCGCCACAGACATCGGCGGGATGGCCGTGCAGCTCAAAGGCCACGCGCGCCTCACCCCGCGCCGCGACGCCGGGGCGATGGCCGAACAACTCCTCTGGGTCGCCGCCAACCCCGCGGAGGCCCGCGCGCAGGCGCTCCGCGGCCGCGAGTACGTCCGCCGACATTGGAACCGGCAGAAGGCTTTCGGCGACCTCCGGCGCGTGCTCGAAGAGGTCTCCGAGGGGCGCGCCGTCGCCGGCGAAAGGAGCGCGCATGCGAGCGGCTGAGGAGCGGCCGACGAGGCTCGAACGTCTGGCGGCCGCGTCGGTCGGGACTTTGCAGAGCGTGGGCCTGGGACGGCTCGCGTATTCGGGCGCGCTGCGGCGGCTCGGCAAGGCGCTGCTGCTGAGGCGCGACCGGCGGCCCGTCGTGCGCCAGATCGCCTCGGGCTTGGGGCGCGGGCTGCGGCTCCGCGTCCTGCCCGAGACGCCCAGGTCTTACTGGCTCGGGACGCACGAGCCGGACATGCAGGCCGCGCTCCGCGAACAGATCAAAGCCGGCATGACCGTCTACGACTGCGGCGCCAACGTCGGCTACTTCTCCGTCATGCTCGCGCGGCTCGTCGGCCCGCGGGGCCGCGTCTACGCCTTCGAGCCTTCGCCCGCGAGCCTCGAATCGCTGCGGGCGGCGCGCGACCTCAACGGCCTCGCCAACCTCTCGGTCGTGCCGCAGGGCGTCTGGGACCGTCGGGCGCGGCTGCGCTTCCGCCGCGGCGGGGCGGGCGAGTCTTTAGTCAGCGACCACGTCGAGGGCGTCTTCGGCGAGTCGGGCGCTCGCGGCCCGCGCGAGGCTGCGGTCGAGGTCGAGGTCAACTCGCTCGACGACTTCGTCTACGCCGAGGGCAACCCGCCGCCCGACTTCATCAAGCTCGACGTGGAGGGCGCCGAAGGGCGCGCGCTGGCGGGGGCGCGCCGGCTGCTGGCCGAGCGGCGACCGGGGCTGCTCCTGGAGATTCACGGCGGGCCGGGCCGGGAGGTCTGGGCGCTGCTCGAAGAGTTCGGCTACGACGCCGTCAACCTCGCGACGGGCGACGCCCCGCGCACGGCCGAAGAGTTCGCCGTGTGGATCAGCCAGTACCTCGCGCGGCCGGCGCGAAAGTTATGACACGGGCGCAGACGACGGAAGGAAGACGTGAAGCGCGGGCGGGCGCGCTCGGGCGCGTCTACGAGCGTCTGTCGCGCGTCACCTCTTCGGGCGACTTCATCGCGGAGGTGGACGGGCTGCGGTTCCTCGCCATCGCCCCGGTCGTCGTCTTCCACGTGCGGAACTACCTGCTCGCGCACCCTGTGGCGGACTATTCGGTCGCGCCGCCCGACCTCGACTGGGCCGCGCGCCTCGCGGGCCGCGGGCACTACGGCGTCGAACTCTTCTTCGTCATCAGCGGCTTCGTCCTCGCGCTCCCTTTCGCGCGTCACCACCTGGAGGGCGCGCCGCGCGTTGAGCTGCGGCGTTACTTCCTGCGGCGGCTGACGAGGCTGGAGCCGCCCTACGTCCTCGTCATGCTCGGCTGCTTCGCGCTGCTCGTCCTCCTCAAGGGAGGGGCGGCGGAACTCTGGCCGCGCCTCGCCGCCGGCCTCACCTACACGCACGGGATGATTTACGGCGGGATGAACCCGGTCAACCTCGTCACCTGGTCGCTCGAAGTCGAGGTGCAATTCTACCTCTTGATGCCGCTCCTCGCCGCGGTCTTCGCCGTGCGGGGGAGGCTGCGCAGGCGCGCGCTGATCGTCTCGGCGGCCGCGGCCTCGGTCGCCTTGCAAGCGTGGCTCATCCCCGAAGGCGGCCGTCTGAGCTGGACGCTTCTGAACTTCCTGCAATACTTCTTCGCCGGCTTCCTGCTGGCAGACATCTACCTCGGCTGGCCGCGCGGGCGCGTGCGCAGGAGAGTGGCCTGGGATTTCGTGGCCGTCGCCGCGGTAGCCGCGATGTTGCTGGTCGCGGCGCGGCCGGGACTGGCGCGCGCGGCCTTCGCGCCGCTCGTCTTCGTGCTCTTCTGCGCGGCGTTCCGCGGGCCCCTGACCAACCGCCTCGTCACGCGGCCGTGGGTGACGGTCATCGGCGGCATGTGCTACACCATCTACCTCATACACTTCCAACTGCTCTCGGCCTTCGAGAAGACGCTCGGCCGCGTCTCGCTCACAGACCTCTTCTCGGTCAACCTGCTCGTGCACGCGCTGCTCTTCGCGCCGGTGCTGCTCGCGGGTTCGGCGGCCTTCTTCCTGCTGGTCGAGAAGCCTTGCATGCGGCGCGACTGGCCGCGGCGCGTCCGGGGTCGCTTGGCGGCCGCGCTCGCGCGCCGCAAGCCGGTGCCCGAGCCGGCCTACGGGAGGGGACTTGCCGAGTGAGGCGCGCCCCCGCGTCGCCGTCGTCTGCGACCTGCGGGAAGAGAACTGGCACAGCATGAATCTCGTCGCCGACCTGCTCGTCGAAGGCACGCAGAACGGCGGCCGTGCCGGCGTCGAGACCGCGCGCCTGTGCCCGCCGATGCGCCGAAGGCTCACGCGCGGCGGGGCCGCCTCGGGCGCGCTCTTTAACGCCGACCGCCTGCTCAACCGCTTCTGGGATTACCCGCGGTGGGTGCGGGGGCGCGGCCGCGACTTCGACCTCTTCCACGTCGTAGACCACAGCTACTCTCAGCTCCTGCACGAGCTGCCCGAGGGCCGCGCGGTCGTCACCTGCCACGACCTCGACACCTTCCGCTGCGTCCTCGAACCCGAGCGCGAGCGGCGCTCGCCGCTCTTCCGCGCGATGACGCGCCGCGTCCTCGAAGGGTTCCGCAAGGCGGCGCGCGTGGCCTGCGTGAGCGCGGCGACGCGCGACGAGCTGCTCGCGCACGGCCTCTTCCCGCCCGAGCGCCTGCGCGTCATCCCGAACGGCCTCCACCCGGCCTACACTTGCGCGCCCGGCGAGCGCGCCCGCCGCGAGGCCGAGCGGCTGCTCGGCGCGGAAGACGATAGCCGCCCCGAACTCCTGCACGTCGGGAGCACCGTCGCGCGCAAGCGCGTTGACGTGTTGCTGAAAGTCTTCGCAGAGCTGCGCAGGGGCCGGCCGCGCGCGCGGCTCGTGCGCGTCGGCGGGCTGACGCCGGGGCAGGCCGCGCTCGCCGAAGAGTTAGAGTTGGGCGGCAGCCTCGTCGTCCTGCCGTACCTCGAGCCGGAGGTTCTGGCCGCCGTCTACGGCCGCGCGGCGCTCGTCCTTCTGCCCTCGGAGCGCGAGGGCTTCGGCCTGCCCGTGGCCGAGGCCATGGCGTGCGGCGCGCCCGTCGTCGCCAGCCGCCTCGCGGCCCTCCGAGAGGTCGGCGGCGACGGGGCGGTCGAATACTGCGAACCCGGAGACGTTCGCGGGTGGGCCGAGACGACCGCGCGCCTGCTCGCCGAGCGCGAGGCCGCGCCCGAGCGCTGGGCCG
>DASZKF010000372.1:0-8276 GCA_035947355.1 Pyrinomonadaceae bacterium | reverse complement strand
TTCGAGTTTCGAGTTTCGAGTTAAGACAATTTCTTCAACTCGAAACTCGAAACTCGAAACTCGAAACTAAAGTTTGTTGACTGCCGCGCGACTTGGGGATAAAGTCCGGGCACCTTCAGCAGGCGCTCCGGCGCACGCCCTCGCCCGCTCTTAAAGAACGAAAGTTTAAGGAGACCACACCCGTGTCCGAGCCGAACGCCAAACATTCGAGCACCGCCCGCCCCGAGCCTCATTCGAAACTGACGGCGTTGCGCGCGGCCGCCCTCTGTCTGCTGCTCGCCGCCTCCGCCTCAGCGCAGACCTTCCGCGGCACCATCCTCGGCACCGTCACCGACCCGCAGGGCGCGGTCGTGCCGAACGCGACCGTCACGGCGCGCAACACCGCGACGGGCCTGGAGCGCACGACGACCGCCGACGGCGAGGGCAACTACACCATCGCGGAACTCCCCATCGGAACCTACGAGGTGACGGTCAGGCAGACGAACTTCCTCGAAGCGAAGGTCGGGGGCGTGGTCGTCGAGGTCGCGGGCGAGCGGCGGGTGGACGTGTCGCTCGCGTTGCCGGGCGTGAGCGTGGTGGCGACCGTCGCGGCGCAGGCGCAGGTCGAGACGACGAGCAACACGCTCGGCGGAACCATCCCGACGAAGCAGGTCGAGGAGCTGCCGATCAACGGGCGCGACTTCACCAAGTTCCTCGTCCTCGTCCCCGGCGCGACCGGCGACCCCTCGGGCGCGACCGACTCGCCCGGCTCCTTCGGCCTCTTCTCGGCCAACGGCAACCGCGGGCGGTCGAACAACTACCTGCTCGACGGCACCGACATGAACGACGGCTACCGGAACCTGCCGGCCATCAACGAGGCCGGCGTCTTCGGCACGCCCGCCACCATCCTCCCCGTCGAGGCCATCGCCGAGGCCGCCGTGCTCTCGAACTTCGAGGCCGAGTTCGGCCGCAACTCGGGCGCGGTCGTCAACCTCGTCACCAAGTCGGGGACGAACGAGTTCCACGGCTCGCTCTTCGCCTTCGTCCGCAACGACGCGCTCGACGCGCGCAACTTCTTCAACCCCGAGCCCGACCCGCAGACCGCCTTCCGCAACAACCAGTTCGGCGGGAGCTTGGGCGGCCCAATCGTCGAAAACAAAACCTTCTTCTTCTTCGCCTACGAGGGGCAGCGCGAGCGCGTCGGCCTGAACTCGACGGCCCGCGTCCCCGACCCGCGCGAGATCGAGAGGCTGGGCGGGCCGTCCAACCCGGTCATCGCCGCCCTGTTACAACGTAATCCCTGGCCGCTCCCGAACCGCCCGCTCCCGCTCTTCGACGACACCGGCGCGCCCAACCTCTTCGTCACCACCCGCGCCTCGAACGACGTCGACAGCCTCATCGCCAAGATTGACCACTCCTTCGACGCGGACAACCAGCTCACGGGCCGCTACTTCTTCGGCACGTCGGATCAGTCGTTCCCGCTCGCCATCCTCGCCGGCAACGTCCTGCCCGGCTACAACACCGTCACGCCGACGACCGTCCACCTCGCCTCGCTCTCGTACCTGAAAATCTTCTCCGACACGAAAGTCAACGAGGCGCGCTTCGGCTATAACCGCTTCGACGAGGGCTTCTTCCCGGAGGACGCGGACTTCGACCCCGCGAGCATCGGACTCAACACCGGCGTCTCGGAGCAGGACTTCGGCCTGCCCTTCATCCGCGTCCGCAGCATCGGGCTCGACCCCGAAGACCCCGACGACGAAAACCCCGGCCCGCCCTTCAGCTCCATCGGCGCTACTCTGTCGGTGCCGCGAGCGCGCGTGGACACCAACTGGCACTTCATAGACAACTTCTCCTGGAAGGTCGGCGGGCATGATTTGAAGACCGGCTACGAGTTCCGCCGCACCTCGGTTGACGCCTTCTTCGACGCCGGCTACCGCGGCCGCCTCGACTTCGCCGACCTCGCGGACTTCCTCGCCGGACGCTTGGACGGCGGCCGGCAGGCGCGCGGCGACTCGCGCCGCGAGACCTTCCAGAACTCGCACGCCCTCTACCTGCAAGACAGCTTCCGCGCCACCCGCCGCTTGACCCTGAACGCCGGCCTGCGCTGGGACTACTACGGCGTCCTCGACGAGCAGAGCGGCCTGCTCTCGAACTTCGACCCGCGCCTCGGCCTCGTCCTCGTCGGCACGAGCGGACTCGACAGGCTGTACGAGCCGGACTGGAACAACTTCAGCCCCCGGCTCGGCCTCGCGTGGGACGTGACGGGCAGGGGGCGGACGGTCGTGCGCGCCGGGTGGGGCCTCTTCTACGACGCCTACTCGCAGGACTTCTTCGTCGGCCAGCTCCCCTTCAACACCTTCAATCCCGGCCCGGCCTACAACCCCGTCGGCCCCGCCCCCGTCCTCTTCTCCTTCTCCACGGTCGAAGTCATCGAGCCGGGCGTCCCCGTCTTCACGGACTTCCTCGACTCCGATGTGTTCGCGGTGGACAGGCACTTGCGCACGCCCTACGTGCAGAACTTCAACCTGAACGTGCAGCAGGAGCTGGCGCGCAACGTCGTCCTGCAAGTCGGCTACGTCGGCTCGCAGGGGCGGAAGCTGTTCCGCTACCGCGACATCAACCAGCCCGTCAACCCCTCGGTCTCGACCGCGCGGCCGTTCGACAACGGCCCGTTCGCGCCCTCGGGCGGGACGTTCTTCTACGTCAACCACCTCGAAACCTCCGCCAACTCGAACTACAACGCGCTGCAGACGAGCCTCTCGGTGCGCGCGACCCGCGGCTTCACGGCGATGGTCAACTACACCTGGTCGCACTCGATAGACAACGCCTCGGACGGGCAGGACTACGTCGCCAACGCGACGCAGCCCGAGAACAGCCACCGGGCCGACCTGGAGCGCGCCAACTCGAACTTCGACGTGCGCCACCGCTTCGTCGCCACCTTCAACTACGAGGTGCCGAACCTCCTGCCGAGCCTGCCGCGGCTCGGCCAGGGCTGGCAGTTGAACGGCATCCTGACCCTGCGCACGGGCAGCCCGTTCCACGTCAACCTCTTCGACGACTACAACGGGACGGGCGAATTCTTCCCGCGACCCGACCTCGTCGGCGACCCCTACGCGGGCACCTCCGGCCACGAACACTTCCTCAACCTCTCGGCCTTCGCCGTCCCCTGCACGCTCGACCCGGCGCGACCCGACCCGGAGGACACCAGCGCCGCCGCCTGTCTACCGGGCACGCAGCACTTCGGCAGCCTCGGCCGCAACTCGCTGCGCGGCCCCGGTTACAAGAACTTCGACTTCTCCGTCTTCAAGACGACGCCCATCACCGAGCGCGTCCGCTTGCAGTTGCGCGCCGAAATCTTCAACCTCTTCAACCACCCGAACTTCGCCTCGCCGCTCCTGCCCGGCTTCGCGGCGGACGCCAGCTTCAACGGCATAGACCCCGATACGGGCCGCGGCGTCGGCTTCCTCCCCATCACCGTCACGCCCGACGTCGGCATCGGCAACCCCTTCCTCGGCGGCGGCGGCCCCCGCAACATCCAACTCGGCGCGCGCCTGACTTTCTGACAGGCCGGAGGACTGTTCAAATGAAAAGGCCGCCGTAGGATTTACGGCGGCCTTTCCTTACGAGCGGGATGAGCGTTGAGCCAGGTGCTCTCTGTAACATCGGTTGCACCACGGCTGAAGCCTGTTCCAGCGTGAGCGATGCGCGCTGAATTCGCGTTCCTCCCGGAATGCTTTACACCTCCTGCACCAAGCAGTGCCTTCGGGGCCAACCTTGCGCAGCTTCGCGCCTCCGCTCTTATAACGGTGATTACGGTTGCAGCGTAGGTGCGAGAAGGCGATGTTATCCAGAGACCAGAAAAGCTCGACGTTGACACCCTCCCATGGGTGCTTGTGCTCGATGCTCAGTTCGGCGGCAGTTTCAATTTTCTGAGAGCATTTGAAGCAGACATTCTCGCCGTGCTTTTGCAGGAGATGGAACAGAACCATCTTGCGCAGACGGTTGCTGGCCGTCCCGTGCGCCATGCCTAAAAAGACGCTCTTGCGAGCGCCGCTACGGGAAACTGATTTAGCCATTAATGGTGTGGTGGGATAGCCCGTACGAGATTTGAACTCGTGTTTTAGCCTTGAGAGGGCTACGTCCTAACCCCTAGACGAACGGGCCTGAAAACGGGGCGATTATAAAGGCTCGGTGTGGGGATGGCAAGGCGCGGGTCATGCCGTGTGATTGCTGTCACAGGCGCGGCGGCGTTGTTGGCGCAGAATGGCGGGGCGCTCTTTCGGGGTCGCGCGGGGGCGGTGATATACTCGGTCTTGCGCGTCTCCCGCTTCCGCGCTCTTGAAAGACGACCCCGTCCGACAAGTTATTCCGAAGGGCCGAAAACGCGAATGGCACAGAACCTCTTCCTCGAAGCGAACCAGGTCTCGCCCGGCGACTCAGACGACCAGACTCTAACGGATTTTCAACTCGGCATCGAGGGCTTCACCTACGCCGACCTCTACCGGCCCCTCCGCCTGCGCGACCTCGCCGAGGCGTTCTACGCCGAAGTCAAAAGGGAAGACGCCGCGCTCCACTCCGCGCTGATCGGGTATGTCGAGTCGCGCGGGGCGAGCCTCAAGGGGACGAAGGCCGAGTCAGACCTTTTGATCGCCGCCGCCCCGCACCTCTCGCGCTTCGTCGCACGCCTCTTCCGGATAGAGGCCGAGCGGGACAGGCTCGGCGCGGGTCTGCGCGCGCAAGACCCCGTCTTCCAGTTCAAACACTTCGTCCAGCGCCGCGCCCTGAAGAGCTTCCCGGCGGAGAAGGCCGCGGCCGTGGACGCCGCGGCGGCCGACGAGGCCCTGGAGTCCCTGCGCCGCGCGGCCTTCGCCGATACGCTCGGCGACGACCGCGAGCTGGGCGTCGCGCGCATGACGGCGCGGCTGCTCGAATGGGAGAAGAACTACCCGAAGGAGGGCGCGCGCCGCGAGGAGGAGTGGTCTGAGGCGCGCGCGCGCGAAGTCCGCGCCGCGTCCGCGCGCGCCGCGGAGACCGGGGCCGGCGCGGCGCTCGACGCGTGGCGGGCCGAGGAGGACGGCGCAGACCGCGAACGCGCCTTCGTCCGCGCCTCGCTGCGGCTCGTCGAGGCCTGGGCTGCGGCGCACGCGCTCCGGGCGGAGGCGCGGGCTCGCGTCCGCGGCTGGGTCTCATTCCGCTTCCCGCACCCGCTCAACTACGAGAACCTCGTGCAGCTCAAGCGGCCCGACGCCGACCTGCCCGAACTCTTCGAGGGGCTCGACGAGCACCTGCGCCGCCGCGACGGCTTCCGCCTCACCGACCCGCGCTACACGCCCCGCGAAGTCCTGGACGAGGCCAACTACTGCCTCTACTGCCACGAGCGCGACAAGGACTCCTGCTCGAAGGGCCTGCGCGACCCGCAGGGCTCCTTCAAGAAGAACCCGCTCGGGATCAAGCTCGAAGGCTGCCCGCTCGACGAGAAGATCTCCGAGATGCACCTGCTGCACAAGGGGGGCGACCCCGTAGCGGCGCTCGCCGTCGTCGTCATAGACAACCCGATGTGTCCGGGCACCGGCCACCGCATCTGCAACGACTGCATGAAGTCGTGCATCTTCCAGAAGCAGGAGCCGGTCAACATCCCGCAGGCCGAGACCGGGGTGCTGACGCACGTCCTCGACCTCCCCTACGGCTTCGAAATCTACTCGCTGCTGACGCGCTGGAACCCCCTGAACGCCAAGCGCCCGTACGCGCTCCCCTACAACGGCAAGAACGTCCTCGTCGTCGGCCTCGGCCCGGCCGGCTACACGCTCGCGCACTTCCTCCTCAACGAGGGCTTCGGCGTCGTCGGCATTGACGGCCTCAAGATCGAGCCGCTGGATGAGGAGTTGACCGGCGCGGGCGGGAGCCGCACCCCGCGCGCCGTCCGCGACGTGGGCGAGATCGAGACCGAACTGGACCGGCGCGTCCTCGCCGGCTTCGGCGGCGTCTCGGAGTACGGCATCACGGTGCGCTGGGACAAGAACTTCCTGACCCTGATGCACCTGACGCTGGCGCGCCGCGACCGCTTCCGCTTCTACGGCGGCGTGCGCTTCGGCGGCACGCTCGACATCGAGGACGCCTGGGCGCTCGGCTTCGACCACATCGCCGTCGCCTCGGGCGCGGGCCGCCCGACCATCGTCGGGATGAAGAACAACCTCACCCGCGGCATCCGCAAGGCTTCGGACTTCCTGATGGCCCTGCAGCTGACGGGCGCGGCCAAGCGCGACTCGATGGCGAACCTGCAAGTGCGCCTGCCGGCCGTCGTCATCGGCGGCGGGCTCACCGCCATAGACACGGCCACGGAGCTATTCGCCTACTACCCCGTGCAGGTCGAGAAAATCCTCGAACGCCACGAGAAGCTGGTCGAGGAGTTCGGCGAGGCGGAAATCTTCCGCCGCTTCGACCCGGAGGAGCGCGCCGTCTACGAAGAGTTCTTAGGGCACGGCCGCGCCGTGCGCGAGGAGCGGCGGCGCGCGCGGGCGGCGGGCGAGGCGCCGGATTTCATCAAGCTCATGCGCGGCTGGGGCGGCGTGACCATCGTCTACCGCAAGCGCCTTCTGGATTCGCCCGCCTACCGCCTCAACCACGAGGAGGTCGCCAAGTCGCTCGAAGAGGGCATCCGCATCGTCGAGAACATGTCGCCGGCCGAGGCCGTCGCCGAGGAGGGCGGGGCCGTCGCCGCCGTCCTCTTCGAGCGGATGATGCGCGACCCGGAGACCGGCAAGTGGCGCGCGACGGGCGAGCTCGTCCGCCTCCCCGCCCGCACCGTCTGCGTCGCCGCCGGCACCAGCCCGAACACCATCTACGAGAAGGAGCGGCCCGGCACCTTCGCCCTCGACGAGTGGCGCGAGTTCTTCGCGCCGCACAAGGCCGAAAGGGACGGCGGCGGCAAGTTCCGCCTCGTCCCGGCCGCGAAGGGCGAGCGCGCCTTCTTCACCTCCTACGAGAAGGACGGGCGCTTCATCACCTACTACGGCGACAACCACCCCGTGTACGCCGGCAACGTCGTCAAGGCGATGGCCTCCGCGAAGGACGGCTACGAGCACGTCGCGGCGCTCTTCGAGGAGGAGTTGAGGCTGCTGCGCGAAGAGGATCAGGCGGCGCGCGACGAGTCGTTCGCGCGGCTCGCCGGGAGGCTCGAAGACGAGCTCGTCGCGCGCGTCGTCCGCGTCGACCGCCTGACCGACACCATCGTGGACGTGATCGTCCGCGCGCCCGCGCAGGCGCGCAAGTTCCACCCCGGCCAGTTCTACCGCCTGCAAAACTACGAGACGGACGCGGCCGAGATTGACGGCACGCGCCTCACGATGGAGGGCCTCGCGCTCACCGGCGCGTGGGTGGACAAGGAGGCGGGGCTGCTGAGTCTGATCGTGCTGGAGATGGGCGCGTCGTCGCGCCAGTGCGCGATGCTCAGGCCCGGCCAGAGGGTCGTCGTCATGGGGCCGACGGGGACGCCGACGGAAATCCCCGAGGCCGAGACCGTCCTGCTCGCCGGCGGGGGCTTAGGCAACGCCGTCCTCTTCTCCATCGCCAGGGCCCTGCGCGAGCGCGGCAACCGCGTCGTCTACTTCGCCGGCTACAAGAACGGCAAAGACCTCTTCAAGCGCGAGGAGATCGAGGCGGCGACGGATCAAGTCATCTGGTCTACGGACACCGGCGCCGAAATCGAGCCGCGCCGCCCGCAGGACGCGCACTTCCGCGGCAACATCGTCGAGGCCATGAAGGCCTACGCCGAGGGCCGCCTGGGCGAGCCGATGTTCGACCTGCGCGACGTAGACCGCGTCATCGCCATCGGCTCCGACCGCATGATGGCCGCCGTCAAGGCCGCGCGCCACGCCGTCCTCGCGCCCCACCTCAAGCCGGGCCACGTCGGCGTCGGCTCCATCAACAGCCCGATGCAGTGCATGATGAAGGAGGTCTGCGCCCAGTGCCTCCAGCGCCACGTAGACCCCGAGACCGGCCAGGAGTCGTTCGTCTTCTCCTGCTTCAACCAGGATCAGCCCCTCGACCACGTAGATTTTCAGAACCTCAACGCGCGGCTACGCGCCAACACCGTCCAGGAGAAACTCGCCAACCTCTGGCTCGACCACCTGCTCCGGAAAATGCAGGGCGGCACAACGGCGCCTTAATTCAACAGCCCTGAAAGGGCTGGGGGTAATAGCCGGGGGCCGCAGCGAGTCAGAGGCGAGCCGAAGGCGAGCGACGACGAGCGCCGCCCCCGGTTCAGGATGAAATACATTCCGACCCTGAAAGGGTCGCAG
>DASZKF010000371.1:0-2154 GCA_035947355.1 Pyrinomonadaceae bacterium | reverse complement strand
GAAGATCGCTTAGCTCGCTTCTCATACCCGCCTCGCAGCGCGACGGTTGCCGAACGCTGTGCGCCGCTCACCGAAATATCATACACGCGTCGGAAAGTAGAAGCCCCGCCGAGGCAGAAGGCAGAAGGCAGAAAGCAGAAGGCAGTCAAGAACCATCGAGTGTTCCTGACTGCCTTCTGCTTTCTGCCTTCTGCCTTCTGTTCTTTGCCTTCTGCCTTCTTACAGATCGTCCTCGGCGTCGTCGGCCTGGTCGAGCACGTTGACGATGAGGCGCGCCTCTTCCGACTCGTACTCGTCGGCCTGCGATTCGAGGGCCGAGCGGGCGGTCTCGGCGTCTATGGGGTCGCCGAGCAGGGAGACGAGCGCGCCCGTGGGCAGTTGCAGCAGCGCCTCTTGGGCGACGGCGCGGACGGGCGGGTTCGGGTTGCGCGCCAGCTCGCACAGCTCGCTCGGCGCGAGGCGGCCGGTCATGGCGTCGGCCAGCGCGTCGACGCGGGCGTAGTCGCGCGAGCGCAGGGCTCGCTCCAGCAGTTGCGCGAAGACCTCGGCCGAGCGCGCCTCGCGGTGCAGGACGGCGGCGCAGGTCTCGGCCACGTGCCGCAGCTCGCGCGACGCCTCGGCGCTCAAGACCTTCGCGCCCTTCTCGGCCGCGCGCGCGTCGAGAGCGGCGAGCAGCCGGCTCAACTCCCACTCGGAGCGGGCGTCGTAGTGCGAGTCGCCGCGCGCGGCCGGCGGGTGGGCCGTGAGCGCGCGCTCGACGAGGCTGCGCGTCGAGGGCCGTAAGCCCTCCCAGACGCTCGCCACGCCGGCCCCGAAGTCATTAATCGTCATCCGCAAACTTCTCCTGCCGGGTCGGCCCCGGCGCGCCCTACTATAACAGAACCGGCGCGGGAAACGAGAAGCAAAAAAAGGGCTGTGGATAGTAAATCGTGAGTCGTAAATCGTTTGAGCGGCCGACGGACTTGCGATTCACCACCGGGGGCCGAGCGGCGCTCAAACACGATTCACGGCTTCTGGATTATCTCGATGCCGCCGTGCGCGAAGGCGAGCATGACGCAGTCTTCGCCGGTCTCGGCGAGTGCCGTCGGGTGGTGGGCGGAGCCTGCCTCGTTGAGGACGTAGTCGCCGGCGCGGTGCTCGCCCCGCCGGTCGCGGTAGCCGCCCTGGAGGACGAAGACCTCCTCGACGCCGCGGTGGCGGTGGGCGGGGTAGGAGCAGCCGGGCTCCATCCGTATCAGCACGGTCGCGTCGCCCGTCGCCTCGTCGCGCCGGAGCACGTGCAGGTGAATCCCGCGGTGCCGCGTCGCGCGCCAGGGGATGCGTGAAAGGTCGAGCATAAAAATTAAGTTTCGGGTTTCGAGTTAAAGCCGCTTCTTTCCAACGGTGGCTCAAGCTCGAACCGCGAACTCGAAACCCGAAACTCGCAACCCGAAACTTACGTCCGGTTGTGGTCTATGATTTCGGTGATGGTGGAGAAGAGGATTTTGATGACCTCGCCGTCGGGCCGCTCGATTTTGACGCTGGGGCTGGTGAGCGCCTGCGTGGTGCGCAGGCTGCGCACGACGCCGCGGACGCGCGTGCCGTCCTCGGTCACGATCTCGATGTTGTCCTTGCCGTAGAGCGGGCGGAGCGCTACCAGGGCCTTACTAACTTCCACTAACTTTCTCCTTCAAAAAGTTTCGGGTTTCGGGTTTCGGGTTTCGAGTTAAAAACCGTCTCGTCTTTAAACTCGAAACTCGAAACTCGTAACTCGAAACTTAATTTAGCACGCGCCGTGCCGGCCCTTGCGCGGGGGCCGGCGGAGGGCCAAAATACTCCTTGCTGATTAGGTTTAGGGTCGCGCCGAGTCTACGGCCCGCGCCCCGTTAGATGCAACCGCGGCGCTCCAGGAGGCGTATAATCCGTACACAAAGTCGGACCCGAGGCCGCGAAAGCGTCCGGCCCCGCGACCCGACCGGGAAGACGCTATGCAGACAGGACACCAGGAAGCCGGGAGGCAGTTTGAAGGCGCGGGCACGGTCGTGTGCCCGAACTGCCGCGCCGAGATGGTCGCGGGGCTGCGCTTCTGCCGCATGTGCGGCTTCCGCCTGGGCGAGGGCGTCGAGGAGTATACGGAGACGCGCCGCTTCGACGGAAAGACGCCGCCCTACGCCC
>DASZKF010000370.1:0-3903 GCA_035947355.1 Pyrinomonadaceae bacterium | reverse complement strand
CCCACGCCGATGGTGTAGACGCCGGCCTCCGTGACCTCGAAGAAGAGCGGCTCCGGCCCCCACTCGCCGACGGGGCTGTCTATCTTGAGCAGCTCCTCGTCGCGCGGCCCGCGCAGCGTCAGCACCACGTCGGCCCCCCGCTGGTCGAAGACGGCGCGGATGAACTGCCCGGCCGTCAGACCCAGCCGGAGGGTGTGCACCTCGCCGCCCGCGATCTGCCGCTCGATGGGGGCCGGCTCGAACTGGGCGCGCGCGGCCGGCGCGAAGCAGGCGGCGCACGTGATGAGCAGGAGGAGGCGGGCCGCCGGGCGCGAGGCGAGAGACGGCCCGCGCGACGCGGCGGGGGCTGACGCTCTGCGAGGGGTTACGGGGAGAGACCTGCCGGGGGGCATCTCAGGTCGCCTCTGGGCTTATTTTGTTTCGGGGCGGGTGTCGCTCGTCGAAGGAACGTCCCGTGCAAAGCTGACGAGATGAGCGCGGCCGTCCGCCGCGCCCGCGAAAACAGACTTGAGGCTGCCGAGACTCTATTGCCACGCACGGGCCTTGTCAAGAAATGAAAAGGCCGATGGGCGGCCGGTTTCCAGCAAAGCGCGCCGGCGCGCGGGACAGAAAGGGGCCGCGTCGCATTTTTCTTTCACCTGAAGCGGCCGCCCGGCGCTGCGGTCCGGGGGCCTTCGGCGTTTCCTCACGTTTTACCCCACGGCACGGGCGTTGCCACGGCCGAGGGCGCGGAGAGGCGTTGGAAGTCATGTCAAAGCTCGCGGGGGAGTGGACGCGCGACGCGCGGAGGAGGGTCGTCGTGAAAAGAATGTTCGAAGTGTTGGGGTGGCTCGCGGCGGTCGCCCTGTTCGCCTTCGCGGGCCGCGCCGTGCTCGCCGCGGAGGGCGGGGGCCGTTTGCACGGGCGGCAGGCCGCCGCCGCGGGGCAGGACGCGCCCGCCGAGCGGCGCACGCGCGAGCGCACGGCGCGCGAGCGGCGGGAGGAGCTGAGCCCGGCGGCCATCGCGCGCGAGGCGCGCACCGTCTACGTCCGCCCGACCCGCCACCTCGACAAGAAGTACCTCGAATACAAGCTGCACAAGTACCCGGAGCTGCGCGAGTGGGGACTGGCCCTCGTCGAGGACGAGCGCGCCGCCGACCTCGTCATCTCGATAGACAAGGCGGCGCTCAACTACATCTTCACCGTCACCGACCCGCGCACCAGCGTCATCGTCACGAGCGGCAAGGCGGTCGCCATCAACGGGCTGGTCGCCGCCGAGTACCTCGGCAAGGAGATCATCAAGAAGCTCAAGGACGTGCGCGCCGGCTCCGACCGCGGGCCGCGGAAGCGCCGGCCCCGCGAAGAAGATTACGACGAGGACGAGGAGAGCGAGTCTTCAGAGGTTTCGCCCGAGACAGACACTTTAATCTACACCGTGAACTGAAAGTGAGAGTCATGCCAAAGAGATTTACCTTCACCCTCATCGCGCTGCTGCTCGTCACGCCGGCGGCCGCGCGGGCGCAGACGGACGAGTACAAGTACGAAGTCGGCGCGGTCTTCACCGCCGTCGGCGCGGAGGACCTGGAGGGCGCGTCGAAGGGGCTCGGCGCGCGCTTCGCCTACAACCTCAACGAGCACTTCGCCGTGGACGCCGAGACCGCCTTCTTCCCCAGCCGCCACCTCGGCAACAGCCAGACGGGGCAGGACGCGCAGGGGTTCGTCGGCGTCAAGGCCGGGGCGCGCTCGAAGTACGTCGGCCTCTTCGCGAAGGCGCGGCCCGGCGTGATGTTCATCGGCGAGTCGCTCGCCGGCTTCGACTGCGACCGGGGCGGGGGCTTCTTCCGCACCTGCCGCCCCGAGCGCAGCCACCTCGCGCTCGACGCGGGAGTCGTCACCGAGTTCTACCCCTCGTCGCGCACCATCGTCCGCCTCGACCTCGGCGACACCATCGTCCGCTTCAGGCGCGCCGGCCGCAACGTCTTCGACGGCACGCAGGTGAGCTCGACCGACATCACGCACAACTTCCAGGCCAGCATCGGCTTCGGCTACAGATTTTAAGAGCAGGGGCTAGAGGCTTGTTAAGAAGTGAATGGGGGCCGTCGGCTTGTCTCCGGTTAAGGATAACAGGCCGACGGCCCCGATGTTTTTACAAGCCCCCAGCCTCCAGCCCCTAGCCTCCGTTTTTAGGGGCGGCGGCGCGGACGGCTTCGGTGACGCCGTCCTCGTACTTCCTGAAGTTCTCGTTGAAGCGGCGGGCCAGCTCGGTCGCCTTGCGGTCGTAGGCTTCTTTGTCCTTCCAGGTGTTGCGCGGCGTGAGGACTTCCCCCGGCACGTCGTGGACGGAGGCGGGGACGTGGACGCCGAAGACGGGGTCGGGGCGCGTCTCGGCGTGCGCCAGCGAGCCGTTGAGGATGGCGCGGATCATGGCGCGCGTGTGCTTGATGGACATCCGCGAGCCTTCGCCGTAGGGGCCGCCCGACCAGCCCGTGTTGACCAGCCAGCAGTCGGCGCGGTGCTGCTGAATCTTACGCCCGAGCAGGCCGGCGTAGACGCCCGGATGTAAGACCATGAAGGGCGCGCCGAAGCAGGTCGAGAAGGTCGCCTGCGGCTCGGTGACGCCGCGCTCGGTGCCGGCGACCTTCGCCGTGTAGCCGGAGAGGAAGTGGTACATGGCCTGCTCCGGCGTCAAGCGCGCGACGGGCGGGAGCACGCCGAAGGCGTCGGCCGTGAGCATGATGATGTTGCGCGGGTGGCCGGCGTAGCCCTCGGGCACGATGTTCGGAATCGAAGTCAGGGGGTAGGCGGCGCGCGTGTTCTCGGTCTTCGCGGCGTCGTCTAAATCAGGGACGCGAGTGACGGGGTCGTAGGCGACGTTCTCCATGATGGTGCCGAACATGCGGGTGGTGCGGTAGATGTCCGGCTCGGCCTCCTCGGAGAGCTTGATGACCTTGGCGTAGCAGCCGCCCTCGAAGTTGAAGACGCCGTCGTCCGACCAGCCGTGCTCGTCGTCGCCGACGAGGCGGCGCTCGGGGTCGGCCGACAGAGTCGTCTTGCCCGTGCCGGAGAGTCCGAAGAAGACGGCCACGTCGCCCGACGCGCCGACGTTGGCCGAGCAGTGCATGCTCATCACGCCGCGCTGCGGCAGGAGGTAGTTGAGGATGGTGAAGACCGACTTCTTCGTCTCGCCCGCGTAAGAAGTCCCGCCGATGAGGACGAGGCGCTGCGAGAAGTCCATCAGGATGAAGGTCTCGGAGCGCGTCCCGTCGCGCGCCGGGTCGGCGCGGAAGCCGGGGAAGTTGACGACGGTGAACTCGGGCGTGTGCGGGGCCTCGCCGCGGTCGTCGTTGATGAACATGGTGCGGGCGAAGAGCGAGTGCCAGGCCAGCTCGGTGACGACGCGGACGCCGAGGCGGTAGCGCGGGTCGGCCCCGGCGTAGGTGTCCTGCACGAAGAGGTCGCGCCCGTCGGCGTAGCGCATCATGCGGTCGCGCAGGGCGTTGAACCTCTCGGCGGGGAACTCCTTGTTGACCTCGCCCCAGAAGACCTTCTCCTCGCTCGAAGGCTCGCGGACGATGGCCTTGTCCTTCGCGGCGCGCCCCGTGTGCTCGCCCGTGTCAACGATGAGCGCGCCGTGCGCGGAGATGATGGCCTCGCCGCGGCGCGCGATGACCTCGTAGAGTTCCGGCGTCGAAAGGTTCCAGCCGACGCTGGCCGGGGCGCCGATGCCGAGCGCGTCGAGGCCGACCTCGCTGAGCCTGCGCCCGTGCTCCCGCGCCGCGCTCCGTATGGTTGCCGTCATTAGATTCTCCTTACGTCGAATCAGTTTCGAGTTGCGGGTTTCGAGTTTCGAGTTCGGGCCGCGAGGGTTGAATGGCGCGACGTGCGCCGCCCGAACTCGAAACTCGAAACCCGCAACTCGAAACT
>DASZKF010000369.1:0-2210 GCA_035947355.1 Pyrinomonadaceae bacterium | reverse complement strand
GGTTTCGAGTTTCGAGTTTGCTCGGCGTGAACTGAGAGGCGCAACCTACGCCAGACGAACTCGAAACTCGAAACCCGAAACTCGAAACCTTTGTTTTTGTGATAGCATGCGCCGCCGAGAAGGAGAGCGAAAGGGTATGCTGTTTGTCGAGAGCAGGGTCGCCGACCGCGAGGTCGAGAGGGGCGCGCGGCTCGCCGTGCTGGACGCGCTCCAGCAGAGGGGGCTCCAGCCGCTCATCCGCTCGGCGCGGCTCCACTGTTTCGAGCAGGCCCTCGCGGGTGACGGGCGCGCCGTGGAGCTGGAGCGTGCCGTCGCCGCCTGGGCCGACGCCGAGACCGAAGAGCCTTACGTGCGCGGCGACCTGTTCTGCTTCGAAGACTTCGTCTACTTCCTCGTCTTCGGCGAGGCCGGCGAGGGCGCGCAGACCCTGCGCGCTGGACTCGTCTACACGGCGCAGACCGAAGACCCTCCGCAGAAGCTCGAAGCCTTCTGCCGCGACGTGGAGGGGGCGCTGGCCGCGGCCGGGGTCGGCCCCGAAGCGGCCGAGCCGCCGGCGAGGTTCGAGTGGCGCGCGCGCGTGCGCGGAGGCCGCGAAGCCTTCACCCGCTTCGCCGCCGCCGAGGCCGACGCCGCACCCCCGCCGGAGGCGACGCGCGGGGCCGACGCCGCCCGCGCCCGCGCCGCCGAGTTGCTCGAAGACCCCGCGGGTCGCGGACTGCTGCGGCGCCTGAGCGAGGCGCAGGCGGACGGGCGCGCGGCGGGGATGCTCGCCTCGGCCGCGCGCGACGCGGCCGAGGGCGAGCTGGTCACGCGCCTCGCCGCGGCCGGTCTCGTCCGGCGCGAGGTGCAGGTCAGTTGCCGCAAGGACGGCCGCTCACTCTTCCGACTGCCGTCGCCGGAGGCTCTGGCGATGGTGACGGCGAGCAACGCCGTCTGCAGCGAGTGCGGCGCGGCCGTCGCCGACGAGCGCGCCGAAGAGCTGATCACGCCGACGCCGCTCGCCGCATCGCTTTTGAAGGACGGGTCTTGGATGCTGAGCCGCGTGCGCGCGGCGCTCGCGGGGCTCGGATTGCCGGAGCGCGCCGTCGCCGCGCGCGCGGCGACCTCGGAGGGCGAGGCGCGCATCCTCGCAGACGTCTGTGGCGAGCCGTTCCTCTTCGTCCTGCGCGACGGCGACTTCACGCCGGCCGACGCCCGCCGCGCTCTCTCGGCCGAGGCCGAGGCGCGGGCCACGCGCCTCGTCGTCGTGGCGACGGGCAAGTTTCAGGAGGAGGCCCGCGCGCGCCTGCGCGAGCACGCGCGGAGGCGTTCGCGCGCCGGCGGCGAGGGCGAGGTCATCTTCGTCGAGGGCGCGGACGCGGCGCCCGCCGAACTGCGCGAGGCCGTCGAGCGCGTCTCGCGCGAGGCTTTGACGCGCGAGCTCTTCGAACTCGATTCGAGCGCCGGCCTCGACGTCGGCCACATGCTCGCCGCGCGCTTCCGCCTCACCGCCCGCCCCGGCGAACTGCGCGACCTCGCCGCGGCTAGTTCAATTAAGAATTAAGAATTAAGAATTAAGAATGGCGTCTCGCGAGTCTCGAAGGCCGACTCCAAAACAGTAATTAGGGCCGATCCCAAAACAGTAATTCTTAATTCTTAATTCTTAATTGACCTTTGGTGTTGACAACCCGGCTCCGGGCGCGCGAATCTTAAGGCCACGCCCCTCGCCTCGCGCGAGCGGCCAACCCTTCTGGCCTTGAAGTTACAGACTATGAACAGACGCTCGTTCTGGATGACCCTGCTGTTTGTGTTGTGGCTCGCGGCGGGCGCCCGCGCGCAGGCGCCGGATGCGCCGGCCGGGCACACGCGGCCCCGCGTCGTCGCCGCCGCGCGGCAGACGCCTTCGCCCACGCCCGCGCCGGGCGGGCAGGCCGCACGCCCGCAGCCGTCTCCCGCGCCGCAGACGAACCCGAGCCCGGCCGCCGGCCAGCAGCAGCGAGCGACGACGCAGGCCCAGCCCTCGGCGCAGCAGGGCAACAGGCCGCCCGCGCCGGCGCCTTCGCCGGTTGCTTCACCTTCGCCCGCGGCCTCGCCTGCGACGGGCGCCGCGCCTGAGGAACGTCTCCTTGGGCAGGCTCAGCGTGTGAATCTTTGACGAGCCCTCTTCGAGCGCCGCGAGCGTGACGAAGGCCGTGTTGGGCGTCGAGGAGGTGAGCGTCAGGCGCGACTTC
>DASZKF010000368.1:0-40844 GCA_035947355.1 Pyrinomonadaceae bacterium | reverse complement strand
TATTTTGCGGCGCCGGCGTAGATTCGGTGGGGCCGCAAAACGCACGGCAGCAGCAGGCCGCGCCGCGCGAGCCTGACGAATACAACAGGGCGCGGCGCAGGATGGTGGAGGAGCAGATACGCGCCCGCGGGATCGCGGACGCTCCCGTCCTGAGGGCGATGGGGAAGGTCCCGCGCCACCTGTTCGTGCCCGAGCAGCTGCGGCACCTGGCTTACGCCGACCGGCCGCTGCCCATCGGCATGGGGCAGACCATCTCGCAGCCCGCAATCGTCGCCTACATGACGGAGGCCGCGGGCATCTCGAAGAAGGAGAAGGTGCTTGAGATCGGAACCGGCTCCGGCTACCAGGCCGCCGTCCTGGGCGAGGTGGCCGGCGAGGTCTACACCATCGAGATCATCCCGGAGCTGGCCGAGGGCGCGCGGCGCTTACTCGAAGAGCTGGGTTATAAGAACGTGTTCGTCAGGGCCGGCAACGGCTACCTCGGCTGGCCCGAGCACGCCCCCTTCGTCGTTTGCGCGGCGCGCCGCGCGGCGTTACGCTATCTCCACAAACAGAACGCCACGCCGAGTTGGTAAAGGAGGCCACGTGAGTAGACTAAGCGCCGCGTTCGCACTCTGTCTCCCGCTGCTGCTCTCCTGCCCGGACCCCTCTGACCTGCAGGGGCCGCCGAAAGACCCGCCGCGGGGCGCGGCCGCCGAGGTCAAGGAGTACGAGGCCGAGCGCCGCCGCATGGTCGAGGAGCAGATCCGGGCCCGCGGCATCGCGGACTCTTCCGTGCTGAAGGCGATGAGGAAGGTGCCGCGCCACCGCTTCGTCCCCGAGCGGCTCCGCCACCTGGCCTACGCCGACACGCCGCTGCCCATCGGCCTCGACCAGACCATCTCGCAGCCGGCCATCGTCGCCTACATGACCGAGGCCGCCGACATCTCCGGCAAGGAGAAGGTGCTCGAGATCGGGACCGGCTCGGGCTACCAGGCCGCCGTCCTCGGCGAGCTGGCGAAGGAGGTCTACACCATCGAGATCATCCCGGAGCTGGCCGAAGGCGCGCGGCGCGTCCTCGGAGAGCTGGGCTACCGCAACGTCTTCGTGCGGGCCGGCAACGGCTACCTCGGCTGGCCCGAGCAAGCGCCCTTCGACGCGATAGTCGTCACGGCCGCGCCCGACGAGGTGCCCCAGGCGCTGGTCGAACAGCTCGCCGTCGGCGGCCGGATGGTGATCCCCGTGGGGACGAACGAGCAGGAGATGGTTATCATCAAGAAGACCAGCAAGGGCGTCACCGAGCGGAGGACGATCCCCGTCCGCTTCGTGCCGATGACGGGCAAGCCGTCCCAGTAGCCCCGCGCGGAGGTTCTGTCTCCCCGTAAGCGGGTTGAGTTTAGACTTGATTGTGTTGACTTTATCGCCAGTTCATTTCGACACGGAGGGCACAGAGTTAACAGAGAAGAAGAATTGTTTTCTCTGTGAACTCTGTGCCCTCCGTGCCCTCTGTGTTGAAACTTCCTCCCGCTACACCCAACCGGCAATCCGATATGAACGCCGCGCCCGCGAGTTATAACGATTGACAATCCCCGCCGCCCTCAGTATATTGCCGCGCGTCATCCAGAGGGTTCTGCCCCGGCCGACGGCTCTCACGTCTTAACTGCCCCGCCGTCGCCCGTGCCTAAAGGAGACTCAGTTGATTCCCACGAGTCCTCCCATCTCTACCTTATCGCGAAGCCTCTCGCCTGCTTTTCCGACGACCGGCATCGGTTCCCGCACGCCCGCTGATGTTGTTCTGACGTAGACGCGGAAAGCCCCGCGCCCGACGTTCACGGCGCGCCCCCACCGACGGCGAGCGCGCCGCCCATCCCACACCCCGCCGCAGTGGTGAGCGGACGCGCCGCGATTAACCCCGCGCCGCCGCCCCCGCGGCCCACCCCGAGGGTTGCTGTGATGAGACGCGTGGCACTGATCCTCACCGCGGCGTTGGCGGCCTGGCCGCTCGCGGCCTCGCTGGCCCGCGCCGAGAAGGTTTACCGAGACGAGGTGCAGGGCTTCCAGACCGCCGCGGCCGAGGCCGACGTCGTGAGCCTGCTCCTGAACGCCGAAGGCGACCTGCCGGGGCCGCAGCAGTTGACGCTGCGGCGCGAGGGGGCCGGCGTCACCGGCGGCAGTTGGACGCTCACGGTGATGCCGCCCGGCGAAGACCCGACCGCCGCCGAGAAGGGCAGGCTCGCGGGCGGCGTCACCGGCGGCACCCTGACCTTCGACGGCGACGGCGCGCTCGTCAAAGCCGACTCGGTTCAGTTGACCGTCCGGAGCGGCACCGGGCAGTACGCGGGCGTCAGGGGCGGCGTCGGGACGCTCAGCATCTCTTCCACCCCCGAGAGCCCTTCACGACTGGCCGGCACGCTCACCCTCACCTTCTAGCCCGAGGACGCGACCCGCCAGGCCGAAGGAGGCCGAAAGTAATGTCACACGCAGGTGCCCGACCCTCGTCAGCGCGCAGCCTCGTCGCGCAGCTTTTGGCCCTCACGCTCCTCTGCCAGTCCGTCTCCGTGCCGGCGCGGGCCGCGGCCCGCAGCCCCAACGAACCGGGCGGCTACAACTGGCCGGCGGTTACGGCCGTGACGGTCGGGATGCCGACGGAGCCCGGCGGCGCTCAGCCGGCGGGGCCGGGCGCAACCGGCGCGCCTCCCCAAGACGCCTCTTGCCCGGCGGCGACCTCGCGGCCGGCGGCGTCGAGACTCGTCTACACGGGGCAGGTGAGCGCGAGCTGCGGCGAGCCCCTGCCAGTCTCGGCGCGGCTCACGGACGAGTGCGGAGGCGCGCTCGCCGGCCGCCGGCTCGACTTTAAGGTCGGCGCCCTGTCGGCTTCCGCCACGACGGACGCGAGCGGCGTCGCGAGCACGTCGCTCGTGCCCCCGCCCTCCGCGGCCGCGCTCCCGCTCACGGTCGAGTTCGCCGGGGACGACGGCTACTCGCCGGCGCGCGACGCCTCTTCGGTGCGCGTCGCACGTACCGACACCTCGCTCCGCTACACGGGCGAAGCCGTCCTCGCCGCGGGCACCGCCGCGCCCGTCAGCGCCGTCCTGACCGACGCCCTGACGGGGCGGCCCGTGCCGAACGCGACTTTGCGCTTCGAGGTCGGCTCGGCCGCCGTCTCGGCGACGACCGACGCCAGCGGCGTCGCCGCCGCGACCGTCTCGCTCCCGCCCGCGGAGACCTTCGACCGCTCGCCCCTGCGGATCACCTTCGCGGGCGACGAGTGCCGCGGCCCCGCCTCGGCCGCGGCCGAGGTGACGGCCTACCTCCGCACCTCCTTCGTCATCTGGGGCGGCAACAACGAGCGCCTGCGCCTCGGCCAGCGCGTCAACTTCTGGGGCCACTCGTGGGCCAAGCAGGTGGCGCAGGGCGACTACAAGGCGCACAGCGACTTCAAGGGCTACGCCGACACCGTCCGGCAGTTCTCGCTCTGCCAGGTCAACGTGCGGACGACCTCGCAGCCTCCGCTCGACAACTCCTGCTGGAGCACGAAGCCGGGCCAGAGCTTCCCGCCCGAGACCATCCCCGAGTACATCGGCGTCATCATCTCGACGAGCGCAGACAAGAGCGGCGCGCCCGACTTCGGCAACATCGCCGCGCTCGCCGTCGTCAAGGTTGACCCCGCGCCCGCCTACGGGGCCGTCCCCGGCAAGCCCGGCTTCGGCCGCCTCGTCGCCGTCATCGCCGACGGCGAGGGCGTCTTCCCCGCCCCGCCCGCGCTCGCGGCCGCGCAGACGCAGGCCCCCTCGGCGCTGCCTTCGCAGACCTTGAGCGTCGCCCTCAACGTCTCGAACACGTCCGCCTCGGCGGCCTCCGACGTCTCCGTCACGGAGACCTTCACCAACGCCGCGCCGCCCTCGGCCTCAGCCGACCTGGGGACGCTCGCCCCCTCCGCCGCGCGGACGCAGAGCTTCGGCGTTACCGTCCCGGCCCTCCAGCCGCGGCGCGAGGGCGAGTCGAGCCAGGATTACCAGAAAAGGCTCGGCGCGGCCGAGGGCACGGTCTACGCCTCGCTCGGCCGGGTCGGTTTCCGCGACGCTTCGGGGCGCGCGATGCCTGCCGTCGCCGTCTCCTCGCAGAGCCGGCTTCAAATCCCGCGCCTCTTCGTCGGCGTATCGGCGGCGGCCTGCGTCAGTCCGGGCGCGACGCTCCCTTACGTCGTCACGCTGACGAACGCGGGCGGCGCGGCGGCGGCGAGCGCCGCGGCCGTCGTCACCTTCCCGGACGGCACCACGACCCGCGTCGAGACTAACAACCTCGAACCGGGCAAAGTTTTTACCGCGACCGTCAACTGGAGCGTACCGCCCGTCGCCCCGAAGGGCGCGGGCGAATCGGACGCCGAGTACGTCTCGCGCCTCCGCTCGTTCGACGGCAAGGTTCTCAAGGCCGCGGCCTCTCTGACGTGGAAGGATGCGCTGGGTAACGACTACGGCGCCGTCGAGCAGGAGTGCGCGAGCGTCGAGCGCGTCCCCGTCCTCTCGCAGTCGGCGCAGGCACCGGCGCCGATGCTGCCCGGCCAGAGGGTGACGCTCCCCTCCGGCGTGCGCAACGTCGGCAGCGCCGGCGCGCTGGCGGCGCGGCTGCGCGCGACGAACCCGGACGCCACCGTCTTCGACGCGCCGCCCTTCGCGCTCGCGCCCGGCTCCTCCTCGGACGTGCCCGTCACCCTCACCGCCCCGCCCGTCGCCCCGAAGGGGCCGGACGAAACTGACGCCGCTTACCTCGCGCGGCTCCAGTCGAACGACAACAGGCCGATTGATTTCGCGCTCGCGCTGGAGTGGGCCGACGCGGCCGGAAACAGCTACGGCCCCGTCGCCGCCGCGCTGCGGACGACCGAGGTGCTGCCGATCATCCTCCTGACCTTGAGCGCGCCGGAGACGGTCGAGGCCGGCGAGACCGTCGCCTACCGCGTCGAGGCCGCCAACGTCGGGCACGCCGAGGCGACCGGCCTCGGCGTGAGCGTGACGCTGCCGGGCGGCGTCGTCCAGCCCGTGACGCTGCCGACGCCCGCGCTCGCGCCCGGCGACAAGCAGGCCGCGGTCGTAAGCTTCTCCGTCCCGCCCGCGCAGCCCGAAGGGCAGATAACAGCGCAGGCCGCCGCGACCTGGAAGGACGCGGTCGCCAACGGCTACGGCCCCGTCTCGGCCGCGGCCGTCACGAACGTCCTCAACCCGAACCGGCCGCCGCTCGTGGACGCGGGGCCTGACCAGACCATCGTCCTGCCCTCGCCGGCCGCGCTCCAGGGGACGGCGAGCGACGACGGCAAGCCCTTCGGCTCGACCCTCACGCTGCTCTGGACGAAGGTGTCGGGGCCGGGCGAGGTGACGTTCGCCGTCCCGGCCCAGGCGGTGACGACCGCCGCGTTCAGCGCCGAGGGCGTCTACGTCCTGCGCCTGACGGCCTCAGACTCGGTGCTGACGGCGAGCGACGAGACGACGGTCAACGTCACGCTGCCTCCGGACGACCCGGTCTATCACGAAGACGGCGACCTCACGGGCGGCGACGGCGTCAACGTCGTCAGCGACGAGTTCAACCACCTCCACATCAGCAACGAGACGACGCCCTTCAACTTCATCTGGGTGGCCGTCTCCTCGAAGGGCACCGTCGTCAAGATAGACACGGACACCGGCCAGGTGCTCGGCGAGTACTGGAGTTCGCCCGCGGGCCAGCCCAAGAACCCCTCGCGCACCACGGTTGACCTCAACGGCAACGTCTGGGCCTCGAACCGCAACGGCAACAGCGTGCTGCGCATCGGGCTGGCCGAGAACGGCCAGTGCGTTGACCGCAACGGCAACGGCGTGATTGACACCTCGCGCGGCTTCGGAGACATCCGCCCGTGGACGAACGCGGGCGGCGTGGACACGGACGGCGGCGTCGAGACGGCGCAGGACGAGTGCGTCATCAACTACACACGCGTCCGTTCTTCGGGGACGCGGCACGTCTCGGTCAACTCACTAAACGATGTCTGGGTGAGCGGGACGGGCGGCCAGCGCTTCGACCTGCTCGACGGAGCGACGGGGCAGATCAAGCGGCAGGAGCCCTCGGTCGGCTACGGCGGCTACGGCGGGCTGATAGACGAGCGTGGCGTCATCTGGTCGGCGCGGCCGCTCCTGCGCTGGGACACGGCGCTGCCGCTCAAGGGCGTGAACGGCGGCAACTGGAAGGGCTGGGGCCACGACAGCTACGGCCTCTGCCTCGACGGCCAGGGCAACGTCTGGAACACCGCGCTCGACGGCAACCTGATCTACAAGTTCGCGCCTGACGGCGCGCTCCTCGGCACGTACAAGCACGGCAGCCACTGGGCGCAGGGCTGCGTCGTTGATAAGAACGATCACGTCTGGGTCGCGCACTCGCTGCACGCGAACTCGGTCGGCCGCCTGAAGCCGGACGGAACTTGGATCGGCAACGTCCCCGTCGGGAGCGGCCCGACCGGCGTCGCCGTGGACGCGAAGGGCAAAATCTGGGCGACGAACCACAACAGCCGCAACGTCTCGCGCATAGACCCCGAAGCCGGCCCGATGGGGGCCGACGGCGAGACGCGGGTCGGGCAGGTAGACCTGACGACGATTGACCTCAAGGGCAATCTATACAACTACAGCGACATGACCGGCAGCACGCTCTCGGGCGCGCCCCCCTCGGGGACCTGGACGCAGGTCTTCGACAGCGGCATAGACGCGGCGGGCTGGGGCGTCATCGGCTGGACGGGGCGGGTCTGCGGCGACGCCTCGCTGCGCGTCAGGGCTTCGAGCAGCACGGACGGCCGCAACTTCTCCCCGCCCGCAGAGGTCTCGAACGGCGCGCCCTTCAGCGTCCCGGCGGGCCGCTACCTGAAAGTCTCCGTCACCTTCAAGCGCGCTTCGAGCGGCGAGAGCCCCTTCCTCTACGACCTCACGGTCGGGACGAAGGGCTATCAGCTTGCCGCCGCCGACAACCCGCCGCCGGCCGTGGACGCCGGCCCCGACCAGACGGCGACGATGCCGAACCCCGCCAACCTCGCCGGCTCGGCCTGCGACGCGGGCCGAGTCTCGGGCCTCTCCGTCTCCTGGGAGAAGGTCAGCGGGCCGGGCGAAGTGATCTTCGCCAACGCGCGCGTCCCCGCCACCACGGCCGCCTTCAGCGAGGAGGGCGAGTACACCCTGCGGCTGGCGGCGGGCGACGCCGGGCGCACCGCGTCCGACGTGCTGACGGTCGTGGTGCGCCCCTTCAACGACCCTCCGGCCGTCAACGCAGGGGCCGACCAGGCGGTCATCCTCCCCGCGGCGGCGACGCTCGCCGGCACGGTCACGGACGACGCCCTGCCGAAGAACAGCTCGGTCGCCGTCTCCTGGAGTAAGCTCTCCGGCCCCGGCGAGGTCACCTTCGCCAACTCGACTTCGGCCGCCACGACCGCGACCTTCGCCGAGCCGGGCGACTACGTCCTGCGTCTGACGGGCGACGACTCGCAGCTCGCCAACGTAGACGACATGACCGTCAAGGTCTACCCGCCCAACAACGCGCCGGCCGTCAACGCCGGCCAAGACCTCACCGTCAGGCTGCCCGACAAGGCGGCCCTCAACTCGACGGTGACTGACGACGGCCTCCCGCTCGGCAAGACCGTCACCTTCGCCTGGGGCAAGGTGAGCGGGCCGGGGACGGTCAGCTTCGCCAACGCGAAGGCGGCCGACACGACCGCCGCCTTCGGCGCGCCCGGCACTTACGTCCTGCGCCTGACGGCCAGCGACACGCAGCTCAGCGCGAGCGACGAGCTGACGGTGACGGTCAACCCGGCCAACCAGCCGCCCACGGTCAGCGCCGGCGCAGACCTCGTCGTCACGCTCCCCGACAAGGCGACGCTCGCCGGCGCGGCCGCCGACGAAGACGAGCTGCCCGAAGGCCGCGTCGTCACGACCACATGGAGCAAGGTGAGCGGCCCCGGCACAGTCACCTTCTCCGACCCGACGAGCGCGGCGACGACCGCCTCCTTCAGCGAGGCCGGCGCGTACGTGCTCCGCCTGACGGCCTCGGACTCGGCCCTGAACCGCGCCGACGACGTGGCCGTCACCGTCAACCCGAGCCCCGTCAACCTCGCGCCCAACGTCAACGCCGGGCCTGACCAGAGCGTGACGCTGCCCGCGAAGGCGACGCTCGCCGGCGCGGCCAGCGACGACCGTCAGCCCGCCGGCAGCACCCTCTCGCTCGCCTGGAGCAAGGCGAGCGGGCCGGGCAACGTGACCTTCGCCAACGCCTCGGCGGCGGCGACGACGGCCGCCTTCTCCGCGGCCGGCGAATACGTCCTGCGCCTGACGGCCTCGGATTCCGCGCTCACCTCTTCGGACGAAATCGCCGTCACGGTGCTCCCCGTCAACCAGCCGCCCGCGGTCAAGGCCGGGGCCGACCTGCTCATCAACTTTCCCGCCTCCGCGACTCTCAACGGGACGGCGGCCGACGACGGCCAGCCGCCGGGAAGCAGGCTTACCGTCTCCTGGAGCAAGGTGAGCGGGCCGGGCGAAGTCTCTTTCGCCGACGCCGCGGCGGCCGCGACCACGGCCACCTTCAGCGCGGGCGGCAGGTACGTGCTGCGCCTGACGGCCACGGACTCGGCCTTGAGCCGCAGCGACGACGTCGCCGTCACCGTCAACGAGGCCCCGACCGCCGAGGCTGGCCCCGACCAGTCTGTCCACCTTCCAAAAGCGGCCGCCCTCGTGGGCGCCGTCACCGACGACGCGCTGCCGCCCGGCAAGGTCATCGCCCTCTCCTGGAGCAAGGTGAGCGGCCCCGGCACAGTCACCTTCAGCCGGCCCGCGGCCGCCTCGACCACGGCCGCCTTCACCGAAGTCGGCACCTACGTCCTGCGACTGACGGCCAACGACTCGCTGCTCCAGGCCAGCGACGAGCTGACCGTCAACGTGCTGCCGCCGCTGCCGCCCCCGCCCTCGGTCACCATCACCAGCCCGGCCGACGGCACCGAGATCACCTCGCCCGTCGCCGTCACGGGCACGGTCAGCAACGGCACATGGAGGCTCGAATACAGCCTCGGCCCCGACCCCGCCTCCCCGGACAGCGGCCCCTGGACGACCATCGCCTCCGGCGATACGCCCGTCGCCGGGGGCGTCCTCGGCACCTTCGACCCGACCCTGCTCCTCAACGGCACCTACGCGCTGCGCCTCACCGCCACCGACGTCGGCGGGCAGGCGACCGCCTTCACGAGGACATTCGTCGCCGCCGGCCGTCAGAAGGTCGGCAACTTTACGATCTCATTCGAGGACCTCGACGTCCCCGTCGCCGGGCTGCCCGTCCAGCTCCTACGCACCTACGACAGCCGCGACAAGCGCGTCGGCGACTTCGGCGTCGGGTGGACGCTCAGCATCAGGAACGTCCGGCTGGAGAAGAGCGTCGAGCTGGGCCGCCACTGGCGCGGCATCATCACCCCCGGCACGCTCCCGCAGTACTGCCTCCAGCCGTCGCGGCCCAACATCGTCACCATCACCTTCCCCGACGACCGCGTCTATAAGTTCCAGGCGACGACCGCCAAGCAGTGCCAGGCCATCTACCCCATCGAGTTCGCCCGCTTCGGCTTCACGCCGATGCCCGGCACGCGGGGCACGCTCGTCCCCGAAGCCCCCGTGGACATCCTGGTGGACGGCGGCTTCCCCGGCCCGGTTGAGCTGCTCGACGCCTCCGACCCGCAACTGCGGACCTACGACCCGACCGTCTTCCGCTTCACCGACGAGAACGGCACCGTCTACGTCATAGACCAGAAGGCCGGCGTCCGCAGCGTCGCCGACCCGAACGGCAACCGGCTCACGATCAACCGCGACGGCATCACCCACTCCTCCGGCCAGAGGGTCGCCTTCACGCGCGACTCCGCGGGGCGCATCACGCGGATCACCGACCCGTCGGGCAACCCGATGTCCTACGACTACGACGCCGCCGGCGACCTCACCGCCTTCCGGGACCGGGAGAACAACGAGAGCAAGTACTCTTACGACGGCGACCACTACCTGCTGTCGTACGTAGACCCGCGCGGCGTCCGGCCCGTCCGCTACGACTACGACGACGCCGGCAGGCTCACGCGCCTGACCGACGCCTTCGGAAAGGTCGTCGAGCTCACGCACGACCTCGGCGGGCGGCGCGAGGTGCTGGCCGACCGGCTGGGCCGCGCCGTCGTCAACGAGTACGACGAGCGCGGGCGGCTGTCGCGCACGACCGACGCCGCCGGCGGCGTCACCTCCCGCACCTTCGACGCCCGCGATAACCTCCTGAGCGAGACCAACGCCGAGGGCAGGACCACGAGCTTCACCTACGACGCCAACGGCAACAAGCTGACCGAGACCGACCCGCGCGGGCAGACGACCCGCTTCACCTATAACAGCCGCGGGCAGTTGCTCACGACGACCGACCCGCTCGGGCGCGTGACGGCCAAGACCTACGACGCCAGGGGCAACCTCCTCTCGGTCAGGAGCCCCCTCGGCGAAGAGACCAGATACGCCTACGGCCCCGGCGGGACGCTCGCCTCGATAACCGACGCCCTCGGCAACACCACGCGCTACGAGTACGCGGGCGGCCACCTGACGAAAGAGACGGACGCGCTCGGGCGGGTCACGACCTACACCCGCGACGCCAACGGCAACCCCAGGACGCAGACCGTCTTCCGCGCCGACGCGGCGGGGTCGGCCGAGCCGCTCACGACCTCTTACGAGTACGACCGCCTCGGCCGGCTCGTCAGGACCGTCCACCTGGACGGCGCGACGACCGGCGCCGAGTACAGCCCGGCCGGCTGGCGGAGCGCGACCGTTGACCCGCTCGGCCGCCGCACGACCTACGAGCACGACGAGATGGGCCGCCTGGTGCGCACCGTTTACCCGGACGGGACGAGCGAGGAGGCCGGCTACGACGCGGAGGGCCGCCGCACGAGGGCGGTCGACCGCGCCGGCCGCGCCACCACCTACGCCCACGACGCGGCCGGGCGGCCGCTGCGGACGACCTACCCCGACGGCGCGTCAACGAGCACGGCCTACGACCGGCTCGGGCGGCCCGTCGCCTTGACGGACGAGCGCGGCAACACCACGCGCTACGAGTACGACCCGGACTGCGCCTGCGGCAGCCGCCGCGTGAAGGTCATAGACGCCCTCGGGCACGTCACGAAGTTCACCCACGACGCCGCCGGCAACGAGGTTTCGCGGGCGGACGCGAAGGGTAACGTCACGCGGTTCGAGTACGACGCGAACAACCGCCTCGCGAGGGTCGTCTTCCCGGACGGGGGCGAGGAGAGGTTCGCCCGCGACGCGCTCGGGCGGGTCGTCGCCAAGACCGACCGGGCCGGTAAGACCACGCGCTTCGAGTACGACAGGGTGGGCGACCTCGTCCGGGTCGTGGACGCGGCCGGGCAGGCGACCGCCTACGCCTACGCCGCGGCCGGGCAGCTCGTCTCGCAGACCGACGCCAACGGCCACGCCACCACGTTCGAGTACGACCGGATGGGACGCCGCACCAGGCGCACGCTCCCGCTCGGCATGTCGGAGACCTACGGATACGACCTCGCGGGCAGGCTCACGGCCCGGACCGACTTCGACGGCAAGACGACCGCCTACGCCTACGACGTGATGGGGCGGCTCGTCTCGAAGACCCCCGACCCGAGCCTCGGCGAGCCGCCGGTGACGTTCACCTACACCCCGGCGGGCCGGCGGCGGACGATGGCCGACGCGACCGGCGTCACCACCTACAGCTACGACGGGCGCGACCGGCTGCTGAGCAAGGCCACGCCGCACGGCACGCTCACCTACAGCTACGACGCGGCCGGCAACCTGCTGACCGCCCGCTCGTCGAACGCGGGCGGCACGTCGGTCGCCTACTCCTACGACCCCCTGAACCGCCTCGCGACGGTCTCCGACGACCGCCTCGCGGCCGAGCCCACGTCCTACTCTTACGACGCCAACGGCAACCTCGAAAGCGTCGCCTACCCCAACGGCGTCACGACCAGGTACTCCTACGACCCGCTGAACCGGCTGACGAGCCTGACGGCCGCCGGGCCGTCTTCCACGCTCGCCGGCTACGCCTACACCCTCGGGGCGGCGGGCAACCGCCTCTCCGTCACCGAGCACGGCGGGCGCACCGTCGCCTACGCCTACGACGACCTCTACCGGCTCACCGGCGAGGCGGTGCGCGACCCGACGGGCGGGGGCGACGGCGCGGCCGCATACGCCTACGACCGCGTCGGGAACCGGCTCTCGCGCACCTCCACGCTGCCGGGCCTCGCGGACGCCTCCTACGAGTACGACGCCAACGACCGGCTCGCCTCCGACACGCACGACCGCAACGGCAACACGCTCGCCTCGCAGGGCAAGACCTATTCGTACGATTCCGAGAACCGCCTGACATCAATCGGCGGCGGGGCCGTCACCTACCTCTACGACGGCGACGGGAACAGGGTCTCCAAGACCGCCGGCGGGGTGACGACCAACTACCTGGTGGACACGAACAACCCGACCGGCTACGCGCAGGTCGTCGAGGAGCTGCGCGGCGGGTCGGTGACGCGCGCCTACACCTACGGGCACGACCTCATCGCCCAGCGGCAACTCATCGGCGGCGAGTGGAGGGTGAGCTTCTACGGCTACGACGGCCAGGGGACGGTGCGCTTCCTCACCGACCCGGCCGGCGCGGTGACGGACACCTACACCTACGACGCCTTCGGCAACCTGCTCGGCAGGACGGGCGACACTCCTAACGACTACCTCTACGCGGGCGAGCAGTACGACGCCAACAGCGGTTTCTACTACCTGAGGGCGAGATACCTGAACCCGTCGAGCGGGAGGTTCCTGACGATGGACTCGTTCGAGGGCATACCCTGGGACCCGCCGTCGCTACACAAGTACCTCTACACCTCCGGCAACCCGGTCAACTCCGCCGACCCGAGCGGCCGCTTCGACCGCGTGCTCGCGGTGCGGGTTCTCATCATGGTAGTCATCCTGGCGGTCATGGCCGTCGTCGGGCACTTCCTCTTTAGGACGGTCGAGGACACGGCCGGCGGCCTGAACCTGACGGCGACCCTCCCCGGCGACCCCGTCCTCGACGCGAGGATCATCGAGGCCATCGCGTTCGTGAACGGCCTCAACTCGCCGTCCGCCTCCGCCGGGTGCCGGAGCCTCTTCAGCACGGCCAAGTACACCAAGGGCGTCGTTCATTTCAAGTTGAGCGGAAGTTTACGCCGCTGCGTCAACGCCCAGACCACGAAGGTTCTGGGCGTCGGGCTCTTCCTCAACGAGGGCGAGGTGTTAATCAACAAGGACAGGCCGCGGGACTTCACGAAGGCCACCATCGTGCACGAACTCATGCACGCCACCAGGGCCATCGGGACCGACTCCATACTCCCAGTCGATATCGGGGGCAGGCTGTATCGGAGCGGGCAGATCAACGGGTACATAATAGGGCAATGCCCGGAGTTGGGGCCGGACGCGCCCTCCGACCCGAACTGCCCGTGACGGCCCGAGGGGCGCGCCGCCCTACTCGTACCTCAGCGCGGTGAGCGGGTCTATGCGCGTGGCGCGGCGCGCGGGGATGTAGCAGGCAACGGCCGAGACGGCCGCGAGCAGCAGGACGATGGCGGCGTAAGTCGCCGGGTCGGCGGCGTCCACGCCGTAGAGCAGGCTCGACATGACGCGCGTCAGGGCGAGCGCGCCGGCGAGGCCGAGGCCGACGCCGATGAGGGTCAGCGTCAGCCCCTGCCGCAGGACGAGCAGGAGGACGCGGCCGGGCTGCGCGCCGAGCGCCATCCGGAGGCCCAGCTCGCGCGTCCGCAGCGTCACCGAGTAGTTCATCACGCCGAAGATGCCGACCGCCGCCAAGAGCGTCGCCAGCCCCGCGAAGAGCCCGAACAGCAGCGTGTTGAAGCGGGCGCGCCCGACCGTCTCGGCCATCACCTGCCTCATCGTCCGCACGTCGGAGACCGGCTGGTCGGGGTCAATCGCGCTCACCTCGCGCCGCACGGCCGGGGCCATCGCCGCCGGGTCGCCCGCGGTGCGGACGACGAGGGTCATGAACGAGTAGGTCAGGTCGGGGTGCGCGAAGTAGACGGTCGGCTCGGCCTCGTCCGTCAGGCTGTCGTACCTCACGTCGCCGACGACGCCGACGATCTCGGTCGGCGTCGGCTGGTCGAACATCGCGACGCTGATGCGCTTGCCCAGAGGGTCTTCGCCGGGGAAGTGCTGCCGCGCCAGAGACTCGCTGATGACGACGACGCGCTTCGGCTCGCTGGCTTCCACGTCCGTGAAGGCGCGGCCCCTCAGCAGCGGGATGCCCATCGCGCGGAAGTAGCCGGCGTCCGCCACGCGCACGTTCGTGCCCGGCTCCTCGCCCGGCGGGGGCGCGGGGCGGCCCTCGATGGTGAAGCCGGTCGCCGAGCCGAGCCCGCCGTAGAGCGGCAGGAAGTTCACGACCCCGGCCTCGCGCACGCCCGGCAGCGCGCGGACGCGCTCGGTCGCCTGCCGGAAGAAGTTGACGACCTGCGGGTCTTCCCTGTACTTGGCGTCGGGCAGGCGCACGACCATCGTCAACACGTTCTCGGTCTCGAACCCCGTGTCTATCTTTTGCAGGCGGGCGAAGCTCTTCACCAGAAGCCCCGCGCTGACCAGGAGCACGAGCGCCAGCGCGACCTCCGCGACGACGAAGGCCCCGCGCAGACGGCCGGCGCGGGCGCCCTGCCCGCCGCTCCCCTTGCCGCCCTCCTTGAGCGCGTCGTTGAGGTTGAGGCGCGTCGCCTCGAGCGCCGGCGCGATTCCGAAGATGACGCCGGTCAGGAGCGAGAGGCCCAGCGTCCACCCGAGCACCGTGAGGTTGATGCCGACGCCTTGCAGGTTCACGAGGTCGCGCGGGCTGATCGCCACGAGCGCGCCGATGCCCCACCACGCCAGCGCCAGCCCGAGCGCGCTCCCCAAAAGTGCGAGCAGTAAGCTCTCCGTGAGCAGTTGGCGGACGACGCGCACGCGGCTCGCGCCGAGAGCCGTCCGCAGAGCGATCTCCTTCTCGCGCGCCGCCGCCCGCGAGAGCATCAGGTTGGCGACGTTGGCGCACGCGATCAGGAGCACGAAGCCGACCGCGCCCAGGAGCACCAGGAGCGCCGGCCGCACGTTTCCGACGAACTGCTCGCGCAGCGGGATGACCTCCGCGCCGTAGCCCTTGTTGAAAGGCGAGTCCTGTTCGAGGCGGGCGTGGATGGTCTTCATCTCGGCCGCGGCCTGCTCGTACGTGACTCCGGGTTTGAGGCGCGCCACGACCGAGAGGAAGCGTCCCCGCAGCGCGCCCTCGCCCTGCGTCGGCATCGGGAGCGCCCACCAGATTTCCGCGGGCCTCCCCGTCCCGGACCTCTGCCTGATGTGCCACTGGAAACCGGGCGGCATGACGCCGACGACGGTGCAGGCCATGCCGTTGAGCGTGAGGCCGCGGCCGACGACCGAAGGGTCGCCGCCGAACCGCCGCTGCCAGAAGCCGTGGCTCAAGACGACCTCGGGCGCGGCCGGCCGCTCGCCCTCCTGCGTCATCCCGCGGCCGAGCATCGGCTCGACGCCGAGGACGCGGAACAGCTCGGGGCTGGCGAGCTGCACCGAGACCTCCTCGGGGTCGCCGACGCCGGTCAGCGTCTGGCGCTGGTCGGAGAAGGCCGCCACGCCCTCGAAGGACGCGGCCTGCTCGCGCCACTCGCGGAAGTTCGCGCGCGAGGTCGTGTTCTGCCGCCTCCCCTCGGGGCTGACCTCCCAGAGCATGACGAGCCGCTCGGCGTCCCTGTAAGGCAGAGGCCGCAGCAGCAGGTCGTTGACGACCGAGAAGATCGCCGTGTTAGCCCCGATGCCTAAAGCGAGCGTGACGACCGCGATCGCCGTGAACCCCTTGTGCTTGGCGAGCACCCGCGCGCCGTACCTGATGTCCTGCAAGAGTGTCTCGATCATCCCGCCTCCCCGTACCCCGTAGGCCACGTCCCTGACGCTGTCGTAGTGGCCGAAGCTTCGGAGCGCCGCCCGCCGCGCCTCGGCCGGCGGCATCCCCCGACGGACGTTCGCCTCCGCCTCCATCTCGACGTGGAGTCGCATCTCCTCGTCTATGTCGCGGATGACTTCCTCGCGCCGACGGAGCGCGCGCAGCCGCGCCGCAAAAATGTTGAGCCACCTCTTCACCCGACCGCCCCCTAGGTCGCCTGCCGCACCTTCGCGATGGCGAGGACGAGCCGATCCCAGCTCGCCTCCTCGGCCTCCAACTGGCGGCGGCCCGCCGCCGTCAGCGAGTAGAACTTGGCGCGGCGGCCCGTCTCGTTCACCTCCCACTTCGAGGAGACCCAGCCCCTCTGCTCGATGCGGTAGAGCGCCGGGTAGAGCGAGCCCTGCTCGACCGAGAGCATCTCGTCCGACATCTGCCGGATGCGCTGGATGATGCCGTAGCCGTGCAGCGGGCCGACCGAGACGGCCTTGAGGATGAGCATGTCGAGCGTCCCCTGGAGCAAGTCCGCCTTCTCTCTGGTCACTGGTTCACCTCCGGGCGAATGGCCGTAATGCCTAGAACGTCATGGCATGATAGGCGAGCATGCCTAGACTGTCAAGGCTTCCTGCGGGCGTGAGGATTTATGCTCGGGAAGGCGTGTGGTGGCGGGGTCTTGGGCGGGTTCAGTCGGCCGCGTCGGCGAGGCCGGCCCAGCCCGTGCGGTTCAGGTTCCAGAGCATGAGGCCGCCGCAGACCGCGCCCGCCAGGGCGAAGAGCGCGGCGCGCAGCCAGAGGCCGAAGACCAGCTCGCCGATGGCGAACAGCGCCGCGTAGACGAGGCCGACGCCGAGCGCCCAGTTCAGGAGGTTCGGCGCGACCTCGCCGCGCCTCTCCGCCTCGCCCGCCGCCGCGGCCACGCGCCGCCAGCCCGGCCCCGCCGGCCGCGTGCGGCGATAGAACTCTTCGAGCTTCTCGGCCGGGACGGGCGCGGTCAGGAAGGTCACGGCCAGCCAGACGAGGGTCGTCGCGCCGACGGTGGTGAGGATGGTCTGCGCGAACCCCTGCGGCGTGGACGAGTCGAAGACGGAGAAGTATTGCAGCCCGAGAGAGACGGCGAGGGCCGCCGCCATCGCGGAGATTTCAGACCAGGCGTTGACCCGCCACCAGTACCAGCGCAGGATGTAGACGAGGCCGGTGCCGGCGCCGAGCGACATGACCAGCTCCCACCCGCCCGTGATCCGGTTCATGTAGTAGGTGACGCCGACCGAGAGCAGGACGACGACCAAAGTCGCCACACGCGAGGCGAAGACGTAGTGGCGCTCGCTCGCCCCGCGCCGGACGAAGCGGCGGTAGAAGTCGTTGACGAGGTAGCTCGAGCCCCAGTTCATCTGCGTCGAGATGGTGCTCATGTAGGCGGCCGCGAAAGAGGCCAGCAGCAGCCCGCGCCAGCCCACGGGCAGGAAGTCCGTCATCACCCTCACGTAGCCGAAGGCCGCGTCCGGCTCGCCCGTCTCCGGGTTGACGGTCGTCCCCGGAGGGTAGAGCACCAGCGAGCAGAGCGCGACCAGAATCCACGGCCAGGGCCGGAGCGCGTAGTGCGCGACGGTGAACCAGAGCACGGCGAGCAGCCCGTGCCGCTCGTCGCGCGCGGCGAAGATGCGCTGCGCGACGTAGCCGCCGCCGCCCGGCTCCGAGCCCGGATACCACGACGCCCACCAGTTCACGCCGAGGTAGACGGCGAGCGTGAGGACGGGCAGCATCCACGGCGCGCTCCCGTCGCTCCAGAGGCTGATGGCGTCGGGGCCGAACGGCGTGTCGCTCCCGACGGGCGTGGCCGAAGCCAGCCGCTCCTTCAAAGCGCCGACGCCGCCGACGGCCCGCACGGCGAAGACCGCGAGCGCCACCGAGCCGGCCATCGCGATGACGAACTGCACGGCGTCGGTGACGACGACGCCCCAGAAGCCCGACAAAAGCGAGTAGAGGAAGGTGATGCCGAGGCAGAGCGCGAGCGCCTGCCACTTCGCCAGCCCCAGCGTGCCGCTCAGGACTTTCGCCATCCCGAGGTTGACCCAGCCCATGATGATGAGGTTGATCGGAAGCGCCAGGTAGAGGGCACGAAAGCCCCGGAGGAAGGCCGCCGGGCGGCCGGCGTAGCGCAACTCGACGAACTCCACGTCCGTCATCACGCGCGAGCGCCGCCACAGCCGCGCGAAGAAGAAGACCGTCAGCATCCCGCCCGCCAGCATGGACCACCAGAGCCAGTTGCCGGCCACGCCGTTGCGCGCCACCATCTCGGTGACGGCCAGCGGCGTGTCGGCCGCGAACGTCGTCGCCACCATCGAGGTGCCGGCGAGCCACCACGGCATCGAGCGGTTCGACAGGAAGAACTCCTCCGTCGAGCGCCCCGCCCGCCCCGCGTAATACAGCCCCACCGCCAGAGACATCGCGAAGTACGCCGCGATGATGAGCCAGTCAAGGAGGGAGAGGCGCATAAAGAAGTAGCCGGTAGACAGTAGTCAGTAGTCAGTAGAAAAGCATTCGCTAATGAATCGTTCGCGTGTCAGCGTCAGTTGCCACCGCGCGGAGCCTACTGGCTACCGACTACTGGCTACTGGCTACTCTTCTCAGACCTTGATGAATATCCGCCTGCGGTACAGCAACGACATGACGCCGAGCCAGAGCAGGACGACGCAGAGGGCGAAGAGGAGCGAGGCCGTCTTGGGCGCGGCCCAGGAGGCGAAGAGGTTTTCGTAGACGACGGTCTTGAGGTCGGCGGCGCGGCCGCCGGCGCGCGCGACCGTGACGGAGGAGATGACGTTGGAGAACAGCTCGGCGAGGAAGTAGACGGCGAGCGCGTTGGTGCCGAAGATGATGAAGGGCTTCGCCCAGCGCCGGTAGCCCTTGAAGTCCACGAGCCAGAAGCAGACGGCGAGCAGTTGGAGGGCGAGGCCCGCCGTGAGCAGGACGAAGGAGCTCGTCCACAGGGCCTTGTTGACGGGGAACCAGAAGCCCCACGCCCAGCCCGCGACCACGCAGGCCGCCCCGGCGACGAACATCCCCGCGACCTTCTCCGCCTCCGACCGGCGCGAGCGCAGCCAGTGGCCCGTGAGCACCCCGCCGAGCGTCGTCGCCACGGCCGGGATGGTGCTCAAGATTCCCTCGGGGTCGTACAGCGGCTTCCAAGTATGTCGCCCGAGCAGCGAACGGTCCACGTAGGCCGCGAGGTTCCCCTCCATGCTCAGGTCGCCGGCGGCGTAGCCGGGCGCGGGGACGAGCGTCATCAGCGCACAGTAAAAGACGAGGAGCGCCGCCGCGATGACGGCCTGCGCGCGCCAACGCGTGTTGAGGAAGATGACCGAGGCGACGAGGTAGCAGACGGCGATGCGCTGGAGGACGCCGGGGATGCGGATGGTCGAGAGGTCGTAGGAGGGGAAGCCCATGAGCACGAGGCCGAGGCCGAAGATGATCGCCGAGCGGCGCAGGATTTTCAAATAGAGCGCGCGCCGCGGCCCGCCGCCCTCTGCACGCCGGCCGAGCGCGAGCGTGATCGAGACGCCGACGATGAAGAGGAAGAACGGGAAGACGAGGTCGGTCGGCGTCCACCCGTGCCACTCGGCGTGCGCGAAGGGCGAGTAGATCGCGCCCCAAGACCCGGGGTTGTTCACCAGGATCATCCCCGCGATGGTGATGCCCCGAAAGACATCGAGCGACGCCATGCGCCCCGCCCCCTGCTCTCCGCTCAGCGCGTCCATACACTCGCCTCCGCTTTGGCTAATGATGAATGCGGAATGATGAATGATGCATGTGACGCACGCCGAGCTTCATCATTCAAGCCGCCTTATATTCATCATTCCGCATTCATCATTTCTTAGTGTCGAGGCAGGCGCTTACGCGCGCCCTCACGTCTTCGATCAGCTCGCGGGCGCGGGCCTCCGTTTCGGCCTCGGCGACGAGGCGGATGATCGGCTCGGTGTTCGAGCCGCGGACGAGGAGCCAGCCGTCGGGCGTCGTCACCTTGACGCCGTCGCTGAGGTCAATCGGCAGCGGCGCGTAGGCGTCCCTGAGCGCCCGCAGCACCGCGCGAATCCGGTCGGAGCGGCAAACCATCTTCTCCTTCAGCATGCAGGGGTGCGGCAGCTCGCCGAGCAGCTCCGAGACCGTCCGGCCCGTCTCGGCGAGCAGGTGGAGGACGAGCGCCATGGCTACCAGGCTGTCGCGCGCGAAGTTGATGCGCGGGTAGATGACGCCGCCGTTGCCCTCGCCGCCGACGACCGCGCCGCGCCGCGCCATCTCCTCGGCGACGTTGGCCTCGCCGATCTTCGAGCGGTAGACGGGGCAGCCGAAGCGGGCGGCGACCGAGTCGAGCGCGCCCGTCGTCGAGAGGTTCGCCACGACCGGCCCCGGCTCGCGCGCCAGCACCCGGCGGGCCGCGAGCACCAGCGTGTACTCCTCGCCCGCGGCCTCGCCGCGCTCGGTGACGACGGCGAGGCGGTCGGCGTCCATGTCCTGCGCGAACCCGACGTCGCAGCCGTGCTCGCGCACCGCCTCCGAGAGCGCGCCGAGGTTCTCCGGCACCGGCTCGGCCCCGCGCGGGAACGTCCCGTCGGGCGTGGCGTTGACGGCGAAGACCTCCGCGCCGAGCGCCTCGATGAGCCGCGGGGCGACGACCGAGCCGGCCCCGTTGCAACAGTCCACGGCCGCGCGCAACCTTCGCGGCCCCGCCGGCAGCGGGCCGAGCGCGTCGAGCACGGCCTTGACGTGCAGATCAATCGCGCCCGCCGAAGGCTCGACCGCCCGCATCTCCGCGCCCGGAACCTTCCTGTACTCGCCCTGGTGGTAGATGTCGAGGAGCTGCCGGGCCTGCCCGGCGTTGAGGAAGAGGCCGGCCGAGTTGATGAACTTCAGCGCGTTCCACTCGGCCGGGTTGTGGCTGGCCGTGATGGCGATGCCGCCGCGCGCGCGCCGCTCGCGCACGAGCAACTGCACGGTCGGGACGGGGCAGACGTCGAGGTCTACGACGCGGCACCCGCTCGACAGGAGGCCCGCGACGACGGCCTGCCGCACCATCTCGCCCGAGGTGCGCGTGTCGCGCCCGATACAGACCGTCCCCGGCCCCGCGTAAGTCCCGAACGCCTGCGCGAAGCGCACGAGCAGCGCCGGCGTCAGGCTCTCGCCCACCACGCCGCGCACGCCCGAGATGCTGATCTTGAGGGTCGGTATCGCTCGCATGGCAAAAGCGGTGAATGGTAGATGGTAAATGGTGAATGGTCTTTGAGCTACCGCCGCGTCGGAGGGCTAACACGCGACGCCCGGAAAGTTTAATCACTATTCACCATTTACCGTCCTCAGTCCCTTCACGCCCTTCAGGTCGAGGCGGAAGAGGCCGCCGGGGGTGGTCTTCTCGTCGCCGAGGGCGCCGGTGACGTAGAGTTGATCCGCGCGCGGGCCGCCGAAGGCCACGTTGCTCGCCGTCAGGTTCCCGGCCGCGTAACGGCGCAGCAGTTTCCCCGCGGGGCTTAAGACCTGCACCTGCCGCATGCCGTAGTGCGCGACGTAGAGGTTGCCGGTCGCGTCGAGGCACATGCCGTCCGGCTCGTTGGCCGTCTGCCCGGTCGCCTTGACGGGGAGGTCTGCGAAGACCCGCGCGGGGCCGACCCTGCCGGGCGTGATGACCTCATAACTCAGGACGCGGTTGCGCCCGCTCTCGCCGACGAGCAGCGTCCGGCCGCCGGGGCGCAGGGCGATGCCGTTCGGGAAGGCGAGACCTCCGGCGACGAGGTGCGTCACGCCGCGCGGGTCTACGTAATGAACCGTGCCGACCGGGTTCTGCGCGCTCGACCCGCCGGGGTCTGTGAAGTAGAAGCCGCCGCGCGGGTCGAGCGTCAGGTCGTTGGGCGCGCGCAGGGGCTTCCCGTCGCACTCTCTGGACGCCTCGCCGACGACCTTCCCCGCGTCGTCGAGCCGCAGCACCGCGCGCCGGCTGCCGTCGCAGACGAGGTGCGTGCCGTCGGGAAGAATCTTGTGGCCGTTGGGTGCGCCCGTCACGGCCCACGGGGCGGCCCTGCCGTCCGCGCCGACGCGGTAGATGGTGCCGTGGTACACGTCGGAGATGAAGACGGCCCCGTCGCGGCCGACGACGACGCCCTCGCTGTAGCCGGGCACTTCAACTACCTTGACCGGCCTGACCAGCCCCTCCGGCGGGAGCCGCCCGCCCGCGAAGGCCGCGGGGATGACGACGAGCGCGAGCAGAAAGTTCTTAATCACAGCGTCGGTCGCTCCGAATTTGATTTTTGATTTTTGATTTGCGATTTAGTTGTCAGTCGTCAGTTCTCAGCAAAGACAAAAACTGATGACTGACGACTGACGACTGCAAATCGAAAATCTAAAATCTAAAATCTAAAATTCTCTGTTACCTGCCCAGGCGGTCGCGCGCCCAGTCGAGCAGCTCTCGGGCGCGGGGCGCGGTCTCGGCCTCGGCGATGAGGCGGATCATGGATTCGGTGTTCGAGACGCGCACGTGCACCCAGCCGTCGGGCCAGGAGACCTTGAGGCCGTCGGTGCGGTCGTATTCGAGCCGCTCCCTCTCCAGCTCGTCCTGCACGCGCTGGACGAGCGCGTGAATGCGGTCGGGCTCGACCGCCAGGTTGTGCTTGAGCACGGGGAAGCGCGGCAGCGCGGCGGCCAGCTCCGAGACCCTCTCGCCCGTCAGCGCCAGGTGCTCAAGGATGAGGCCGACCGCGGCCGTGCTGTCGTGCGTCCACTGCACGCGCGGGACGACGCAGCCGCCGCTCCCCTCGCCGCCGACCACCGCCCCGGCCTCGACCATCGCCTCGGAGATGAACGCCTGCCCTACGGGGGTGCGCAGCACCGCCGCGCCGTGGCGGGCGGCGACGCGCTCGACGGCCATGCTGGTCGAGATGTTCGTCACGACGGGGCCGACCTCGCGCCGCAGTTGAATCTCGGCGGAGAGGGGGAGCGTCGCCTCCTCCGACAGAATCTCGCCGGTCTCGGCGACGACGCCGAGCCGCTCGCCGTCGGCGTCGTGCGCGAAGCCCACGTCGGCGCGGCCCGCGCGCACCACGGCGCGTAGCTGCGCCATCGTCTGCCGGGTCGGCTCGGGCGCGTGCGGGAAGGGCGCCGAGGGGTCGTCGTTGACGGCCAACACCTCGCAGCCGAGCGCCGCGAGCCAGCGCGGCGAGAGCAGGGCGCAGGAGCTGTTGCAGCAGTCCACGGCGACCGTCAGGCGGCGGGCGCGGACGGCCCCGGTGTCGAAGGCGGCGGAGAGGACTTGGAGGTGGTGCGCGACGGCGTCGGCGCGCCCGACCCGGCTGTGGATCGCGTCCCAGGCGGCCTTGGCGAACTCGCCCTGGTGGTAGATGTCGAGCAGCTCGTCGGCCTGCATCGCGTTCAGGTAGAGGCCGTCGGCGCGGACGAACTTCAGCGCGTTCCAGGGCTCCGGGTTGTGCCCGGCGGTGATCGAGATGCCGCCTTCGGCCCCGAGGCGCGGGACGGAGAGTTGCAAGCTCGGCGTCGGGCAGACGCCCAGGTCTACGACCTCGCAGCCGGCGGCGAGCAGACCCGAGACGACGGCCGCGCGCACCATCGGCCCCGACGCGCGCGCGTCGCGGCAGACGAGGATGCGCCCGGCGTCGAGGTAGGTGCCGAAGGCCTGCGCGAAGGCCACCGCCAGCTCCGGCGTAAAGGTCTCGCCGACCACGCCCCGGACGCCGCTGATTCCGATTTTGAGCGAATTCACGCCTGTCTCTTCACGTCAAAGGCCGGGTGCGTAAGCTTTTACCGGGGATAATTCCGTAACCTCAAGTATGACACCGTAACTTACGCCGCGCGGGCCGCCCCGTGGGCGACACTCGCTGACTCTTCTATCGCCATGCAGCCCCTTAAAACCTTCCCGCGCCACGCCGAGGAACCTATGCGACCGACCTTCTATCTCGCGCTCGTCCTCTCCCTGTTCTGCGCCGCCGACGCCCGCCCGCAGACTGCGGCCGCGCCGCCCGTCGCCGCCGCGCGGCACAACTTGATGCCCGTGCCCGCCAACGTCAAATTCAACCCCGGCCGGCTCGCCGTCAACAAGTCTTTCAGCGTCGCCGTCGGGGGCCGTTCGGACGCGCGCCTCCGGGCCGGGATAGACCGCTTCCTGCGGCGCGTCGAGGGCCGCACCGTCATGGAGCTTCAGCGCGGGCCGGCGGCCGACGCCGCGGCGGCGACGCTCCTGGTCGAGGCCGGCGGGCCGGGCCGGGCCGTGCCCTCGGTCGAGGAGGACGAGTCTTACACGCTGGAAGTCTCCGAGCGGCAGGCCGTGCTCAGGGCGCCGACCGCGGTCGGCGCGCTGCGCGGGCTGGAGACCTTCCTGCAACTGCTCGACGGCGACCGCGAGGGACACTTCGTCCCGGCCGTCTCGATTCAAGACCGGCCGCGCTTCCCCTGGCGCGGGCTCTTGATTGACGTGGCGCGCCACTACCAGCCGATGGAGGTCTTGAAGCGTAACCTCGACGCGATGGCCGCCGTCAAGCTCAACGTCCTGCACTGGCACCTGACCGAAGACCAGGGCTTCCGCATCGAGAGCAAGAAGTTCCCGCGCCTGCACACGATGGGCTCCGACGGGCAGTTCTACACGCAGGCCGAGGCGCGCGAGATCATCTCGTACGCGCGCGAGCGCGGCATCCGCGTCGTGCCGGAGTTCGACATGCCGGGCCACGCCACCTCCTGGCTCGTCGGCCACCCCGAACTCGGCAGCGCGCCGGGGCCTTACACCATCGAGCGGCGGGCCGGCATCTTCGAGCCGGCCCTTGACCCGACGCGCGAGCAGGTCTACGAGTTCCTCGACGACTTCCTCGGCGAGATGGCCGCGCTCTTCCCCGACTCGTACATGCACATCGGCGGCGACGAGAACGAGGGCAAGCAGTGGGACAAGAACCCGAAGATACAAGCCTTCATGAAGGAGAAGGGTATCAAGGACAACCACGCCCTCCAGACCTACTTCAACCAGCGGCTCCTGCGCATCCTCAAGAAGCACGGCAAGACCATGATGGGCTGGGACGAAATCTTCCAGCCCGACCTGCCCAGGGAGGTCGTCATACACTCGTGGCGCGGCCCGCAGGCGCTGGCCGAGGCGGCCCGCAAGGGCTACCGCGGCGTCCTCTCGAATGGCTACTACATAGACCTCATCTTCCCCGCGCACCAGCACTACGCCAACGACCCCATCCCGGCCGACAGCACGCTCACGCCCGAGGAGGCGGCGCGGGTGCTGGGCGGCGAGGCGACGATGTGGAGCGAGTGGGTCAGCCCCGAGACGATAGACTCGCGCATCTGGCCGCGCACGGCCGCCATCGCCGAGCGGCTCTGGTCGCCGCGCGAGGTGCGCGACGTCGGAGACATGTACCGGCGGCTCGCCGTCACGAGCGTCCGCCTCGAAGAGCTGGGCCTCACGCACGAGAAGAACCAGGCGATGATGCTCCGGCGGCTGGCCGGGGGCCGTGACATCGCGCCGCTCCAGACGCTCGCCTCGATCGTCGAGCCGGTCAAGGAGTACCGGCGCTACCAGCAGCGGCCGCAGACGATGCTCTCGCCGCTGACCGGCCTGATAGACGCGGCCCGCCCCGACAGCGACGCGGCCCGAAGCTTCTCTTCGTCGGTGGACGCCCTGCTCGGAGACGCCCCGCACTTCGAGGCCCACGCGAAGAAACTGCACGACATAATGCTGCGCTGGCTCACGGCCGGCCCCGAGTTGGAAGTCTTGATAGACCACTCGCCCGGCCTGCAGGAGGCGCGCCCGCTGGCGAAAGACCTGGGGCAGCTGGGGGAGACCGGGCTTGAGGCTTTGTCGTATCTCGCGCGCGGCGTCCCGGCCCCGGCCGAGTGGCGCGACGCGCGCCTCGCCGCGCTCGCCGAGGCCGCCAAGCCCAAAGCCGCGCTCGAGTTCCCCGTCATCCCGGGCCTCCGCCAGCTCGTCGTCGCCGCCCACGAGCTGCCGCGCCTCGGCCAGATGACGCCCCCCGAGTGGCGCGAGCAAGTCAAGGCGATGGCCGCGCCGCCTGACAAAAAATAGTTTCGAGTTTCAAGTTTCAAGTTTCAAGTTTCAAGTTTGTGCCGCGTGAGTTGGGAGGCTCAACTTGCGCCGCCCGAACTCGAAACTCGAGACTCGAAACTCGAAACTTATCGAGAAGGGAGAATGCGTATGCTCAGAAGGTTGATGTCGCTGTGCATCCTGGGGGCGGCGCTCGCCGCCACTTCCCTCTCCGCCCGCGCCACGCCCGTCTCCGTCTACGGGGCCTGGCACTGCGGCAACGACTTCTGCACGTGGGCCGGCGTGCGTGACATGAACGACTTCGACCTCAAGAACCGCTGGCTCGTAGACCGCGGCGACGGCTCGGGGCTGCCCTCGGTCAACCTCGTCGTCCTGAGCTTCGTCCACCCGCTCAAGCTCCTCAACAAGACGACCGACGCGGGGACGCTCGCCGGCGTGCCGCGCGGGATGACGCCGGAGGTCGTCAACTACTTCAAGAGCCGCAACGTCCGGGTCATGCTCTCCATCGGCGGCATCACCTACACGGACGCCTGGAACCAGGCGCTCGCCGCCAACCCGGCGCAGTTCGGGCTGAACGCCGCCGAGGTGGCCCAGCGCCTCGGCGTCGGCATCGAGATTGATTACGAGGAGAACAGCAGCCCCAACCTCGCCGGCCTCCAGGCGTTCATCAACGCCTACCGCTCGGTGCTGCCTTACGACGCGACGGGCGCGAACCACGCCGCGCGCCTGACCATAGACCTCGCGGCCGGCGACCGCTGGCTCATCGCCCTGACGCGCAAGGCCACGGCCGACTGGCTCAACACGACCAGCCCTGTGCTCGACTACGCCAACGCGATGGTGCCCTCGCGCCAGCCCAACGGCGCCGCCGACGCGCAGGCCAACTGGCAGGAGCACATAGACGGCAAGCCGCAGTACGACCCGCCGATTCTGCCGCTCGCCGCGGCCAAGTTCACCGGCGGCCTCTACATCGTGACGGGGACGCGGCCCGCGCCCGAGTGCGTCAGCTTCGACAACTCTTTGCAGAAGAGCACGGGCAACTACGTGCAGACGGTCGCGACCCGCGTCGGCTCGACCAACGGCATGCTCGGCTACATGTTCTGGGCCTCGGAGTGCCCCTCGACCCGCCGCCTCTGCACCACCCCGCCGAACACCTGCGAGGGCGGCGTCGGCGCCGGCGCGTCCGCCTACAACATCCCCATCCCGATGCCGCCGCTCCGGCAGCAGTGACGGAGGTGCTGCGGGGCGTGTGATTGTGCGTTCGTGGCAGGCCCGTGAGTTGAGAGCCGGGCGGGGCAGGATTTAACACAGAGGGCACGGAGGGCACAGAGAACACAGAGAAGAAGAAATGTTTTCTCTGTGCCCTCCGTGCCCTCTGTGTTGAAACTGCCTCCCGCCACACTCGGCTTTAAGGAGAATCGTATGAGATTTCTGCTCGCCTTTTTTGTACTCACCTCTTCGGCGGCGGCGCAGGAGTTGCCGTCGCGCTGGGACGAGCTGACGGCCGCCGACTGGCCGAAGGCGCAGGAGCGCGCGGCCTACACCTGCATCCTCCCCATCGGCATCCTGGAGAAGCACGGGCCGCACCTTCCGATGGGCTCCGACCTGATCCACGTCCGCGAACTCTCGGCGCGCGCGGCGAAGCAGGAGTACGCCGTCGTCTTCCCCGACTTCTTCTACGGGCAGATTTACGAGGCGCGGCACCAGCCCGGCACCTTCGCGCTGCCTTCGCGCGTCGTGTGGGACCTGCTGGACGCGACGGTCGAGGAGATCGGGCGCAACGGCTTCAGGAAGATCGTCATCGTCAACGGCCACGGCGGCAACCCGCAGCTGCTGCGCTACTTCGTCCAGTCGCAGCTCGAACGCCGCCGCGACTACGTCGTCTACTTCTTCGAGCCGGAGTGGGACGAGGAGTTCGAGCAGAAGCAGAAGGCGCTGCGCAAGACCGACCCGGCGACCGACCTCCACGCCGGCGAGAACGAGTCCTCCGCCATCCTCTACCTGCGTCCCGACCTCGTGCAGCTCGGCCGCGCCCCCGAGGAGTCCGGCGAGGATCAGAAGCGGCTCCCGCCGCTCCCCGGCCTCTACACCGCCATCTGGTGGTACGCCCGCTTCCCCAACCACTACGCCGGCGAGGGCGCGAAGGCCACCCGCGAACTCGGCCAGGCCCTGACCGAGCACCGCGTCTCCGCCCTCGTCAAAGCGCTGCGCGCCGTCAAGGCCGACGACCAGACGCCACGCATCCAACGCGAATACTTCGACCGAATCGAAAAGAAGTGATGAATGCGGAATGCGGAATGATGAATTAAAAGCGGCTTGTCTTTAATTCATCATTCCGCATTCATCACTTCTTTACTACGCCTTGCCCTTCGACGACCTTGAGGTAGGCGCGCGCGGGGAGGTCGGAGAGTTTGTCGAGCGCGCCGCTGGGCCAGCGGATTTCGACGGCGTCGGCCTTCGCGGCCGCGCCGAGGCCGAGGATTTCGCGGGGGTCGTGGGAGGCGAGGTAGCTGCCGCCGGCCGTCTTCAGGCGGCTGCGCCGGACGCCGCCGGCCTGCCACGTGATGACGGCCCCGACCGCGCCGGGGTTGCTCTTAGTCGCGACCAGGTGCAGGCCGAGCCAGTTGTTGCGGTTGCCGCCGTCGTTGCGCAGCAGGAGCGGGGCCGCGCCGTTGTTCGAGACAAGCACGTCCGTGTCGCCGTCGTTGTCGTAGTCGCCCACCGCCAGGCCCCGCGCCGGGAAGTCTTTGGCGAAGACTGCGCCGGAGCGCGCGCTCACGTTCCGGTACTCGCGCCCGGTGTTCTCGAACATGAGGAGCGGCTCTCTGTACTTCACGCGCGCAGACTTGGTCTCGACCATGTCGTCGGGGTGGCCGTTGGCGAGGAAGAGGTCGGGGTCGCCGTCGTTGTCGTAGTCGAAGAACTTCAGCCCCCAGCCGCTCAGGAGTTGGGTCGAGGGCGCGATCTCGCCCGGCTCGTCGGTGAAGGTCAGGTCCTTCTGGTTGCGGTAGAGACTGAAAAACTCCTGGTCAATGTTGGCGACGAAGAGGTCCTGCCAGCCGTCGCCGTCGAAGTCGGCCGCGTCCACCCCCATCCCGGAGCGCGGCGCGCCGGCCTCGCCGTAGGCCACGCCCGCCCCCAGGCCCGCCTCCTCGAACTTGCCGCCGCCGCGGTTGACGAAGAGGAAGTTGGGCATGGTGTCGTTGGCGACGAAGAGGTCAATCAACCCGTCGTTGTTCACGTCCGTCGCCACCGCCCCGAACGACTTGCCCGGCGAGCCCGCGATGCCGGAAGCGGCGCTCACGTCCGCAAACGTCCCGTCGCCCTTGTTGCGGAAAAGGTAGCTGGGGCGCGGCTTGAAGACGCGCGGGATACAGTAGTAGTTCTGCGTCATCGTCTTGTCCACGCACAGGCGGTGTTGCGACCTGTCGAACTGGACGAAGCTGGAGACGAAGAGGTCGAGGCGGCCGTCCGCGTCGTAGTCGAACCACACGGCGCAGGTGGACCAGCCCGGCACGGAGACGCCGGCCCGCTCCGTCACGTCGGTAAACGTGCCGTCGCCGTTGTTGCGGTAGAGGATGTCGGGGCCGTAGTTGGTGACGAAGAGGTCCTGCCAGCCGTCGCCGTCGTAGTCGCCCGCGGCCGCCCCCATCCCGAAACGGCCGCCCGCCACGCCCGCCCGCTCTGTCACGTCAGCGAAAGTCCCGTCGCGGTTGTTGCGGTAGAGCGCGTTCCTGAGCGGGCGCGACGGCGCGAAGAAGTCCGACGGCCCGCTGTTGACGAGGTAGATGTCCACCCACCCGTCGTTGTCGTAGTCGAAGAAGGCCGCGCCCGCCCCGACCGTCTCGGGCAGGAAACGCTCGGGCGAGTGCGCGTTGTCGTGAACCCAACTGATCCCGCTCTCCTTCGGCGAGACCTCGGCGAAGGTGACGGCCGCCTTGCCGTCCCCGCCGGCGCGCTGCGCGGTGCGGCCGGGCGGCGCGGCGGGCAGGAGGGCGAAGACGAGCGCGGCGATGACGACCTTCCCTTTCACGGCAACCTTACTGCGGAGGCGGGGGCGCGGCCACTTCCGAACCGTCCGCCTCCGCCTTGCCCTCGTTCTTCAGCCTCTCGACGATGCGCATCTCCTCGCGCGCCCGCTCCGGCTCCTTCAGGCGCGAGTAGAGCAGCGCGAGGTTGTAGTGCGCCTTCGGGTCTTCGGGGTTGAGCTTCGCGCCCGCTTCGAGCGCGGCCCGCGCTCGCTCGTAGTCCTTCAGCTTCAGGTAGGTCGAGCCGAGGGCGACGTGCGCGTGCCCGAAGGAGGGCGCGAGCCGGATGGACTTCTCGAACAGCTCCACGGCCCGCGCGTCCTCGTTCTGCCCCTGGGCGATGAGGCCGAGGTAGTAGAAAGCCTCCGGCGCGCCCCCGCCCGCGGCCGCGCTCTTCTCCAGCCAGGCCCGGGCCTCCGCGTGCTTCTTCGATTTGAGCAGCACGTAGCCGAGCAGAAGCTGCGCCCGCGCGTCTCCGGGCCGGAGCCTGAGCGACTCGCGGAAGGACTGCTCGGCCCCGAGGAGGTCGGGCGGGTGCCTGAGCCACGCCGCGCCCAGCGCGAAGTGGTACGAAGCCTCGCCCGGCCTCAGCTCGACGACCCGCCTGAGCGCCTTCACCGCCTCGTCCTTCATCCCCGCTTCCAGCGCGACGCGCGCGAGCCTGGAGAGGAGTTCGGGCGAGTTCGCGGCCGCGCCGCCCGCACGGCCGAGGTGGCGCGCGACCGCCGCGGCGTCGCCGCGCGACCGCGCGACGCGCGCCATGCCTAAGTGCGCGTCCGGGTTCGCGGCCTCCCGTTCGAGCGCGAGGCGGTAGCTCTCCTCCGCCCTCCCCGCGTCGCCCTTGCCCAGGTACGCGTCGCCGAGCACGGCGAGCAGAGGGGCCGAGGGCGTCTGCGACTGCCTCACCTTCTCGGCGAGGTCAATACACTCGTCGAGGCGGCCGAGCGAGAGCAGCACCCAGGCGAGGCGGTAGGCGGCCTCGGCGTTCGAGGGTTCGAGCCGCAGCACCTCCCCGAGCGCCGCGGCCGTCTTCTCCGGCCTGCCCCTGAGCAGGTGGAGGTAGGCGAGGTTCATGTGCGCGCCGGTCAGGCGCGCGTCGGCGCGGACGGCGCGCGAGAAGAACGCCTCGGCCTCGTCGAGCCGCCCCTGCTTGGCGCGAACCGCGCCGAGGAGGTTGAGCGCCGCGGCCTCCTCGGGCGCGGCCTTCAGGATTTGGTTCAACTGCCGCTCCGCCTCTTCGAGACGGTCGGAGCCGACGAGCGCCGCCGCGCGCTCCAACTGCGCGACGCGATCATTCGCCTGCGCCCGCGCGCCCGCCGCCGCCAGCAGCAGGCAGGCGAGCGCGGCGGCCAACGCCGGCAGCCGGGCGGTTGTTATTTGCGGGGCGAGACGCACGGGTTTAATCGTTGACGCTTATTGGTTGCCGCTAACGCCCGCGCGGCCTAGCGCCGCGCGGCGGCTTTGAATTCCCTCTGGCCGACGAGGCCCTGGCCTTCCTTGATCGTCAAAATCCGGTTCGGCTTCGCGTCGGTGATCTTATCAACCGCGCCGCTCGGCCAGCGGACTTCGATGAGGTCAATCCTCGTCCGCCCCTCCAGTCCGAAGTGGAGCCGCAGGTCGCTCTGCGAGAGGTAGCTGTCGCCGCTGCGGACTTCGTCCTTCTGCGTGAGGTCGCCGGCGACGACCTTGACGAGCGCCCCGACCCCGCCGCGGTTGCTCCTGACGCCGACGGTCTCGACGAGCACGGAGTTGTTGGCGTTGCCGCCGTCGTTGCGCAGCAGCTGCGCCGCGCCGCCGAGGTTGCTGACGACGATGTCCACGTCGCCGTCGTTGTCAATGTCGCCGAAGGCCGCGCCGCGCGCCGAGTGCTTCTCGGCGAACGGCGCGCCGAGCTGCTCGGCCACCTCGGCGAACGCCCCGTTGCGGAGGTTGCGGTGGACGAAGTTGCGCTGGAGGAAGCTCCTGATCTGCGGGTAGACGTGGCCGTTGGCGACGAAGAGGTCAACCCAGCCGTCGTTGTCGTAGTCGAAGAACTTCGTCCCCCAGCCGACGTAAGGCAGGCTGACGGCGGCGACCTTGGCGGCGTACGAGGCGTCGGTGAAGGAGTTGCGGCCGTCGTTGCGGTAGAGCGTGTTGTAGTCGTCGTCGAAGTTAGTGACGAAGAGGTCGAGGCGGCCGTCGCGGTCGTAGTCGCCGACGGTCACGCCCATGCACCCCTGGGCCGCGCCGCTCTCGTTGAGCGCCGTCCCCGAGAGGAAGCCGATCTCCTTGAAGGTGCCGTCGCCGTTGTTCTTGTAAAGGAAGTTCGGCGTCGAGTCGTTGGCGACGAAGAGGTCGGTGCGGCCGTCCTCGTCGAAGTCGCTCGCGATCACGCCCATCCCGTAGTAGCCGTTCGGGTCGGAGACGCCGGCCTTCTTCGTCACGTCGGCGAAGGTGCCGTCGCCGTTGTTGCGGAAGAGCGAGTCGCCGTCGCCGGGCAGGCCGCGCGGGCCGCACTGGACGGCGACGCCCTTGAACTGGCACGTCTTATCCTTGCCGAACTCGGGCAGGTTGTTGAAGTCGAAGGAGACGTAGTTGGAGACGAAGAGGTCGAGGTGCCCGTCGTGGTCGTAGTCCACGAAGGAGGCGCCGGCCGACCAGCGCGGGTCGGAGACGCCGGCCCGCTCCGTCACGTCCGCGAACGTCCCGTCGCCGAGGTTGCGGAGCAGGTGGTTCGGCCCGACGCAGGTGACGTAGATGTCTTTGAAGCCGTCGTTGTCATAATCGCCGACGGCCGCGCCCATCCCCCAGCCGATGTCGCCGACGCCGGCCCGCTCCGTCACGTCCGCGAACGTCCCGTCGCCGAGGTTGCGGTAGAGCGCGCTCCGCGTCTTCCCCTTCGACCTGACGAGGTCTACGGTCAGCGAGTTGACGAAGTAGATGTCGAGGTACCCGTCGTTGTCGAAGTCTATGAGCGCCACGCCGCCGCTCATGGACTCGACGATGTAACGCTTCTCCGGCGTCGAGACGTGTTTGAAGTTGACGCCGGCCTGCGCGGCCACGTCCGTGAAGCGGACGCCGGCCGGCTGGGCGGCGGCGCGCAGCGTGGAGGGCGGCAGCAGGAGGAGAACCGCGATGAGACTGATTGTCCTGAAAGGCAAACCCGCGGCACCCCGTTATGGATTCGGTTGATTGGGCGGACTGGGTTGATTCGCCTCGCGCAGCGCCTTCTCCTTCAACTGCCGCGCGATGTCGAGCTGGCCTTCGCCCTCGGCCTGGCGGCCGGCGGCGATGTAGGCGCGGCCGAGCTGGTAGTGTACGTGGGCCTGCCCGGGCCGGAGCCGCGCGGCGGCCTCGAGGCTCTCGACCGCGCCGCGCACGTCGCCCTGCTTGAGGAGGGCGTTGCCCAGCTCGAAGCGCGCCTCGGCGTAGTCGGGCCGCTCGCGGATGACCTCGCGCAGCAGCGCGAGGCCCCGCGCCGTCTCCTGCCGCGCGAGCGAGACGTAGCCGAGGTGGTAGCGGGCCTCGGCGTCTGCGGGGTTCAGGGCCAGCTCGGCCTCGAACTCGCGGGCGGCCTCGTCGAGCCGCCCCGCCTTGAGGTGGATCAGCCCCGCGTAGAAGTGCGCGAGCCGGGCGCGCGGGTCGAGCGCGAGCGCGGCGCGCAGTTCTTCGAGTGCTTTGGCCGGGTCGTTCTGCTCGTAGTAGGCGCGGCCGAGAAGGATGTGCACCTGCGGGCTCCGGTCGCCCATCGCCACCATCTGGCGGATGACGCGGTCGGCCTCCGCGGTCTTGCCCGCCTTGCCGAGCGAGAGCGCGAGCGGGTAGTAGAGCGCCGTCTCGGCGGGCCTCGCGGCCACCACTTCGGTCAGGAGCGCGGCGGCCTTCGCGTACTCCTCGACCATGAAGTAGCTCAGGCCCAGGAGGTGCCGCGTCTGGAGGTTGGCGGGGCGGGCCTGCAAATCCCTTTCGAGCGGCGCGACGGCCTCCTTGTACTGCTCGGCCTTGAAGCGGGCCAGGCCGAGGTTGAAGTCGAGCCCCTCGTGGCGCGGGTTCCAGCGCGCGGCCGCCACGAACTCTTCGGCCGCCGCGCGGTAATCATTGCGCTGCGCGCGCAGCAGGCCGATGTTGTTGTGGGCCGCGGCGAGAACCTTCTCGTAGAAGGCGGCCTCGCGCGAGAGGGCCTCGGCGGCGCGCGCGTCCGTGCCGGCCGCGCCGGCGACCACGCCCGGCGACGAGACCAGCTCCGGGAATTTACTCTGCTCGTCGGCGCCCGCCGCGCCGAGGAAGGCGCTCAGCTTCCTGTTGTCGTACTTGAAGGCTTGCGACTTGAGTTCGGCCGCGGTCTTCAACTCCCGCTCGCCCTCGGCGGCGCGGCCCGCCTTCAGCAACGACTGGCCGAGGCGGTAGTGCGCGTTCGCCACCTGAAAGTCGTTGTGCTCCGGGCGCGGGTTGTGCTCGATGGCCTTGCGGAGCGCGCCCACGGCCTGTTCGTACCTGCCCAGGTTCTGGTACGCCTGGCCGAGGTAGAAATACGGGTCGGGGTTCTTCGGCTGGAGGGCGGAGGCCCGCTCAAGGAGCGGGACGGCCGCCTCCCACTTGCCTTCGCTCGTGTGAATCACGCCGAGGTAGTAGTTGGCGAAGAAGTCCTGGGGGTGCGCGTCAAGCTCGGCCCGCAACTCTTCGGCCGCCGCGCCGATTGACGCCGCGCCGTCCTTCAGCAGGTACGTGACGGCCAGGTGGTAGTGGACGCGCGGCAGGCGCGGGTCGAGCGCGGCGGCCTTCTTAAACTCCTCGGCGGCCTCGGCCAGGAACCCCGTCTCGCGGTAGGCGCGCCCGACCAGCACGCGCAACCGCGCGCGCTCGCCCACCCGCGACGCGAGGCGCTCGTAGACGCGCCGCGCCGCGTCGAGCCGGCGCAGCTTCAGGTAGGCGAGGCCGAGCGTGTAGGCCGCGTCGTGGTCGTCGGGCGCAAGCTCCGTGGTCGCCTCAAGCTCGCGCGCGGCCTTCTCGAAGTCGCCCGCCATGAAGAAGGTCTTGCCGAGCATGTGGCGGGCGGCCGCGCTGCGCGGGTCGCGCGCGAGGACGCGGCCGAGGGGCGCGCCCGCCTTCTCGTACTGCCCGGCGTGGAAGTACGCGATGGCGAGTTCGACGAGCACCTCGGGCGAGTCGGGCCGGCGCGCGGCCGCGGCCTCGAGGGCGGCGACCGCGCCGGCGCGGTTCGACTGCGCGTTGTAGATTCTGCCGAGCGCGGGGTAGGCCGCGGCGAGGATGGAGGCGAACTCGGCCTCGGCCGCGTCGAGGCGGCCGGCGCGGTGGTGCGCCTCGGCCGCCTCATAATGTCTGCGGAAGAGGTCGCCGGGGGCCTGGAAGACTGTCAGCAGGAGCAGGAGGAGGGCCGGGCTGAAATGCATCGCTACCTTGATAAGCGGGTCGGACTCGACAAAAAACCGGGACGGAGGGCCGGAGTTAACTCCGGCCCTCCGCCCGGGTTGGTCTGGCCGCACTATATCAGAAGTTGAGTTTCAGGCCGAACTGAATTTCGCGCGGCCCGCGCGTGGAGTTGGCCCGGCCGAAGCCCCCGTTGCTGAAGTTGTTCTCGATGCCGCCGGGGGCCACGCTCTGGTTGTGGCCGCGGAAGTTGACGAAGTTGAAGACGTTGAACATCTCGGCGCGGAACTGGAGGCCGAAGCGCTCGCGGATCCGCCAGTTCTTGGCCGCCGAGAAGTCTATGTTCTTGACGCCCGGCCCCCGCACGACGCCGCGGCCGAGGCTGCCGAACGTCCCGAGGGCGGGCGGGCTGAAGGCGTCCGGGTTGATGATCTGGATCGGGTTGCCGCCGTCGGCGTAGAGGGGCACGCCCTCGACGAGGTTGGGTCGCTGACTGCTCGCGCCGCCGAGGCCGGCCCGGTCAGCGCCCAGGAAGATGTTGAGCGGCGTCCCCGTGTAGAAGGAGGCGATGGTGTTGAGCTGCCAGTCGCCGAGGATTTTACTGCCGACGGTGCCGAACCGCCGGAACGACGGCAGGACGTAGACGGCGTTGAAGACGAAGGAGTGGCGGCGGTCGAGGTCGGAGTCGCCGCGGTCGAGGTCGTAGTTGAAGACGTCGGTCGTCTGGCTGATGAACGACTGCGTCGGGACGTTGCTGATGGCGTGCGCCCAGGTGTAGGCGGTCTGGAAGGAGAGCCGGTCGGAGAAGCGGCGGTCGACCCAGACTTGCAGCGCGTGGTAGTTGGAGTCGCCCGTGGACTCGTCGCGCGTGAAGGTGTTGCCGACGCCGAACCGGCGCCACTCCGGGTGCTTCGCCAGATCGTCGGGCTTCTTGGCGACCGCGTCGCGGAACTGCGGGAGCACCTGGTTGTAGTTGCCGTTAATCAGCCGCCACAGGTGCAGCCCGTGGTTTCCGACGTAGGAGACCTCGGCCACCGTGTTCGGCATGATCTCGCGCGAGACGGTCAGGTTCCACTGCCAGCTCTCGGGCGGCTTGAAGTTGGTGTCAACCGAGTTGACCGTTCCGAGGCCGGCGGCCGCGTTCTGCAGGCCGGGGTTGATGGTGTCGAGGCTGCGGCAGTTCGGGCAGTCGGCCAGGGAGATCGCGCCCGCCTGCCAGCCCGTGTCCACGACCGTGTTCCACGGCGGGTTGTTCGCCATCCGCAGCAGCGAGGCGATGACGTTCGAGCGGCTGATGTAGCGGCCGAAGCCGAGGCGCACGGCGGTCTTGCCGTCGCCGCGGATGTCCCACGCCAGGCCGAGCCGCGGCTGGATGCCGCCCTTGTAGCCGTTCACCAGCGCGCGCGGCAGCCCGGCCGCCTCGGCCTGGTCGGCGCGGACGAAGCCGCTGGCGATGTTCGCGCCGTCGTAGAGCTCGGGGACCCAGTTGGTCATCCGGTCGTCGGCGGCGAAGGCCGGCGGGAAATACGAGTAGCGCACGCCCAGGGTGAGCGTCAGGTTGTTGCGCACCTTCCAGGTGTCGTTGCCGTAGAACTCGAAGTCGCGCCAGCGGCCGAAGGTCGTGTCGTGGCGCTCGAACTCCGTGTACTGGACGAGCGGCAGGTCCCTGACGAGCAGCTCGGCGATGGCGTTGCCCGTGCGCTGGCCGACCGACTGGATGGTGTAGAGGCCGCTGCCGCCGTTCGGCTGCTCGTCCTTGACGTTGTGGCTGAAGAGGACGCCGAACTTGGCGCTGTGGTCGCCGAAGACCTTCGAGAAGTCGTCCTTCCAGATGAAGAGGTCTTGGTGGTTCTCCCACGGCGCCTGGTGCCAGAGGGTCGGGTAGCCGCCGTCGCCCCAGCCGATGGTCGGGAAGCCCGTGCCCGGCAGCTGCGGGAAGACGGTGGGGAAGACCGAGGCGATCTGGTCGTTGAGCGCCTGCGTGCCGGGGCTGGTCGTGATGAAGATGTCGTTACCGGAGACGGAGAACTGGAACTCGTTGACGGCCGTCGAGGTGAGCGTGTTCGCCAGCTTGACGGCGAAGCTGCGGCTCGGCTGCTCCCAGTCGGACGAGAGGGTCGGGAACGGGCTGTCGCCCCAGAAGTTGCCCGACGCCTCGCCGTGCACCCAGGTCTCGTTGATGTAGCGCACCATCAGGTTCATCTTGTCGGTGATGGTGATGTCGCCGCGGATCAGGTCCTGACGGGTGTTGACGGGCTGGAGCGGGGTCGAAATCCAGTTCGTCCCCGTCGGGTCGGCCGGGTTGTTCGGGAGCGGGAAGATGTTCATCAGCGCGAGGCCGACGGGGCTGAGCTGGTCGGCCGGAATCCTGTTACCGGGGAAGCAGTCGGGGTCGGTCGGGTTCGGGCCGGGGGTGTCGCAGCGGCCGGCGCCGGGCCGGTTCGGCAGCGCCGGGACGACCACGTCCTGGTCGCCGACGCGGATGGTGCGCTGCTGCGTCAACACCCCGCTGAAGTCGCCCATCCTCTCGGCGGCGGTCGGGACTTTCGCGGTCAGCGGCCCGGTGCCGCGCCGCTCGCGCCGCCACTCCTCCGACCAGAAGAAGAAGACGCGGTCTTTGACGATGGGGCCGTTGAAGTTGCCGCCGAAGTTGTTGTAGCGCAGCGGCGCGCGCTTGATGCCGGCCCGGTTCGAGAAGAAGTCGTTGGCGTTCAGAACGTCGTTGCGGAAGAACTCGAAGAGCGTGCCGTGGAACTCGTTGCCGCCGCCCTTCGTGACGAGGTTGATGACGGCGCCCTGCGCCTGCCCGTACTCGGCGCTGAAGCTGTTGCGCTCGACGCGGAACTCCTGGATGGCGTCAATGGACGGGAAGACCAAGAGCGTCGCGTTCGAGCCCACGTCCATGTTGTTGACGCCGTCCACGGTCCACATGTTGGCGTTCGACTGGTTGCCGTTGACCGAGACGTCTACGTGCGAGTCGAGGCCCGTCCCGCGGGTGCCGAAGGCGTTGCCCTCGTTCGGGGCCGAGAGGCCGGGCACGAGCGTCACCAGCGCGGCGTAGTTGCGGCCGTTCAGGGGCAGCTCCGTCACCTGCTTCTCGGCGACCAGGCTGCTGACCTTGCCGCTCTCGGTCTCGACGAGCGTCGCCGCGTCCGTGACCGTCACCGTCTCCGTGACCTCCCCGACTTCGAGCGTGATGTCAACGACGAGCCGGTCGTTGACGTGCAGCTCGATGCCGGGTGCGACCGTCCGCTTGAACCCGGCCGGGGCGACCGTCACGCGGTAGCGGCCGACGGGCAGGCTCGGGGCCGAGTACTCGCCGTCCTCGTCCGTCTTGACGGTGCGCGACTGCCCCGTCGTCTCCTCCTCGATGAGCACCTCGGCGTCGCGGACGGCCGCCCCCTGCGGGTCGCGCACGGTGCCGCTGATGGTCCCGACGGTGCTCGTCTGGGCGCGGACGCCGCCCGCCAGGACGACCCCCAGCAGGAGCAGCATGAAGGGAACGCCGAACTTCTTTTTCATGGTAGTGGTCTCCTGGGGCAGCCGGGCCGCACGCCTCGCTCGCCTCGGGCGGGCGGCCTCACGGTGATGATCGAAAAGAGTCTCGAAACGGAGTTGGGGAGCCTGACGCTTGCTTCGTCCCGCCCCGAGGCGGGCGGCGGCTACCTTCGTAGCTATCACTTAAACGAGCCCGAGATTAAAGGATAAAGCGGCCGGGCAGATTAGGACTTGAGTACACTTTAAACCGCCCGATAGCCATCCCGAAAGTTACTGCCAGTAAGATACGGTAATAACCGCGCCCGGACGGCATATCCCTAGGGAAAGCCCCGTGTTACACGGCCGATGTAACAACGTTACAGGGGCGGCGGCCCGGCGGGCTTGCGGGCGGCCCCGACCGGGTTGTTGAAAAACGGCGCGCGGGCTTATAATTCTGCCGCCGCCGCGCGCGACCTTCCGGCCTTCGCAAGGGACAAGCGAACAATAATCGTTAACTGGTACCTGCCCGCCGCCGGCCCCGCGCCGCGCCCTCGTGAACGGGATGATGGAACCGGACAAGGAACAGAAGCTCGAGCAGTTGCAGAAGGTTCTCCAGAGCCGCACGCTCCAGAACTCGGAGAGCCTCAAGGCGTTCCTGCGCTTCGTCGTCGAGAAGACGCTCGAAGACCAGGGCACGCAGCTCAAGGAGTACACCATCGCCACCGAGGTCTTCGGCCGCAACAGCGACTACGACCCGCGCATAGACTCGGTGGTGCGCGTCCAGGCCGGGCGGCTGCGGACGAAGCTCCAGGAGTATTACACCACCGAGGGCAAGGGCGACCAGATCGTCATAGACCTCCCGAAGGGTCACTACCACCCGGTCTTCGTCTGCCCCCAGGCGGACTCCGCCTCGGAGAGCTTCCCCGCCGCGCCGCGAGCCGCCGGGGGGGCGGCGACGGACGGGCGGGCCGCGGCTGACGAAGGGGCCGCCGCAGCGGCCGCGCCGGCGCGGCGCGCGGGCCGCACGGTCGTTCTGCTGCTGTGCGGGGTCATCGCCCTGCTGCTGGCCGCCGTCGTGTGGCTCTACGCCCGGAACCTTGAGATGGGCCGGGCCGCGCCCGACCCCTCGCTCAACACCGAAGACTTCCGCGCCGTCTGGGGGCCGTTCGTGGACGACCCCGAGTCGCCCCTGATCGTCCTCAGCAGCCCGACCGTCTACCGCTTCCTGAACGAGGCCGACCCCGCCTCGCTGGGGCGGCGCTCAATCGAGCTCACCCCCGAGCAGGCGCGGTCGCTGGCCGAGGCCCCGGAGTTCAAGGGGCAGTGGGCGGGCGGAGAGTCGCCGCGGCTCATCCCTTCGCTCGGGATGTACACGGGGATGGGCGAGGCCATCGGCCTCTACCGCCTGACCGACCTCTTCCGCGCCGCGGACAAGACGGCCCTGCTCCGGCAGAGCCGGCACGTCAACGCCGCCGACCTCAAGTACCGCAACGTGATCCTGCTCGGCAGCATCTACGTCAACGAGTGGACGCGCCGCCTGCCCTCGGTCGAGAGCTTCAACCACACCTTCAACGCGACCATCGAGAACCGCGACCCCCAGCCGGGCGAGGAGCGCGAGTACAAGCCGCAGTTCAACGAGCAGACGGGCGAGCTGGCCGTTGACTACGCGCTCGTCACCGTCAAGCCGAACGTCTCGGGCGAGCACGCGGTGATGACGCTGGCCGGCATCTTCAGCGAGGGGACGGAGGCGGCGGCCGAGTTCGTCACGACGCGTAACCACCTCGCCGTCCTCGGCCAGCGCCTGCGCCAGCTCGGCGGCCCCGGCGCGCCGCCCAGGTACTACCAGGCGCTCCTCAAGGTCGAGGTCGAGAACGGCACGCCGACCACCATCACCCTCCTCTCGCTGCGCGCCCTGCCCGCGCCGGCGAAGTGAAAAAGTTTCGAGTTACGGGTTTCGAGTTTCG
>DASZKF010000367.1:0-9513 GCA_035947355.1 Pyrinomonadaceae bacterium | reverse complement strand
GAGTTAAAGACAAGCCGCCCATGAAGTGACTTGTCTTTTAACTCGAAACTCGAAACTCGCAACCCGAAACTGTTTTTCTTGTTATGAGGTCTCGTGCATCCCGACGCCCTCGGAGTCTTTGACGAGTTCCTTGTTGATCTTCATCTTGCGGCGGTTGGCGTCTACGGCGACGTAGACGACTTCGGCCTCGGTGACTTTGATGCGCTCGGAGGTTCCGCCGTAGCGCTCGGCCTCGACGACGACGCGGGCCGTCAGAGAGGTCGTGCCGATGCGGGTGGTGCGGGCGTAGAAGCTGACGAGGTCGCCGACGAAGACTGGGTGGTGGAAGATGACCTCGCGCATGGCGACGGTGACGAAGCGCTCGATGCCCGTGCGGCGGTGGGCCTCGACCGCGCCGGCGATGTCTATGTAGCTGAGGATGATGCCGCCGAAGATGGTGCCCTGCGGGTTGGTGTCGCGCGGCAGGAGCGTGATGCGGATGGCCGGGTCGCCGTATGAGTCCATGATCTTCCCCGCGGCGGCGCGCGCCGCCTTCACAAAAAATTCCAGTTGGAGCTTTCCGCCGAGCATGAACGCGCCGCCCGCGCCGTGTCAAGAGAGGGTTCCGGGTGCTGGGTGCTAGGTGCTGGGAAAGCAAGTTGTCTTTACCCCAGCACCTAGCACCTAGAACCCAGCACCCTCTTCCGGGGCGTACAACGGGAGCCGCGGGGGTGACATCCAAACGCTTGCCGTAGCAGAAGAAAGGCCGTGCGGCTGGCCCGCACTAGCGGCGGCCTCCTGCCCGCCGCCGCGGACTTGTCAGAGGAGACCCGTCGGACGTATCGTCTTACCCAGGAATATTCCGCGATGAAGAGACTCTTTAACTACCCCTTCTTACTGCTCGCCGTGCTGGCGCTGGCCGCGCCGCTCGCGGCGCAGGAGCGCGGCCGGAGGCCGGCGCGGCGCACGGCCCCGCAGGCGCGCCCGACCCCGACGCCACAGCCTTCGCCCGCCGCGCCGGCCATCGCCGAGACGCCGCTCCAGCCCGGCCAGCGCGCCCGCTTCGACGTCACGCACTACCGCATCGCCGCCGAACTCGTCCCCGCGCAGCACCAGCTCGTCGCCGCCGCCGACGTCAGCTTCACGCCGCTCGACAACACGCGCACCGTCGTCTTCGAGCTGAACGGCTCGCTCAAGGTCGAGTCGGTCGAGTTCAAGGGCCGCACGCTCACCAACATCATCCAGGATCAGGCGGGCCTCGAGACCATCGGGCCGCACGTGCGCGTAGACCTCGGCGAGGTCGTCCCCGCGGGCCAGCCGCAGACGCTCCGGTTCCGCTGGTCGGGGCCGCTCGTCACGCCCGAGGGCGGGCCGCTCCTGACGAAGCGCCTGGCCTACGTCGGGCCTGAGCTTTCCTACCTGATGTACGCCGCGCGCTGGTTCCCCTTCCACGAGTACGCCGCCGACCGCGCCACCTCGGAGATCACCGTCACCGTGCCGCCCGGCTACACCGTGGCCGGCGCGAGCGACGAGGCCGTCGCGGAGACGGCCGGCGCGCCCGGCCTCCCGCCCATGCCCGGCGCGACGACGACCGTCATCCGCCCGCAAGTCTCGGCCGCGAACGCGCGCACCTTCCGCTTCGTGACGCGCCAGCCGTCGCTCGTCGGAAACTTCGCCGTCGGCCGCTTCAGCGCGCGCACGCTGCGCATCGGCGGCTACGAGCTGGAGTTCTTCGTCCAGCCCGGCAACGAGGGCTTCGTCGAGCCCTACGCGCAGACGATCGGCGAGGCCCTGCAGTTCTACACGCAGAAGTACGGGCCGCCGGCTTTCGGCCGCCGGCTGGCCGTCGCGCAGATTGACGACGCGAGCCTCGACGCCTACGCCGCGCCCGGCATACAGTTCCTCTCGCCCCGCTTCTTCGTCTCGGGCCGCCAGACCTCGCTCGACGACCGCGTCCTGCGCGAGGTCGCCTTCCAGTGGTGGGGCCTGACCGTCGGCCTCCGCTCGTTCGACGACGCGTGGCTCTCGCAGGGCCTAGCCGAGTGGAGCTCTTTCGCCTTCCGCGAGACGCGCCTGCAGGGGGCGGCGCTCGAATCCGCGCAGCGCGACATGCTGGAGCGCGCGCTGATGTTCGAGCAGTCGGCCTCAATCGCTCGCGCGCCCTCGACCCTCGACGACCAGTCGGCCGCCTACCAGGCCGTCGTCTTCTACAAGGGCGCGATGGTCTTCCGCATGCTGCGCGAGGCGCTCGGCCCGCAGAAGTTCGACGACCTTCTGCGCCGCTTCGCCACAGAGTTCCGCGGCCGCAACGCCTCGATTGACGACTTCGAGAAGCTCGCCTCGGCGGTGGCCGGCGAGAACCTCCGCTACTTCTTCGCGCGCTGGGTCGAGGGAACGGGCGTGCCGGAGTTCACCTCCGACTACCAGATCATCCGCACGCGGGGCGGCAAGTTCCGCGCGCGCGGCACGCTCAAGCAGAACATGGAGGGCCTGCGCCTGCCCGTCGAGGTGATGCTCAGGGCCGAGGGCGACGACGCGAGCACCACGGTCTTCGTCGCCGACAAGAGCGACGACTTCGACTTCGAGTCTACGGGCAAGCCCCTGGAAGTCATCATAGACCCGAACCACAAGGTGCTGCGCACGTCCGAGGAGCTGCGGGTCTCGGTGGTCGCGCGACGCGGGCTGGAGCTGTTCCGCGAGGGGCAGTACCTCGAAGCGCAGCGCCAGCTGGAGGAGGCCCTCAAGCTCGACAAGTCGAACTCCTGGGTCTACTACAACCTCGGCCTCATCTTCCTCGAACAGCGCAACTACGACCCGGCGATAGACAACTTCAAGGCGGCGCTTTCGGGCAACCTGCGGCCCACCTGGATTGAGGCGTGGGCGCACATCAAGATGGGCAACGCCTACGACGCCAAGGGCGACCGCGCGCGCGCCGTCAACGAGTACAAGAAGGCCGTCGAGTCCGGCATAGATTTCGACAACGCCCAGCGCGTCGCCCAGGACTTCCTCAAGACGCCCTACGACCCGAAGGCCCTCCAGCAGGCCCAGACCGGCGCGAGCGAATAAGGAAGTTTCGAGTTACGAGTTTCAGGTTTCGAGTTAAAGACAAGAAGGAGGATGACGGCCGCGACAGCGCTCATCCTCCTTCTTCTTTTTTTAACTCGTAACTCGTAACTCGAAACTTAGAAGGCGTACTTGACGGCGAACTGGAGGGTGCGGGCGGGCGCGGCCGTCTCGACCGCCGAACCGAAGCCGGGCGCCCCGATGACGCGGACGGGGAGGCCGAAGTGTGCGCGGTTGAGGGCGTTGAAGACCTCGGCGCGCAGCACGAGCGTCTGCCCCTCGGTGAAGGCGAGCCGCTTCGAGAGCGCGAGGTCGAGGTTGACGAACGAGTCGCCGCGCGCGGTGTTTCGCCCGACGCTGCGCGGCTGGTAGACGAAGAGCGTCTCCCCCCCGCCGAGTCGCACCCGGCTCACCGTGGCGAAGTCGGTCGGCCGGCGGCCCGGCGCGAGGGCGACGCGGCGCGGGCCGTGGCCGCCGAAGAAGACGAGGCCGTCGGTGGTCGAGGGGCGGTCGGAGAGGTTACCGTCGAGGTTGGCGTCGAACGGGAGGTTGAGCGTGAAGGGCTGCCCCGTCTGGGCCTGGAAGATGGAGGCGAGCTGCCAGCCGCCGAGCAGGCGCGCGGCCGCGCCCCCCGCGCCGCGGCCGAAGGGGATGTCCCAGACGAAGGCCGAGGCGAAGCGGTGGCGGAGGTCGAAGGCGGCCGAGGCCCGCTCGCGGCGCAGGTCGCGCGAGTTCTCGGCGAGGACGGGCGCGCCGGCGACGGGGAAGAGGTCGGAGACGTCGTCGATGGCGTGCGAGTAGGTGTAAGCGGCGGTGAACTGGAAGCCGCCGGCGTAGCGCTTGCGCCCCTCGACTTGCAGCGCGTGGTAGCTGGAGGCGGCCGAGCTTTCGATGATCTGGAAGGCACCGAGCGCCCGGTCGCGGCCGGGGCCGCCCTCGAAGCGGCCGACGGCGCAGCCCGGCAGTGGGGGCGGCGGTTCGCCGAGGGTGATAAAGAGGAAACACGCGCTGTCGAAGCCCTCGTCGAGGAAGACGAAGCCGCCCCGCACGTCGTCGCTCACGATGATGGGGAACGGGCCGTCGGGGACGGGCGTCGGGTCGCCCGGCGGTTTGCTGACGAACGTGGAGACCGAGCTGATGAGGGGCGTGACGAGCGGGCCGAAGTTAGGCGTCGTCAGGCGCGCGAGCTTCGTCCCCTTCGTCCCGACGTAGGCGACCGAGAGCAGGTAGTCGCCGAACAGCTCGCGCTCGAAGGTGAGGTGCCACTGCTGCGCGTAGGGCGTGCGCAGGTTCTTCTCCGGCAGCGTGAAGGCCAGCCCGCCGTGCCGGTTCTGGAGGAAGAGCTGGCCGACGAGGGCGGCGTAGTCTTCGGGCGCGCCGCCGAGTTGGTTGCATGTGCCGAACTGGTTGCATGCGCCGGCCGCGAGCAGGCGGACGGGCGCGGTCGGGTTGCCGGCGGCGTCGCGGTCGAGCGCGAGGAAGACGGGGTTGTTGAGGTTGAAGACGTCGAAGCTGAGGAACGAGGGGTCGACGTTGACGGGTATCTCGTTCGGGAAGACGTTGCGCGACTGGCTGACGACCGCGCCGAGGACGGTGTCGAAGTAGACGCCGTAGCCGGCGCGCAGCACCGTCTGGCCCTCGGCGTCGAGCGACCACGCGAACCCGGCGCGCGGCCCGAAGTTGTTGCGGTCGGGGTCGTAGATGCTCGCGCGGCCCGCGAGGACTTCTCGGTAGGCCCCGACGGCCGCGTCGAAGCGGGCCGTGCGCGCGGGCGTGTCGAAGCGCGAGCCGCCGGCGGCGGGCAGGCCGTCGAGGCGGAGCGCCCGCTCGATGCGCCCGTTCGCCTCCGCGGGCACGGTGTAATACTCGTAGCGCAGGCCGAAGTCGAGGGTGAATCGCGGGTGCGCGCGCCAGTTGTCGTTGACGAAGGCGTGGTACTCGGTGAAGCGGAGGCCGACGGTCGAGTCGGGCGGCCCCGAGGTGATGGTCTGCAAGACGGAGGACGCCACGCCGAGGCTCGCCAGCTCGACGCCCGAGATGAAGGACTCGTCCGTGAATTCGGGCGAGTTGAAGAAGCCGCCGCCGTAGACGACCTGCGGGCGGTAGAGCCGGTCGAGGCGGCTGTTCAGTTGGTAGCGGCGGACGTTGCCGCCGAACTTGACGGCGTGGGCGGCGGCCGACCACGAAACCGTGTCGGCGTACTGGAAGGTGTTGCTCGCGCGCCGCTGCGGGAAGGTGTGGACGCCGACGCCGACGGGGCTGAACGGCTCGACGATCAGCTCGCCGATGGGGCCGGTCTGCGAGGAGCGGACGACCGGGGGCCGCGCCCAGATGACGGGGACGGACTCGACCGACGACGCCGAGAAGACGTAAGGGTTGCCCGGCCGCTCGAAGAAGTCGAGCGCGGTGCGGCCGAAGGAGAAGCGCGCCTGGTTGAAGAGGGCGGGGCCGAGGGGGCTGTCGAAGACGAGCGAGAGGTTGTGCGAGCGCGTCGCCGCGTCCACGGCCGAGCGGATGGCGCGGTTGACGCTCGGCAGCGTGCGGCGGTCGTCGGTGAAGTTGTAGCGCCCGCTGAAGAGGCTCGCGCCCCACGGCTCGTGCGCTAGGTGGAAGGAGAGAATCTCGCCCGCGCCGCCGGCCGGGAGCGTCTCTGTGAAGTTGTTCGCGCCGTAGGGGCCGGCCGGGTTGTTCGGCGCCGGGTAGAGCGAGAGCACGTTGCGCCCGAGCGGGGTGGTGCCCGTGAACGGCCCGAAGTACTCGGTGCTGCCCCGGAGGCCCGCGCCGAAGATGCGCCCGCCGCGGAAGCTGCGCTCGGGCGTCGTCGGCGTCGCGAAGTGCTGCTCGACGGAGGCGCTCGCCTGCTGACGGCCGTAGCTGGAGAAGAAGTGCGTCCGGTCGCGCCGGACGGGGCCGCCGAAGGCGAAGCCGTACTGCGCGCGCGTGAAGGGGTCGCGCCCGCCGAAGGCCGTGTCGAAGAAGTCGCGGGCGGCCGTGCGGGAGTCGGCCAGGAAGGCGTAGAGCTGGCCGTGGAAGGCGTTGCCGCCGTAGTCGGAGACGGCGTTGACCTGCGCGCCGAAGTTGCGGCCCAGCTCGGCGTCCCACAGCAGCGTGGCGACGGCAAAGTCCTTGACCGTCTCGATGGGCTGCGGGACGAGGGCGACGAACCCCTGCCGGCGCACGCCCACGTCCGGGTCGTTGTTGTCCGAGCCGTCTACGGAGAAGTTGTTCGAGCGGGCGCGCATGCCGTTGACGGAGTACTGCCCGGCGGTGCCGACGCCGAAGCCGACGCCGGGGCCGCGCGCGCCGGGCGTGTAGGGCGGCGGCGAGACGCCGGGCGCGAGCAGCGCGAACTCGTCGAAGCTGCGCATTGGGGTGGCCCCGCCGACCGGCGCCGACTCGAAGAGCCGCCCGCTGAAGTTGCTGACGCGCGCGACGTCAACCGTGTGGACGAGCGAGGAGGCGCGCGCGCCCTCGGCCGCCGGGGCCGGGGCCGCCGCGCCCGCCTGGTTCGGCCCGCCGCGGAGGACTCCGAGCAGCCTCAGCGACGGCGCAGTCGTCTCCTCACGTTCGAGCGCGAGCGGCTCGCTGGTGAGCCCGCGCGACGCGCCTTCGGCCCACGCGGCCGTGATGATGTAAGGGCCGGGCGGGAGGTCTTCGAGGCGGAAGCGGCCGAGGCGGTCGGTCAGCGCCGAGCGGCGCGCGCGCGAGCCCACGGCGGCGGCGACCACCTTCGCCCCGCCCAGGGGGTTGCCGGCGCGGTCGGTGACGCTGCCGTTGACCGACGCCTGCCGGAGCATGATGTCGGGCACCCTGACCTCGTTCTTGACCGTGATCTGGACGGGGAAGCGCTCGTAGCTCTGCGGGAAGAAACCTTCCTTCGACGCGCTGATGCGGTAAGTGCCGGCGCGCAGCCGCGCGATGACGAAGTTGCCCTCGGCGTCCGTCACCCCCGAGCGCGGGTTGCCGCTCTGCTCGTTGACGACCTGCACGGTCACGCCCTCCAGCCTGCGGCCCGCGCGGTCTTGCACCCGTCCGAAGAGCGTCCCCGAGTTGGTCTGCGCAAGGCAGACCGGGGCCGCGTAAAGGCCCGAGAGGAGTAAGGCGGCGGCGAGCATGCGCGGGCCGCGCGGCAGGAGGGAGCGTAAGAGCATGAGGGCCTCCTTGCTGTTGTGTCGAAGGCGAGGCGCGCGCCGGAGGGAGCGCTGTCGAGGCTGTCGGGTGCGGGCGGCGAACCGTCCCGGCGCGGCGTAGAAGTTATACCGGGTCGCGCCGCCGCGCAAGAGTTTTGCGGGCCGCCGCCCGCTTAGCGCGGCGCCGGCGCGCCGGGCGGGTGCACCCAGAGGTCGTCCACGGTGAACGTCTCGCCGCCGACGGTGCGGAAGCCGATGCTGCCGCGCTGGTACGCGCCGGCCGGGTCAACGAACGCGCCGAGCTTGATCTCCCGGCCCGTCTCGGCGGGCGTCAGCGTGTGGACGATTCTGTTCCCCTCGGCCGTGACCTCCACGTGGTAGAACTGGCCCGCCTTGAGCGACTCGACGAGGTTCACCGAGCGCTCGGACTTCGGGTCGGGCTTGCCGTCGCGCACGACGTAAGAGAGGAAGCGGTTCGGGTACAGGCCCTCCGGCCCCGAGAGGTAGAAGAGGTAGTAGTTTTCGGGGCCGTTGACGCGCAAGGCCCAGGCCGCGCCGCGCCCGTCGAGGAGACGGAGATCGAAGCTCGCGCCGAAGTTCTCGAAGGCGACGCCGGTGGCGTAGCCGACCTGCGGCTGGTCGGCGATTTCGAGGCTGCCCGCACCCTGGCTCATGTTGATGCGCCAGCCCGTCGGCGGCGGCGTCCACTTCTCCAGGTTCAGGAACTCGTCGTCGAATTCGGCGACGACTGTCGGCGGCGGCGTCGGCCGCGGCGTCGGCTCCTCCCGCGAGGCGCGCCTGAAGGCGCCGACGCCGAAGAGGGCCGCGACCAACAGCACGGCGGCGAGGGCGGGCAGAACGTAGGCCGGGCGCAGCCACGCGCGCGCGGCCCGCAGCCTGGCGCGGCGCGGCGGGGGCGGCTCAGGCTCCTGCGTGCCGGCCGGCTCTTCGTCCTCGTCCGGCTCGGTGGCCGCGGCCGTCACGGCCTCGCAAATCCTGACCAGCTCCTCGTCGAGGCGCGCCGACTTGAGGCTGTTGAGTGGGCGGGACGGGTCGTTGACGCATTGGTACTCGGCGATTTCGGTCTCGGCGTAGGCGCTGGCGCTGACGGCCACCCAGAGGATTTTGAGGCCGTCGCGCGCGGAGGCTTCGAGCAGGGGCGGCAGCTCGTGTGAGGCGACGAAGTCGGAGGCGAGGTAGTCGGGGCTGACGAGCAGGACGGCGACGCGCGCCTGCGCGAGTGCCTCCTTGATTTCGGAGCGCCACCGCTCGCCCGGCTCGATGTCCGAGTCGTCCCAGACCTGTATCCGGTGCGTCCGCTCGAACGGCTTGAGGTGCGTTTGCAGACGCTCCAGCCAACGCCGGTCCTTGTGGCTGTAGCTGATGAAGACCTGGTCGCGCAAGAGTGTTGGCCCTCCCCGGTCGCGGGCGGCGCGGCCTAGTGTTTAGAACATCGGCGCGGGCGCCGTCAAGCCTCTCCGGCGGGGCGCGGCCGGGCGCTAGACGGGCGGGGCGGCGACGACGGAGATGCGGTGGCGGTCGGCCAGGGCGAGCATGTCGGCGCGGTCGAACATCAAGGTCTTGCCGGCGGTGAGGCAGAGGCAGGTGGCGCCGGCCTCGATCATCCGCTCGACCGTGGGGAGGCCGACGACGGGCACGTCGAAGCGCATGTCCTGGTTCGGCTTCGCCACCTTGATGACGGTCAGGCGGCCGCGGGCGAGTTCGCCGGCGCGCTTGATGACGGCGTCGGTCCCCTCCATCGCCTCGATCGCTACGCAGGCGCGGGCGCGGACGACGATGGTCTGGCCGAGGTCGAGGCGGGCGATCTCGCGCGCGACCTCGAGGCCGTACTCCAGGTCGCCGCGCTCGCGCGCGTCCGGGGCGCGCCTGGTCAGGACGCCCTCGGCCGGCAGGTGGTCTTGCAGGAAGTAGGTCGAGTCAATCAGCTCGATGCCCTCGCGGGCCAGCTCGGCGGCGACCCCGCCGATGAGGGCGTCGGTGTTGCGGCGCGGCAAGGAGATGAGTATCCTGAGCATCCGCACGTCGGGCAGCGCGCCGCTGAAAATCTGCACGTGCCTGACCTGCCCCGCCATGATCGCCTTCTCCACGCCCTGGCGCTTGAAGAAGCGGATCATCTTCCCCAACTGCCCGACGCCGACCCACGTCAGGCTGTCCGCGATTTTTTCAATCGCCGGGTCGGTCTCCTCCTTGATCGCCGCCACGGCCAGAGACACCCCGGCCCGCCGCGCGCCCTCGGCGACCAGGAACGGGAACTTGCCGTTGCCGGCGATCAGTCCGAAACGCATAAGCGAGAGTTCAAAATTTCAAGTTAAAAGTTAAA
>DASZKF010000366.1:0-9135 GCA_035947355.1 Pyrinomonadaceae bacterium | reverse complement strand
GTCACGACATGTCGTGACGCCCACGAAATATCACGCTCCTTCGAGAGGGCGGCCGGGGCGGCCTTCAGTCGGCGGGCCGCCGGATTCCCAGCTTCTGTAACCTGGAGCGGAAAGTATTAGGGTTGAGACCGAGAATTTCCGCGGCCCCGCCTTTCCCCTGGACGCGCCAGCGCGTCTTCTCCAGCACGCTGAGGATGTAGCGGCGCTCGACCTCTTCCAGGGTCACGAAGGCCCCGTCGGCGGGAAGCCTCACAGCGGCGGGGGGCGCTTCCGCCTGCGGGTGGCCCCCGTTCGTGCGGCGGCTGAGGTCGTCCGCGAGCTGAAGCTTCGACCCCTGGGTGGTAATGGCCGCGCGCTCGATGACGCTCTGCAGCTCCCGGATGTTGCCGGGCCAAGGGTAGTCCTGGAGGGCCTCCATCGTCTCGCGCGGGACGGCCTCGATGTTCTTGCCCAGCCTCTTGTTCTCCCTCTGCACGAAGGCGGAGACCAGGAGCGGGATGTCTTCCCGGCGCTCGCGCAGCGGCGGGACGCTGATGGGGAAGACGTGCAGACGGTAGAAGAGGTCGGCGCGGAAGGTGCCGTTGCGCGAGGCGGCCTCCAGGTCGCGGTTGGTGGCGGCGATGACGCGGACGTCCACTTTGACGGTGCGGGAACTGCCGAGGCGCTCGAACTCGCCCTCCTGTAGGACGCGCAGGAGCTTCGCCTGGAGGTCGAGCGGGAGTTCGCCGATCTCGTCGAGGAAGATGGTCGCGCCGTTCGCCAGCTCGAAGCGGCCCACGCGGCTGGAGACGGCCCCGGTGAAGGCACCCTTCTCGTGGCCGAACAGCTCCGACTCGATGAGGTTGGCCGGCAGCGTCGCGCAGTTGACCTTCACCATCGGGCGGTCCTTGCGCCGGCTGCCGTTATGGATCGCCCGCGCCATCAGCTCCTTGCCCGTCCCCGTCTCGCCGACGATGAGGACGGTGGTGTCGGTGGCGGCGACCTGCGCGGTCTTGCGCAGCACTTCCCTGAGGGAGCCGCTGGAGCCGATGATCTCTGCGAAGTTGTGCTCCGACAGGATCTCTTCGCGCAGGTAGACGTTATCCGCCTGGAGCTGGTTCTTCAGCCGCTCGACCTCGGAGAGGGCCTCCTGGAGCGACTCCTCGGCACGCCTCCTCGCTTCGACCTCGTCCCGGAGTGACGCGTTGGCGCGCGTCAACTCGCGCGTCCGCTCCTCGACCCGCAGCTCCAGCTCGTCGTGCGCTTGGCGCAGCGCGGCCTCCGCCCGCTTGCGCGCCGTCACGTCCTGCTGCACGCCGATGTAATGCGTCACCCCGCCCGACTCGCCCCGTATCGGCGAGACGGAAAGTAGGTTCCAGAACTCCGTGCCGTCCTTGCGGTAGTTAAGAATCTCGACGGAGCAGGGGGCGTTGGCTGCCAGGCACTCCCTGATCTCGGCCACGGCGGAGGGCTCCGTGCCCTCACCTTGCAGGAAGCGGCAGTTGCGGCCGCGCACTTCCTCCAGGCGGTAGCCCGTCAGCCTCTCGAAGCCGGCGTTGGCGTAGATGATGGGAATGTCGGGCTGCCGCGCGTCGGTAATCAGGATGCCCTCGGTCGCGGAGGCGAGGGCCCGATCCCGCAGGCGGAGCACCTCCTCCACCTTCCTGCGCTCCCGCGCCTCCAGGAGCAGCCTCTCGCCCATCAGCGCCAGCTCTTTGGCCTGTCGCCTCACCTCCAGGAGCGCCATCACGTGGCGGCTCAGGGCCCGCAGCGCCTCCTCCTGCTCCGGGGTGAGTTCCCGCGGCGCACGGTCGATGACGCAGAGGGTGCCGAGGCCGTGACCTTCGGGGGTGACGAGCGGCGCGCCGGCGTAGAACCTTATGTTCGGCCGAGCCGTCACCAAAGGGTTGTCGGCAAAGCGCTCGTCGGCCAGCGCATCCTTGACGACGAACAGGTCGGGCTGGTGAATGGCGTGGGCGCAGAAGGCCAGGTCGCGCGGCGTCTCGGTCGCCTCCAGCCCGACCCGCGACTTGAACCACTGCCGGTCTTCGTCGATCAGTGTGACGAGCGCGATCGGCGCCCCGCAGATGAAAGACGCGAGGTGGGTGAGGTCGTCGAACGCCTGTTCCTGGAGAGTATCGAGAATCTCGTAGCGGCGCAGAGCCGCGAGCCTCTCCGCCTCGTCGCGAGGCGCGGGAGCCTTCATCCCCGTTGTCCCCCTGGCCGGTGCCGCTGGTCTGAATGCACGGTGGGACAAGGTTAGCTAACAGCCGCCTCGGAGCGCAAGCAGCCTTCGCCGCGGCCGGCTGAGCGGCCGTCGCCCCCTGGGCGGGAGACGCTGGCGGCTCACCAGAGTGCTGCTCGAGCTGCCAGTAAAAGTCAGCGGGAGACAAGATCACCACGGCGCTCTTTTCAAAATCAGGCTTTGTTGAATTTCAAAATCCGCCCTGCCGCAACATATTGTGCTATAGCTTTGGGGCGTAAAGGAGTCAACATCGTCCCGCCCCACAATCTGTAGCGCTCCCCTTCCCTCACGAGCGGTAGGATTTCAAGATGACAGAATGGCGGTTATCTGACTCTGGGTGTCCGTGCATTCATTCGCACGCCGGAACTTGGCGCGATAAATGGTGTCTGTGAGATGCAGTGGTCGGGTCGAAATTGTCCGGTGCGCCGGGATTTCGGCACCAGAGACTAAGCCTAATGTTTGCAACCGGGATTAATTAGGCGAGGGCAGTATTTTCGTTATCCGGGCCGGTGAAGAGGGGGTGGGCAACTGCACTCGGTGAAAGATTCCTATTGACAGGCTGATGCTTCTGGAATAATTTTTCGCGCCCTCGGCCGACGTTCCGTCATCGCGACCTCGCCGCCGTCCCGCGAGCGCTACCGTAGAGTTTTCTCCGATAGACTCACACCCCGACGCCTAAAGTCACGCGCCGCGGTCTCCCCGCGCCGCCCCCGAACCTCTTCTACCACAGGAGCCGCCCCGGATGTCGCGCATCACCCCTCCGAAGTCGCACGGCCCTAAGCTAGTGCCCATCTTCGCCTCCGCCGTACTTCTCGCAGCCGTGTCAGTGGTCGTCTCCTCCCGCGGCTTCCCGCGCCCCGCGGTGGGGGCATCAGCCTCCGTGGGATTCCCCCCGCCGTCGCGCGCCGCCGCGCTTCAGAGCGGCAGGACGGTCGAGGCGGAGGTGATCACGGTCACCGCGGACGGCTTCGAGCCGGCCGAGATCACCCGGCCCGCCGGTCGCTTCCTCCTGGTCGTCGAGAACCGCAGCGGCGTCGAATCAATCACCTTCCACATCAGCGACGAGGCGGGCGAACTCCTCAAGCAGGTGGCGCTGCCGGCGGAGAAGCCCGACTGGGCCGAGGAGCTCGACCTCCCGGCCGGCCGCTACCGGCTCGCGGAGGCCGGCCACCCCGACTGGAGCTGCCTCATCACCGTCACGGAATGATCGGGCGGGGACGCGCGCCGCCCCCCTTCACCCCTCTGCCTACACTGCCGACGCCACTAACAGCCCCATGGAAAAGACACCGGCCCCCGCCCTCCTCGCCCCCCCGGCCCGCCGCCACAGCCGGCGCATCCCCGCGCTCGTCCTGCTGCTCGTTTGCGGCGGCAGCGCCCTGGGGCAGTCCACGACCACGAGCGCCACCGACGGCTCGACGCCCGCGGGCCTGACCCCCGGCTCCCCGGCCGGCTCCTACCCCCTGAGCGGGTTCGACAACGTCAACCTCTTCAACGGCAACCTCAGCTTCCGCCTGCCGCTCCTGAAAGTGGGCGGGCGAGGCGGCGCGGGCCACACCGTAACGCTGGCGATCGACGCCAAAGGCTGGCGCGTCCGCCACACCGAAACGACCCATCCGGACACGGGCGACCCGATTGACACCTACATCCCCTCCTTTAACCGCTGGCGGCCCTTCGAGCCGGGCTACGGCCCCGGCACGCTCCAGGCCAGGCAGTCGGGCGACAACCCGACGCTGGGCTGCGGCTTCGAGCGCAACATCTACAGCCGGACGCTGACGCGGCTGACCTTCACCGCCGCGGACGGCACCGAGTACGAGCTGCGCGACCAGCTCACCGGCGGGCAGCCGGCCAGTGTCACCGACGGCTGCGCCGCGGGCGCCTCCCGCGGCACGGTCTTCGTCACTTCCGACGGCACCTCGGCCACCTTCGTCTCTGAGGCGACGATTTACGACCGCGTCCAGAGCAGCCCCTCCACGCTCCTCGTCTCCGGCCACCTGCTGCTCAGAGACGGGACGCGCCTACGGGTGGACGGCGGGCGCGTCTCGTGGCTGCGCGACCGCAACGGCAACCGGGTGTCGTTCGCCTACGACGCCAACAGCCGCGTGTCAACCATCACCGACTCCCTGAACCGGCAGGTGACGATCACCTACGGCGTGCAGGACGCCGCCCCCTACGGGCTGTGCGACAAGATCACCTACAGCGGGTTCGGCGGCGTCGCGCGCGTCATCCGCGTCTCGAAGTCCCCGCTCGCCGACGCGCTGCGGCCCGGCTACGCCCTCAAGTACCTCGGCGGGCAGTGGGGGCTGTTCCCCGAGCTGAACGGGAGCAGCACGTCGCAGCACAACCCGACGGTCACGACCGCCGCCTGGCTGCCCGACGGCCGCGCCTACAAGTTCTTCTACAACAGCTACGGCGAGCTGGCGCGGGCGGAGCTGCCGACCGGCGGGGCGGTGGAGTACGACGCCGCGCCGGGGTCGGGGGCCGTGACGGACGGCGTGGACTACCAGATCCTGCGGCGGGTGGCCGAGCGGCGGGTCTACGGGGCGGGCGGCGCGCTCGAAAGCAAAATGACCTACACGGTCGCGGTCGGCGGCGCCTCCCTCGTCGAGACGACGGCGGTGGTGGCGGACTCGCTCGACGCGGCCGGGACGCTGCTGGCGCGGCAGAAGCATTACTTCCACGGCGACGCGGCGCGCTCGCTCTTCCAGGGGGGCGTCGCCTACTCGCCGTGGAAGGACGGGCGCGAGTACAAGGCCGAGGCCTTCGCCGCGGACGGGACGACCGTGCTCCGCAGGACGGAGCAGACGTGGCAGCAGCCGGCGGCCGGGCAGACGTGGCCGCTCGGGCAGGCCGAGGCGAGCGCCACGGCGAAGTCGAACGACCCGCAGGTCACGCAGACCCTAACGACGCTGGCCGACACGAACCAGGTGTCGAAGCAGACGTTCGCCTACGACCGATACAACAACCAGACCGACGTCTACGAGTACGACTTCGGCGCGGGGGCGGCCGGGGCCCTCGTCCGCCGCACGCACACCGACTTTGTCATCTCGGCCGCCTACGTGGACGCCGACGTAAGCCCGGCCGTCGGGGCGCACCTGCGCGCGCTGCCCTCGCAGACCTGGGTCTCTGCCGAGGCGGACGGCACCCCCAAGCTGTCGCTGACCGTCTACGAGTACGACAACTACTCCGGCGACCCGGCCGACGCCCGGCACGAGCCGCTCGTGGCGCGCGCCGGCATCACCGGCCACGAGACGGCCGTCTACTCGACGGCCTTCACCCGGCGCGGCAACGTCACCGGCGTGACCTCCTACTCCGACGCGGCGGCGCAGACCGGCGCGGCCACCGCCTCGGCGCAGTACGACGTGGCCGGCAACGTCGTCAAGCGCATCGACGCCAGAGGCAACGCCTCCTCGATCGGCTACGCCGACTCGTTCTGCAACGGCGCCGGCTGCGGCGGCACGTCCGTAGCCAACACCTACGCCTTCCCGACCTCCCAGACCTCGCCCGTCCCCGACCCGGCCGGCGCCTACGGCTCCAGCACCGCGCTCGTCATCTCGACGAGGTACGACTTCCGCAGCGGGCTCGTCTACTCCGTGACAGATGCCAACGGCCAGACCACCACCTTCTCCTACGCCGACGCGCTCGACCGCCCGACCTCGGAGGTGCGCCCTGACGGCGGCCGCACCGACGTCGAGTACGGCGACGCCGTAGGCAACCTCTACGTGCGCACGCTCACCGACCTGGACGCGGCGCGCCGGACCGACTCCTACCAGTACTTCGACGGGCTGGGCCGGCCCTTCCGCTCGATGAGCTACGAGAACCAGGTGGCGGCCGAGCCCTGGGTCATGGCCGACACCGAGTACGACGCGCTCGGCCGCGTGCGGCGCACGTCGCTGCCCTACCGGGCGGCGGCCGGGGCGGCGATGTTCTCCACCGACAAGTGGACGGAGACCGCCTACGACGCGCTGGGGCGGGTGACGGCCGTCACCACGAGGCCCGACAACGCGGTCGTGGCGACCTCCTACAGTGGGCGGTACGTGACGGTGACGGACCAGGCCGGCAAGGCCCGCCGCAGTAAGACGGACGCGCTGGGCCGGCTCACGCGGGTGGACGAGCCGGACGCGGCGGGTGCCCTGGGCACGGTGGACGCGCCGGCGCAGTGGACCGGCTACGCCTACGACGCCGTAGGCAATCTGCGGAAGGTGACGCAGGGGGCGCAGCTCCGCTTCTTCATGTACGACTCGCTGGGGCGGCTCACCCGGGCGAAGAACCCGGAGCAGTCCGTTAACGCCTCGATCACCGGCACCGACCCCGTCACCGGCAACTCCCAGTGGTCTTTCGCCTACGCCTACGACGCCGCCGGGAACCTCACCTCGCGCACCGACCCGCGCAACGTCACGACGACCTACACCTACGACGCTTTGAACCGCAACACCTCCGTCAGCTACACGGACTCGACGCCCCACGTCAGGCGCGACTACGACACGGCCGCCAACGGGCTGGGGCTGCCGCGCGGCAGTTGGACGCTGAGCGCCGCCGGCACCTACTACACGCGGGCCGCCGTCGATAGCTACGACGCCGCGGGCCGGCCGCTCGCCCGGCGGCAGCACTTCTTCACGGGCGGGGCCGCCGGCCCGGCCTTCAACGTCGAGCGCACCTACGACCGGGCCGGCAACGTCCTGACGCAGACCTACCCGTCGGGCCGCAGCGTCACCTACACCTACGACGCGGCGGGCCGCTTCGCGAGCTTCGCCGGCACCCTCGGCGACGGCGTGCCGCGCACTTACGCGTCGAGCGCCAGGTATCACGAAGGGGGCGGGCTCGAGCAGGAGCGGTTCGGGACGGCCACGCCTGTCTATAGCAAGCGGCGCTACAACGACCGCGGCCAGTTCTCGGAGGTGCGCGTCGGCACGCAGAGCATCACCTCGGCCGAACCCGGCCACTGGAACCGCGGAGCGATCCTGAACGTCTACAGCGCGCTGGCCGGGTGGGTCGAGAGCGGGGCCGACAACAACGGGAACCTCCGCAAGCAGATGGTCTTCGTCCCCAACGACGACGCCATCAGCGGGTGGTGGGAGACGGCCTTCTTCTACGACTACGACGCGCTCAACCGGCTCTACCAATCGCGCGAGGTGCGCGGCGGGCAGAACCAGTGGGTGCAGTATTTCGACTACGACCGCTGGGGCAACCGCACCGTCAACGCCGCCAACACCTGGGGCGGCGCGCCCGAGCCACAGTTCACCGCGAGCGCGACGACCAACCGGCTCGCGCCGCCCTCCGGCTACACGATGTCGTACGACGCGGCCGGCAACCTGACGGCCGACACCTACACCGGCTCCGGCACGCGCGCCTACGACGCCGAGAACCGGATGACCTCGGCGCAGTTCCTCTCCGGGCAGTTGCAGACGGCCGCCTATGACGGGGAGGGCCGGCGCGTCAAGAGGGGCCTCGGCGCGGGCGGCGAGGTCTGGCAGGTCTACGGGGTGGAGGGCGAACTCCTCGCCGAGTACGCGGCGGGGAGCGCGCAGGCCGCGCCGCTCAAGGAGTACGGCCACCGCCGGGGCGAGCCGCTGGTCGTCGCCGAGCCGGGGGCGGTCGTCCGCTGGCTCGTCACCGACCACCTCGGGACGCCGCGGATCATCTTGGACACGACCGGCTCGCTGGCCGGCGTCTCGCGCCACGACTACTTCCCGTTCGGCGAGGAGTTAACGCTGGGGCGGTCGGCCGCCCAGGGCTACGGGCTGCCCGACGGGGTGCGCGAGCGGTGGGCGACCTACGAGCGCGACTCGGAGACTGGCCTCGACTACGCGCAGGCCCGCTACTACTCGAGCGCGCAGGGCCGCTTCGCCTCCCCGGACGAGTTCGCGGGCGGCCCCGAAGAGCTGTTCGACTTCGTCGATGACGCGGCCGACAACCCGACCTTCTACGCCGACCTCACCAACCCGCAGTCGCTTAACAAGTACCAGTACGCCTACAACAGCCCGGTCACCATCACGGACCCGGACGGCAAGTGCCCCATCTGCTTGGTGGTCGCCGCGGCGGTGATCATCCTGACGCATGCCGAGACGGTGAACGCGCCCCGCCCGGGCGACCGCACCTACCCGGCCGGCGACCACCTCAAGCAGTTGAACGTGACCATCGTGACGGGGACTGTCGGGGGGGCGATCCTGCACAAGGCGGGGGGCGCAATCTCAGGCAAGTTGGGCAGGGGCGGAGGGCGGGCGGCCGAGGCTGCCGAGCGGGCGCAACTTCAGGCCGAGCGCACGAAGCTGGCGCAAGCGCTCCATAAGAGAGAGCTAAGCTATGACCCCGCGACCAGAGGATTCCGACCCGCCGAAGGGCGGGCAGGGTTTAGACTTGAAGCCCAAACCGGCCGCCGACTGTCCAGGGAGCGAACGGGCGCAGTTGACTTTGTCGATAGCAGGGGAAGAACCTATGACCTCGTCGGGGCCGGCTTGAAAAGTAAGCACTTCAACTACGACGCCGTCACGAATCAAATCGTCGGCCATTTAGGGAAGGCCGACAGGGTGGCGGTGGACGTCAGTCAATTAAACCGCGCGCAGGCCGCGTCGCTTCAGGAGTTCGTTAATAAGCTACCGCGCGTGCAAAGCTCAAGGGTTATTTTCCTACGGTGAGGAACCATGGCCGGTCTGATTCGGGTCGATAGAGAAAATATATGGTCGGCAGCCGGTTGGGTCTTCGAGCACGTGATGAGGCTCGCGCGTGAACACCTGCCGCGAGACTCCACCCGAATCCTGGAACTCATGGCGGAGGCCGAGACCGGATTGAATTACTTCTCTCTGGAAGAGCTTTCGCCCGAAGAAAGAGCGACGTTCCGTGCAGCACTTGAAGAAGCATACAGGAAAGAGCGGGCCGAACAGGGCAGGTCTTTCGGCGACCCCGAGTTCTACGCC
>DASZKF010000365.1:0-8743 GCA_035947355.1 Pyrinomonadaceae bacterium | reverse complement strand
CCTCTGTGAGACCTCCGTGCCTCCGTGGTGAACCTGCGTTACGGTACACTCAACTGCAAACCGCTCCGGCGCGCGGCCGTCAACCTGCGGCGGCTGCGCGCCTCCCCGCCGCCGCCCGCAAACTCCTCTCCGGCCCGGCCCGTTTGGTGGTATAACTGTCGGCGCTCTCTAACAACATCTTCCCGGCCGGGTGAACGATGCTCATGCGCGCGGTCTTCGTCCTGTTGTTCTGCGGCTCCCTTCTGGTCTCGACCGCCGGGACGAGCGGCGCGGCGCGGCGGCAGGGCGCGGCCGACCTCCTGCTCGTCAACGGTAAGGTCTTCACGGCCGACGCGGCCGGGACTCTGGCCGAGGCCGTCGCCGTCTCGGGCGGCCGGATAGTCGCCGTCGGCAGCACGGGCGAGGTACGGGCGAGGTTTCGCGGCGCGCGCACGATTGACCTGCGGGGGCGGCTCGTCACGCCCGGCTTCAACGACGCGCACATACACTTCCTCGGCGGCGGCCTCTCGCTGCTGCGCGTAGACTTGAACGGCGCGAAGACTCTGGAGGAGGCGAAGCGGCGCGTGGCGGCGCGCGTGCGCGAGTTGCCCGCCGGCGCCTGGGTCACGGGCCGCGGCTGGGATCACACGCTGTGGGGCGGCGAGTGGCCGACGAGGGAGGCGCTCGACGAGGTCGCGCCCCGCAACCCCGTCATCCTACAGCGCGTGGACGGCCACGTCAGTTGGGCCAACACGCTCGCCTTGCAGAAGGCCGGCGTCACGCGCGAGACGCCCGCGCCCGAGGGCGGCGAAATTTTGCGTGACGCGCGGGGCGAGCCGACCGGCATCCTGAAGGAGACGGCCGCGGGCCTGGTCGCGCGCGTCGTGCCGCAGCCGAGCGCCGGGGAGATGATGCGCGCCATCGAGCGCGCGCTCGAAGAGGCGCGCCGCTACGGCATCACTTCCATCCAGGACAACTCCGGCTACGAGACGACGAAGCTCTACCGCAAGCTCAAGAGCGAGGGCCGCCTCACGGTGCGCGTCTCCGAGTGGCAGAACTTCGAGGACACGGTCGAGGAGTTGAAGCGGCAGCGGGCCGAGTTCCTCGCCTTCAACGACCACCCGCAGCGGCTCCGGCTCGGCCCGCTCAAGGGCTACGTGGACGGCACGCTCGGCTCGCGCACGGCCGCCATGCTCGCGCCTTTCTCGGACGACCCGAAGAACAGCGGCATCCCGCGCCGCCCGCCCGAGGAGCTGACGAAGATGGTCGTCGCGCGCGCGCAGGAAGGGTTTCAGATCGCGCTCCACGCCATCGGCGACCGGGCCAACCGCATCGCGCTCGACGGCTTCGAGGAGGCGCTGCGGCAGAACCTCCGGCCCAACTACTACGGCGCGTCGCGCGAGGACATTCCCATCACGAGGGACGGCCCGCCGGAAGTGCGCCGCCGCTTCCTGTCCGAGTGGGTGCGCTTCCGCGTCGAGCACGCGCAGGTCGTTTCGCCTCTGGACTTCGCGCGCTTCCGCGACCTCGAAGTCGTCGCCTCGATGCAGCCCTCGCACGCCATCTCGGACAAGCGTTGGGCGCAGGAACGCTTAGGCGAGTACCGCGTGCTCGGCGCGTACTCGTGGCACACGATGCTCGCGCACGGCGTCCGAGTCGCGTTCGGCACGGACTGGCCGGTCGAGCCTATCAGCCCCTACCTCGGCCTCTACGCGGCCGTCACGCGCCAGAGCAGCGACGGCGACCCGCCCGGCGGCTGGTGGCCGCAGGAGCGGCTCTCGATTGAAGACGCCGTCCGCTGCTACACCACCGGCTCGGCCTACGCCTCGTTCGAGGAGCTGGAGAAAGGGCGGCTCGCGCCCGGCATGCTCGCCGACCTCGTCGTCCACTCGCAAGACCTCCTGACCATCAGACCCGGAGAGATTCTGAACACCGAGCCGGTGCTAACCATCTTCGACGGGCGGGTGGTTTACGAGAAGAAGTAGACAGTAGTCAGTAGTCAGTAGTCAGTAGGCTCCGCACTACTACCGCTGACGCTGAAACGCGGACGGTTCGACACCGAAGGTCTTCCTACTGACTACTGTCTACTGTCTACTGTCTACTTGAGCTTATGCCCCGCTGGGTGAAAGTGCTTCTGATCGTCGGCGCGGTGTTGACGCTGCTGTGCGCGGTGGCGGCGGGGCTGAGCGTGTACTGGTGGCGGCAGCACGGGCGCGGGCTGGTCGAGGGCGGGCAGGAGGCTTTCCGCGAGGGGCGGGAGTTCGGCGGCCGGGCCAACAGCCAGGAGTGTCTGGCCGAGGCCGCCGGCCGCCACCGCCGCGCGGCGTCGCTCGTCGAGGTCTTCCGCATCAACCTCTTCCTGCGCGGCTGCCTCGAAGCGTGCACGCCGACGCCCGGCTTCTGCGACGGCGTGCCGGGGCAGCTCGAATTCGTCAAGACGGCGGAGTGGGGGCACGAGCAGTGCCGCCGCCACGGCCTCTCGGCCGAGCGCCAGTGCGGCCAGCTCTTCGCACAGGTGCAGCAATACTGCGCGACCCACGCGGGCGAGTCGCGTTGAGCTACGGTCTTTAATTCACCACAGGGGCACAGAGACACAGGTCTAAGCTAACTGTGTCTCTGTGCCCCTGTGGTGAACCTATCGGGGTGAAAATGAAGAACAGCTTCAGTCGCTGGGCTTTTCTCTTGCCGTTCGTCGCGCTCCTGTGCCTGTTCGCGCCGGCGGCGGCGCGCGGCGCGTGGCGGGCGGCGGGCGACGTGCAGAGGGTCGAAAAGAGGACGGACGGCGTCGTGCTCACGCTCACGTCGGGCGCGCGCGTCGCCGTCACCTTTCAGGACCTGGAGGTCGTCCGCGTCCGCTTTGCCCCCGCCGGCAGTTTCGGGCGCGACTTCTCCTACGCCGTCGAGCCGAAAGACCGCAAGACCGTCAAGGCGACTATCGCCGAAGAGCGCGACCGGATAAAAATCTCTTCCCTCGACGGCACGACCGTGCGCGTCACGCGCCGCCCGTTCCTCGTCGCCGTGCTCGACCCCGAGGGGCGCGTCGTCGTCGAGGACGACCCCGCCCGCCCGCACTCGTTCGACCCCGAGACGGGCGAGGTCGAGGCGGCGAAGCGCCGCGTCGAGTGGGAGACCTACTACGGCTTCGGCGAGAAGGCCATGCCCGGCTCGCGCCACACGCAGCACATCGTGATGTGGAACACCGACACCTACGGCTACCCGCGTGGCCTCGACCCCATCTACCAGTCCATCGGCTTCTTCATCGCGCTCCGCCGCGAGCAGGGCCGCGGCGCGGCTTACGGCCTCTTCTTCGACAACACGCACCGCACCTACTTCGACATGGGCAAGACCGCGCCCGGCCGCTACACCTTCGGCGCGCAGGGCGGCGAGCTGAACTACTACGTCTTCACGGGCGGGCGCGAGCGCGCGCCGCGGCGCGTGCTGCGAGACTACACGGGGCTGACGGGGCGCACGCCGCTGCCGCCCCTTTGGGCGCTCGGCAACCAGCAGTCGCGCTGGTCTTACTTCCCCGAGGCGCGCGTGCGCGAGGTCGCGCGCCGCTTCCGCGAGACGCGCACGCCGGCCGACGTCATCTACCTCGACATAGACTACATGGACGGCTTCCGCGTCTTCACCTGGGACAAGACGCGCTTCCCCGACCCGCCGAAGATGATCGCGGACCTCCGCGCCGAAGGCTTCCGCACCGTCGTCATCATAGACCCCGGCATCAAGGTGGACGAGAACTACCGCGCCTACCGGGAGGGCAAGGCCGGCGGCCACTTCGTCAAGACGGCCGCGGGCGAGGAGCTGCGCGGGACGGTCTGGCCCGGCGTCTGCGCCTTCCCCGACTTCACGTCCCCGGCGGCCCGCGAGTGGTTCGCCTCTTATTACCGTGGACACTTGGACGAGGGCATCGCCGGCTTCTGGAACGACATGAACGAGCCGGGCATCTTCCTCTCCGAGACGACGCCGAAGCCGGACACCTACCACCACCCGATGAAGACGTTCCCCTACGACGCGCGCCACGCCGGCGACGGCGACCCCGGCACGCACGCCCGCTACCACAACGTCTACGGCATGCAGATGGCGCGCTCGACCTTCGAGGGCCTGCGGAGGCTCAGGCCCGACGAGCGCCCGTTCGTCCTGACGCGCGCCGGCTACGCGGGCGTCCAGAGGTTTTCGGCCGTCTGGACGGGCGACAACGTGGCGAGCTGGGATCACCTCCGGCTTTCAATCCCGATGCTCACGAACCTCGGCGTCTCGGGCGTGCCCTTCGTCGGCGCGGACGTGGGCGGCTTCTCCGGCAACCCGTCGCCGGAACTCTACGCGCGCTGGACGCAGGCGGCCGCGCTCACGCCCTTCCTCCGCTCGCACTCCGAGGCCGCCTCGAACCCGCACGAGCCTTACTCGTTCGGCCCCGAGTTCACCGACATCAACCGCGCCTCGATAGAGCTGCGCTACCGGCTGCTCCCGTATCTCTACTCCGTATTCCGCGAGCATACGGAGACCGGCGCGCCCGTCATGCGCCCGCTCTGGTTCGAGTACCCGGACGACGACCGCACCTACCTGAATGAGGATCAGTACCTCGTCGGCCGCGACCTGCTCGTCGCGCCCGTCGTCACCGAGGGCGTCACGAAGCGGCGCGTCTACTTCCCCCGCGGCGCGGCGTGGGTTGACTGGTGGACGGGCCGGCGCTACGAGGGCGGGGCGGACGCCGAAGTCGAAGCGCCTCTGAATCGCCTGCCGCTCTTCGCCCGCGCCGGCGCGGTCATCCCCACGCAGCCCGTCGTCCAGCACACGGGCGAGATGAGAGTGGCGCCGCTCTCACTCGTCTTTGTCGGCGGCGCGGACGGCGCGGGCAGCTTCTACGAGGACGCGGGCGAGGGCTACGGACACCTGCGGGGCGCTTACCGCATGACCTCCGTCGCGTCGTCCGGCGGGCGGATTCGAGTCGAACGCAAAGGCGACTTCGACGCCCCGCGACCCCTCGCCGCCGTCGAACTCCTCGGATTCCAACGCGTCGGCGGCGTGAGCGCCGACGGGCGGCCCCTCGACTTCAAGCACGACGCCTCGGCCGGCCGCCACGTCGCGCCCCTCCCGGCCGAGGGCTTCAAGGAGATCACCGTCGCGCCGTAGGACTCCCCGCACACTCTTCTTGAGTGTCGGGCGGCGGGCGATTTAACACAGAGGACACAGAGGCTCCACAGAGTTCACAGAGAAGAAGTTGATTTCTCCGTGCCCTCCGTGTGACCCCCGCGCCCTCCGTGTCGAGACGAAGATTCGCGCCACGCGACTGAAGTTCGGCCACCCGGCCGCGGAGGGCTGAGGCCATGACGAAAAGCAATGAGCGTTACCCCGGCGCGCCCGGCCGCCGCCGCTTCCTCTCGTCGGTCGGCAAGGGCCTGGGGCTGGCGGCGCTCTCGTCCTCGACGGTCGCCTCGCTGCTCAGGGACGTGCACGCGGCCGCGCGCCGCGTCTCGAGGCTTTCGCCCGAGGAGGCGGCGCGCGACGAGGACTTCTGGTTCGAGATTCAGCAGGCGTTCTCGGTCACGCGCGGCATCGTCAACCTCAACAACGGCGGCGTCTCGCCCTCGCCGCGCCTCGTCACCGAGGCGCTCGTCCGCTACGCCTGGCAGCAGGAGGACGCCACCGCCTACACGATGTGGCAAATCCTGGAGCCGCAGTCGGAGACCATCCGGACGGGGCTGGCCGACCTCTTCGGCTGCGACCGCGAGGAGGTCGCCATCACGCGCAACGCCTCCGACTCACTCGAAGCCCTCCTCTTCGGCCTCGACCTCCGCCCAGGCGACGAAATCCTCACCACCACGCAGGACTACCCGCGGATGCTCACCACGCTCCGTCAGAGGGAGCGGCGCGAAGGCGTCCGCCTCAAGACGGTCAAAATCCCCGTCCCGCCGGAAGACCCTTCGGAGATCACGGCCGCCTTCGAGCGCGGCTTCACGCCGCGCACGCGCCTCGTCCTCGTCTCGCACATGATTAATCTGACGGGGCAGATCACGCCCGTCCGAGACATCTGCGAGCTGGCCCGGAGGCGCGGCGCCGAGACGGTCGTGGACGGCGCGCACTCCTTCGCGCAGTTCCGCTTCACGCGCGACGAATTGGCTTGCGACTACTTCGGGACTTCCCTGCACAAGTGGCTGCACGCGCCGAAGGGGACGGGGATGCTCTACGTGCGGCGCGACAAGATCGCGAAGGTCTGGCCGCTGATGGCCGCCGAGCGTGCCCAGGACGGCGACATCCGCAAGTTCGAGGAGACGGGCACCCGCTCGGCCGCGCCCCGGCTCGCCGTCGGCGAGGCCCTGCTCTTCCACCAGGGCGTCGGCCCCGCGCGCAAGGAGGCGCGTCTCCGCTTCCTCGCGCGCCACTGGATGAACCAGTTGAAGGGCCTGCCCGGCGTCCGCTTCAACACCTCCTTCGACGACCGGCAGTCCTGCGCCCTCGCCAACGTCCACGTCGAAGGCACAGACCCCGTCGCCGTCTGCGACCACCTCATGGCCCGCCACAGAATCTTCGCCACGCCCATCGCCCACGAAGAGTTCAAGGGCGTCCGCGTCACCCCCAGCGTCTACACCACGCTCGCCGAACTCGACCGCTTCTGCGAGGTCATGGAAACGGTCGCGCGCAAGGGCCTGCCGAAAGCTTAAAGGCAAGAGGCAAGAGGCAAAAGTGGAAGAAGAAGCCACCGTGGCTTCCGACCTCCATTTTTGCTTTTTGCCTCTTGCCTCTTGCCTTTTGCCTTCTCCCTCGTCTATCCTTGCCCCACTCACCAGAGTGAGGTGGACAGTCATGTTGCTCAGGATTCTCTTCAGACTCGCCTAAGTCACCGCCGTCCGACGATCCCTTCGTCGTCTTCTCTTTCCATTTCCAACCTGGAAAGCGGCTCTCCGACCACGCAAAAGGTCGGTAAGGTGTGTGGGTCAATGTCGAATCTGGGCATCGAAGTCCGCCGTCTCCACAAAACCTTCAGCAAGCGCACGGGCTACCTGCGGCCGCGCCGCTCGGTGACGCACGCGCTGCGCGACGTCTCCTTCGAGGTCAGACTCGGCGAGACCTACGGCCTCCTCGGGCCGAACGGGTCGGGCAAGTCCACGCTCATCCGCGTCCTGGCGACGCTGCTCTCGCCCGACGCGGGGTTCGTCCGCCTACTCGGCCACCGCGTCCCCGGCGAGGAGCACCTGGTGCGCCGCAAGATCGGGCGCGTGAGCGTGGACGCGGCCTTCTACAAGAAGCTCTCGGCGCGCGAGAACCTCCTCTACGCGGCCTTCCTCTACGGGCTCGACCGGGCGGGGGCCGAGCGGCGCGCGATGGAGATTCTCGAAGCCCTCGGGCTCGACGGCGAGAAGTTCACCGACCCGCTCGAAGAGATGAGCCGCGGGATGCAGCAGAAGGTGGCGATCACGCGGGCGCTGCTGGTCAACCCGCCGCTTTTGCTCCTCGACGAGCCGACGACGGGCCTCGACCCGAAGAGCCGCCGCGACGTGCAGACCTTCCTCGAAAACTTACGCCGCGAGGAGGGGACGACCATCCTGCTCACCTCGCACGACATGGCCGAGACCGAGCGGCTCTGCTCGCGCATCGGCTTCATCGCCCACGGCCGGCTCATCGCCGAGGGCACGGCCGACGAACTCAAGCGCCGCGCCGCCGCCCCCTCGCTCGACGACGCCTTCATCGCCCTCGCCGGCGAGAAGTTGGACGATGAAGAGGAGGAAGAAGTAGTCAGTAGACAGTAGTCAGTAGACAGTAGAAATACATTCGCTTGTGAGCGGTTCGCGTGTCGGCGTCAGCGGCCGTTAAAGTGCCTACTGACTACTGACTACTCTCTTTTGGGGTTTCCGCGATGGAACAGATACTCAGGCAGACTTACGCATTCGTGTTCCGTGACTACCACCTGACGCGGCGGTACATGTCGTGGGTGGTGGTCTTCACCTTCTACTCGATAGTGAACTCGGCGACGGTCGTCCTCATCGGGGTGGCGGTGGGCGACCGGAGGCTGACGCTGACGCTTTTGGTCGGCGTGCTCCTGTGGGGCATGCTCTCGATGCTCTTCAGCGACATCGCCAACTCGATCACCTACGAGCGCTGGGAGGGGACGCTGGAGTACACCTTCATGGCCCCGGTGCCGCGCCTCGTGCACCTCGCGGGCGTGAGCCTCTACGCGACCTTCAGCAGCCTCGTGCGCTCGGCCGTCATCGTCATCGGCCTGCTGCCCTTCGTTGACTTAGACCTCTCGCGGGCGAACCTCGCGGGCGTCGTCGTCGTGCTGCTGGTGAGCAGCGTGGCCTTCGTCGGGCTGGGGCTGATGGCGGCGACGCTGCCCGTCTTCTCGCCCGAGCGCGGGGCCGAGGCGACCAACATCTTCCAGGGGCTGCTCCTCCTCGTCTCGGGCATCTACTACCCCGTCGAGGTGCTGCCCGTTTGGCTCCGGCCGCTCTCGGTCGTCTCGCCGGCGACCTACGCGCTCTCGGCCTGCCGCAAGCTGATCGGCGTCGGCGACGGCGAGGAGATGGTGGCGGGCGCGCCGCTCGCGGACGTGCTGCCCGAACTCGCCACGCTCGTCCTGATGGGCGTCGTGCTCGTCCCGCTCGGCCTCTACGTCTTCTCCCGCGTCGAGCGCTGGGCGAAGCGGACGGGGAAGCTGAAGCGGACGGGGTGAAAGAAAAGCCGTGAGTCGTGAATCGTAAATCGTGAATCGTTAAAAGCCTTGAGCGCCGCCGCGGTTTGGATGACACAGGCCGGAGCGGCGCTC
>DASZKF010000364.1:0-5189 GCA_035947355.1 Pyrinomonadaceae bacterium | reverse complement strand
ACGCTCTCTTGGAGCGTCCCGCCTTTTGCGCTTGTCCCGCCGGCCGCGCGCTGGCCTTAATCCCGGCTGCCGGGGTTCAGGAGCCGCAGCAGGGCGAGGAAGATGTTGAAGGCATCGAGGTAAAGCGAGAGCGCGCCGGCGATGTACTCGTTGACGGGGTAGTGGCGGATGATGTTCGACGTGTCGTAGAGCACGAAGCCCGAGAAGAGCAGGAGTGACGCGGCAGCGATGGCGAAGCCGAAGGCGCTCGACACGACGAACATGTTGATGAGCGCCGCCGCCACGACGACGATGAGGCCGACCGTCACCATCCCGCGCAGGAAGCTGAAGTCGCGCTTCGAGACGAAGACGTAGGCGGTGAGTCCGCCGAAGATGGCGACCGTCAGCGCGCCCGCCGCGAGTATCGAGCCGGGGTTCGTCCGCCCCAGCACGTAGAGCAGCGGCGAGATGACGACGCCCGTCAGCGTCGTGAAGGCGAAGAGCGCGACCACGTTGACGCCTCGGACGTGGCGCACGGCCTGCGCGCCGAAGACGCCGCCGATCATCAGGAAGAGCATGATGAACGGGTGCTCGAAGGCGAACCGCAGGAGCGTCGGCGACGAAAGCCCTAGCCCTGCGCCGCCGACGGCGAAGAGCGTCGCCGCGAAGAAGAGGGCGTAGACCTTGCGCACAAACGCCATGCGCTCCGAGACGCTGACCTCGGCGGCCGTCACGGGCCGCAGGCCGCCCCACCCGCCCTCGGGTCGGCCCCACGCCGGCTGTTGTCCGTAACGCTGATTCTGAGACTGGTAGTCGTTCATTGAAATCCTCTCCCGAAAGGGAAAACCCTTTTCTGACGCGGCCGAAAGCCGCGCCGTGAGTTTAGATGTGTTGGGCTTAAATAGCGATGTACGTCACGTCTGACGGTAACTTTACCCCAATTTCGGAGAGAGATTCAACAGGAGTAGACAGTAGACAGTAGACAGTAGACAGTAGTCAGTAGACAGTAGAAATACATTCGCAGTTGATTCGTCCGGACCTCGGCGTCCGCGGGCGCAGTGCGGGGCCTACTGTCTACTGACTACTGTCTACTGGCTACTCTTTTATTCCCGCCGCGTTGGTGCTTAAATGGGCCGGCCTGATGAGAGAAACTTCGACGGCCGGGGCGGGGCGCGGGGGCGCGGCGAGGGTGCCGCCGATCCTCTTCGTGCTGGCGGCGGCGCTGCTGTGGAGCACGGGCGGGCTGTTCATCAAGGCCACGGAGCTTTCGGCCTACGAGCTGTCGTTCGGGCGCTCGCTGCTCGCCGCGCTGACCGTCGGCTACTTCACGCGGCGGGCCGGCTTCCGCGTCAACTCGGTGACGCTCGTCGCGGCGGCGCTCTACGCCGCGCTGCTCCTGCTCTTCGTGATGGCGACGAAGCTGACGACCGCGGCCAACGCCATCTTCCTCCAGTACACCGCGCCCGTCTACGTCCTCGTCTTCGAGCCGCTCGTCTTCAAGGAGAAGTACCGGCGCGCGGACTTCCTCGTCGTCGCGGCCTGCGCCGCCGGCATCGCGCTCTTCTTCGTCGGGCGGCTGCGGCCCGAGGAGATGGCCGGCAACCTCCTGGCGCTCCTCTCCGGCGTCTGCTTCGCGGTCTTCATGCTGCTCATCCGGCTGCCGCGCGCCGGCCGCGTCAACCGCGCCTCCTCGATCATCTACGGCAACCTCCTGCTCGCCGCCGCCTGCGCGCCCTCCTTCTTCAGGGGCGTCGAAAAGGTGACGGCGGCCGACCTCGGCGTCATCCTCTTCCTCGGCGTCGTCCAGATCGGGCTGGCCTACACGCTGTTTACGCGCGGCATAGAGGGCGGCGTGCGCTCGCTCGACGCCGGGCTGGTCGGCTACGTCGAGCCGCTCTCGAACCCCGTCTGGGTCTACCTCTTCCTCGGCGAGCGCCCCTCGGCCTGGGCCGCCCTCGGCGGCGCCATCATCATCACCGCCGTCGCCGCACACACCGTCGCGCTCGCGCGCCAAAGTAAAAGCCGTAAATCGTAGTTGTCAGTTATCAGTTATCAGTTGTCAGTAAAGACCAGAACTGACGACTGACGACTGATAACTTCTCTTCCCGATTCACGGCTTTTGACGGCTCTTACTTGAAGTCCTGGATCAGCACGATGCCGGTGGTCTCGGCGGTGCGGGTGACGACGAGTTGTTTGCCGTCGCGGGAGAAGTCGTAGGCGGTGACGCCGTCCGAGGTGAAGTCGGTGAGCCGGACGGGCTGGCCGCCGGCGAGCGGCTGCATCCAGATGTTGGACGTGCCGTCGCGCGCGTCGAGGTAGGCGATGCCGCGGTTGTCGGGCAGCCAGACGGTGTTCATGCGGAAGGTCGGGCTGGTGTCGAAGAGCTTGACGGGCTCGCCGCCGTCAATCGGAACGACCGCCAGCTTGACCGGCTCGGCCTGCCGCTGCATGTAGACGCAGACGACCCACTTGCCGTCGGGCGAGACGTGCGGCCAGGAGGACGGCCGGTCGGTGATAGCCACCGGCTCGCCGCCGTCGCCGGGCACCTTCCAGATGAGGTCGCGCTCGCCGAGGCCGAACGTGGCGTAGACGACCCACCGGCCGTCGGCCGTCACGTGCGGGAAGTTCTCGCCGCGCCCGAAGGTCAACTGCTTCGGGTTCGACCCGTCAATGTCCATCCGCCAGATGTTGAAGGGGCCGCCGGCGCGGTTCGAGAGGAAGACGATGTGGCGGCCGTCGGGCGAGACCGACGGGCCGTAGTTCGAGCGCGCGCCGACGGTGAGCTGGCGCGCGCCCGTGCCGTCGGCGTTCATCACCCAGATGTCCCAGCTCCCAGAGGCGATGGAAGAGTAGACGAGGCGGCCGTCGGGCGCCCAGGTGACGCCGTAGTAGCCGTCGAACTTGCCCATGCCGGACGTTATTTGGCGCGCGCGCGAAGGGGCCGAGGCGGGCGCGACCCAGATGTTCGGGACGCGGTCGGTCTGCACGGTGACGAGGGTGGCGGCGTCGGCCGTCAGGCTCAGGCTCTGGTAAGAGTTGAGGTCGTTGGTGACGCGGCGCACCTCGCCCTGCGGGTAGGAGAGCCGCCAGATTTGGGGCGGGCTCAGCTCGCGCTCGGAGGCGCTCATCAGGAGGCCGCCGCCGTCCGGCAGCCAGGCCAACTGGTTGATGCCGAACCAGAGGCCGGGGAGTTGCAGCGTCTCGGCCCCGTCGGCGACGTTGAAGGCGGCGACGCCCATGTGCGGCCGCCCGCTCGCGTTCTCCTCGGTCAGCGAGTAGACGCAGGCGATGGTGCGGCCGTCGGGCGACCAGGCGGGGAGGACGAGGACGCGCGCCGGCGCGCTCGCCGCCACCTGCCGGACGTTGCGGCCGTCGGCGTCGGCGACGTAGAGCGCCCGCCCCTCCTCGACGACGCCGCGGACGAAGGCGAACCGCTGGCCGTCGGGCGAGAAGCTGATGTGGCTGTTGATCTCTTCGAGGACCTTGCGGCGGGGGCCGCCGAGGACGGGCACCTGCCGGAGCGCGGCGGAGGGCGACTCCGGCCGGATCGCGCCGAAGTAGACGTGCTGGCCGTCGGGCGAAAAGGTGAGCGCGCCGTAGAAGAGGCCCTCGGCCGGCGGGACGATCTGCTGGCTGTTGCTGGCCGCCGCGACCTGCCTGACCCAGATGCCCTGGCCCGCCGGCTCGTTCGTGATGTAGGCGAGCACCTTGCCGTCGGGCGAGACGGCCGCCTCCGTCACCGTGCCGGGCACGGGCAGCCGCGTGAGCCGCATGGACTCGAAGGGGGCCGCCTCGCGCGGCGCGAGGTGCGGGCGCAGAGAGAATCTGTAGACGGCGTAGACGAGGCCGCCGAAGCCTAAGACGGCCGCGAGCGAGATGAGGACGGCGGCCCTTACGGGGTGGCCCGGACGCGCGGGCGACGGGAGCGCCGAGCCGTCCGCCTTGGCCCCTGGGGTCGCGCGGGCAGGGTCGGCCGCCCCGCCGTTAGCGGAGGGCGCGCCGGCCGGCCCGTGCGCGGCCGGGGCGGGCGCTTCCGCCGTCCCGACTGCCACGCGCGCGGGCGCGCCGTTGGATTTTATCTCGCCGGGCCGCGCGAACTCTTCGGCCGCCGCCACCCCGGCCCCGCTCACCTCTTCCGCCGCCCCCGCCTCGACAACCCGCTCGCGCACTTTGGGGACGAAGCGGTAGCCGCGGCGCGGGACGGTCTCGATGTACTGCCGGCCGGCGTCCACGCGGCCGAGCGCCTTGCGCAGCGTGAAGACGTTCTGCGCGAGCGTCGCCTCCTCGACGAAGGTGTCGGGCCAGACCTCCTTGAGCAGCTCCTCCTTCGGCACCACGCGGCCGCCGCTGCGCACGAGGGCGACGAGCAGCTCCATCTCCTTCGGGGTCAGGCGGACGAACGCCTCGCCGCTGCGCAGGGTGCGCTCGGAGGCGTCCAGCGCGAACGCGCCGAACTCGTATAAGTGGCTGGCTCGACTGCCCATAAGTGCCTTTTGAAAGTTCTTTGAGAACTCTTTGAAAACTATTTTGGCCGCCTTTGGGGACTTTTTGAAAATCCCCGCCGCGGCCCCGCTCGTTCAGCCCCCCAGCAAGGCGGTGACGCTCTTTATACGCATCACGGGTTCGGACGTTCGGCGGGCGGTCGCGGCAATCCCGACCGCCGGCCATTGAGACTAAAAGGAGCAGACATGAAAAAGCAAATCACCAGGGCGCTGGCACTCTTCATCACGGGCATCATCATCGGGGCTTCACAGCTCGCCTCGGCGCAGACGGCCGACCACGTCGTCATAGACGTGCCGTTCACGTTCACGGCCGGCGAACGGCAGCTCCCGGCGGGCCGCTACACCCTCCGGCGCGTCAGGCCCGACTCGGCGGCGCTCTTCATCAGGAGCGAGGACGGGGGCGAGTCGGCGGTCGTGCTGACGGGCGCGGCGGCGGGCGCGTCGCGGCAGACGAAGCTGACCTTCCGCCAGTACGGCGACCAGTACTTCCTGGCGGGCGCCTGGGCGGGCGGCGCGGCCGGCGGGCGCGAACTGCCCGAGTCGAGGCGCGAGCGCGAGCTGCGCCGCGAGCTGTCGAAGACCGGCGGCGCGGTGAAGACCGTCGCCATCAACATCAAGTAACTTCGGATTTCCCCACCGGGCCGAGGGCAAGACGATTGCGGAATGCGGAATGCTGAGTCGCGGGGGTGAGTGGTTGTTTCAACCACT
>DASZKF010000363.1:0-3825 GCA_035947355.1 Pyrinomonadaceae bacterium | reverse complement strand
GCCCGCCCGCCGGTGGATGCGGTCGAGGAGCGCAAGATCCGCAAGCTGGCCGGAGCGCGGGCGGGCGAACAACAGCTTCGGCATGGTCGATCACCACCACGGCGACAAGCCCGGGACGTCTAATTCAACCTCACATTGAGGAACGCAGCACTAGCTCGGCCGAGGGCGCCCGCACCGGGTCCGGGGCTGCGGGCGCGGGGGCACCCGCATCGGCCCCGGCGGGGCCGCAGGCGGTCAGCACCAGCACGAGCGCGAGCGGCACCGTGTACCGGTCGAACCACGGCGGCCCGACCGACGCCTCGCTCCCGGTGATCGCCTCGGAGATCAGCGGGAAGAAGGTGCCGCTGGCGCTGATCCTGGTGCTGCTGTCCGGGATCGGGCCGGTGATCGCGTGGCGGCGGGCCGACGAGTTCCGGCGCAACTACGCCGACCTGCTCAAAGGCGTCGGCTTCTCCTCGGCACTCTCTTCGGCGCGCGGCTGAGGCGGATTTACCCAAAAATCTCCGCCCAGGGCCTCCGGTAAGCTTCGAGCCAGGGAAAGAGCCGCGGGCGGGTTGAACTTTAGTTAAGTTCAAACCCGCCCGCGGCTCTTTTTCCGAGGCCGCGGTCAATTGCAAAACGCCGGGGCCGCACCCGCGCCCCCCGCGCCACGCGCGGCCCCGCGGCACCGCCCGCCCCCCGTCCCACGGGCGGGCGTGCTGAGAGATGCGCCACCTCTAACGTACCTCTCCCCCAACTGGGCGAGAGGGAGCCGAGCCTGTTGGTGCTATTACGTTACGCCCGTTTAGCCGGGATTTCGATAGACGTGCTCGCAGACGACGAGCTTGATCTGCCCGGCAGCCTGCCGGCCGAGTCGAAGGCGGGCGCGCGGGGGCGGTAAGCTGCCCCGGAGGTGGAGCCTTGAAGGAAGACAGGAAGAGGCTGAAGGACGAATACAAGCGCGGGCGGCGCGAGGCGGGCGTGTTCCAGATTCGGAACACGGCGAACGGGAAGGTGCTCGTCGTCTCGGCGCTCGACCTGCCCGGCCTCATGAACCGGCACCGCTTCGAGCTGGCGGCGGGCGGCCACATGAACCGCGCCCTCCAATCCGAGTGGGACGAGTTCGGCGGCGAAGCGTTCGCCTTCGAAGTCCTCGACCGGCTCGTCCCCCGCGAAGGCACGGACCCGCGCGCCGAGCTGAAGACTCTCGAAGACCTCTGGCTGGAGCGCCTCAACCCCTACGGCGACCGCGGCTACAACGAGCCGAAGGCCACCCCCGACGAGAAGCTCCGCCGCATCGCCGCCAGACGATTGCAGGAGGGGTGACGCGCGCCTCGGGCGGCGCACGCCGGCGCCTTCCAACTCACGCTGAACAAACTCGGAACTCGAAACCCGCAACTCGAAACTTGTCTTTCATGCCGCGGCGAGCACGGGCGCGACCGCCAGTTTCAGACCCGACTCAGGTTCGGGGCGCGACTGGCGCGCTTCGGCGGCCGCGGCCGAGCGGCGCATGACCTCGATGGCCGGGTGCGCGATCTTGTTGGCGGTCGAGACGAGGAGCGCCTCGACGGCCCGCTCCTGCTCGGGCGTCAGTCGGAGGCGGCGGCGCTGGCGCTCGAATTCGGCGCGGGCCACGGCCTGCAACTCCTCGCGGAACGCGCCGATCTGCGGGCCGAGGTCGAGGCCGCGCAAGACCTCCTCGAACTGCCGGGCCTCACACTCGACGATCAGCTCGGCGCGCTCGGTCTCGCGCTCCCGCTCGCGGATGTTCGAGGCGACGACCGCCTCCAGGTCGTCCACGTCGAAGACGAAGAGGTTCGGGACCTCCCCGACTCGCGGGTCAACGTTGCGCGGGACGCTGATGTCTATGAAGAAGGTCGGGCGGTTGCGGCGCGCCGCCTGCGCCCCGCGCGCCATCTCGGCCGTGACGACGTAGCCGGGCGCGGCCGTCGAGACGACGCAGGCGTCGGCCTCGGCCAGCGCCTCGCCGAGCCGCTCGAAGGGCACGGCCCGCCCGCCGATCTCGGCGGCGAGGCGCACGGCCGTCCCGTAGGTGCGGTTGGCGACGAGGACGCGCGACGCGCCCGCGCCGGCGAGGTGGCGCGCGGCCAGCTCGGCCGTCTCGCCCGCGCCGACTAAGAGCACCGTCCGCCCTTCGAGCGACCCGAGGATTTTGCGCCCCAGCTCGACCGCCGCGGAGGCGACCGAGACGGCCGAAGAGGCGACGCCCGTCTCGCTGCGCACCCGCTTGGCGGTGTGGAAGGCCCGGTGCATCAGCCGGTGCAGCACGCGGCCGGCCGTCCCGGCCTCGACCGCCTGCGCGTAAGCCTGCCGCACCTGCCCGAGAATCTGCGGCTCGCCGACGACCATCGAATCAAGAGACGAGGCGACGCGGAAGAGGTGCCGGACCGCTTCCATGTCCTCGCGCGTATAAAGGCACCGGGAGAAGTCCGCGGAGCCGGAGCCGTCAGTCAGGAAGCCTGTGACCCTCTCGACGCCTTCGGCGCGGCGGCGCGGGTCGAGCACGGCGACGACCTCGACGCGGTTGCAGGTCGAGACGACGAGCGCCTCGCGCACCACCCGCCCGTCCACGAGCGCGCGCACCCGCTCCGCGCTCTGCTCCCGCCCGAACGCCAGCCGCTCGCGCAGCTCCACCGGGGCCGTCTTGTGGCTCACCCCTGCCAGAATGATGCTCATAACCGCCTCACAGTCCCGAGTTTCGGGTTAAAAGAACTCCTTGCCTTTAACGCGAAATTCGTCGCCCGGAACTGTCAGCCCGCTCAAAGCCAATTAAGAATTAAGAATGGCGTGCTGGCGGAAGCAGCAGTCAAGACTCCCAGCCACGCCATTCTTAATTCTTAATTCTTAATTCAATTCTTGACCGCCTCGCCGAGCGCGGCGCGGAAGCCTGGGGCGACGAGGGCGTGGAAGATTTCGTCCATGCGCTCCGGCGTGTGGGGCGTGTCGTGGTCGAGCCACCAGCGCAGCAGCCCGACGACCTCGGACGCCAAATAATTCGCCAGCACGGGGGCGGGCACCGAGGGGGCCGGCTTGCCCGACAGCCAGCCGGTGAGCGAGCTTTCGATGCTCTCGGTCAGGTGGGCGCGCCCGGTCTCGAAGAGCCAGTCGGTCTTGCGCGACCTCACGAGCGCCTTGTAGAAGCGTCGGAACTCGCCGGCGTGGGCGAACAGCCCCCGCACGGGCACGAACCGCCCCGCGCCCGCGCGCGCCCACTCGACCTGCGCGACGAAGCCGTCGAGGAGACGCTTCCAGTCGCTCAGGAAGAGGTCTTCCTTGCCGCGGAAGTGCGCGTAGAAGGTCGAGCGGCCCACGTCCGCGCGGTCTATCACCTCCTGCACCGTGATCGCGTCGAAGCGCTTCTCCAGGATCAGCCCGACGAGCGCCTCGCTCAGCGAGCGGCGCGTGCGCGAGACCCTCCGGTCAACTTTCTTCCGACCCACGGCCGTGCTCCTTTTTCCGTACAAAGGCGGCCCGCCCGTCCCGTATCGGACAACGCCGCGCGCATTATCTGCTGACAGCTTACACCCATTCCAATAGACTCCGCAGGCCGATCCGGGAAAGGAGTTGTTGCCGCATGGAGCGTTCGTCAGTCCACGGGGTCGCGCTCATCGCCGGGGCGCTGGGGATGTTCGTCACGATGGTCTTCCACCCGACGGCCCACGACCTGCTCGGGCCGGCCGGCGAGCGCGGCGCGGAAGCCTCGGGCGACGAGGGCGTGGAAGATTTCGTCCATGCGCTCCGGCGTGTGGGGCGTGTCGTGGTCGAGCCACCAGCGCAGCAGCCCGACGACCTCGGACGCCAAATAATTCGCCAGCACGGGGGCGG
>DASZKF010000362.1:0-8063 GCA_035947355.1 Pyrinomonadaceae bacterium | reverse complement strand
CTTGAGACGCCCTCCCTGACGGTCGGGCTTCTGACCTTCTATTTTTTTGAAACCCTCCGTTGACCGGGCGCGTACTTGCGAGTACTGTATTAGTTGATTAATACAGTACGTCGGCGCGGAGGGGCCGTGTTCATCTCGATTGACCCGGCGAGCGGGTTGCCGATCTACCTACAGATCGTCAACCAGATTAAGACCGGCATCGCCATGGGGCGGCTGCTGCCGGAGGAGCCTTTGCCGTCCGTCCGCCAGTTGGCGCTGGAGCTGGCGGTCAACCCGAACACGGTGGCGCGCGCCTACCTCGACCTCGAATACGACGGCGTCATCTACAAGCGGCAGGGCGCCGGCACCTTCGTCTCGGCGCAGGGCGTCGAGATGTCGAAGAACGAGCGGCGGAAGGTCTTGGGCGAATTGATCGAGAAGGCCCTGGTCGAGGGCGTCAACCTCGGCCTCGGGGAGAAGGAGCTGCGCGAGACGTTCGAGCGGGTGCTCGAACGGATCATGCAGGCCCGGCAGGCCGAGACCGTCGGGCGCTAGACGGGGCCGGCCGAAAATTTCGGAGAGAAGGCGATAGACGTGAGGGGCGATTTTATAACGGGCGACTACGCCATCGAGACTGAGGGGCTCGGCCGCACCTTCGGCAAGTTCGAGGCCGTGCGGAATGTTGACCTGAAGGTGACGAGGGGGACGGTCTTCGGCCTCCTGGGCGTCAACGGGGCGGGGAAGTCCACGGTCATCAAGATGATCGTCGGCCACCTCCGCCCCACCGCGGGGCGCGTCGGCGTGCTGGGCCGGACGCTCGAAAAGGATTTGATCGAGATCCGCCGCCGGGTCGCCTACGTCTCCGAGAACCGATACCTCTACGAGTGGATGACGGTCGCCGAGAGCGTGCGGTTCACGCGCGCCTTCCACGACAACTGGGACGACCGGAAGGCCGCAGACCTGCTGCGCCGCTTCAGCCTGCCGCCCGACAAGAAGGTCAGGCAGCTCTCGCGCGGCAACCGCGCCCGCCTCTGCCTGATGCTCGCGCTCTCGTTCAACCCCGAACTCATCATCTTGGACGAACCGACCTCGGGGCTCGACCCCATCGTCCGCCGCGACTTCATCGAGAACATCGTCTCGGAGATCGCCGACGAGGGCAAGACCGTCCTCTTCTCCTCGCACATCGTGGACGAGGTCGAGCGCGTCGCCGACTACGTCGGGATCATCAACGACGGCGAGCTGCTCCTGACCTCGTCGCTCGACGACATCAAGGCCACCTACAAGCGCGTCCGCTACGCGACGAACGGGACGCGGCCCGAGCTTTCGGGCGTGCCCGGCCTCCTGATGGTCGAGAACGGGCGGCACGAGCAGGTCTTGACCGTGAAGGGCTTCGGCGCGGAGGTGATGGGCGAGCTGGGCGCGCGCGGCGTCTCGAACCCGGAGGTCTTGCCGATCTCGCTCGAAGACATCTTCGTCAACACGGTGCGCGCCGAGCGCGAGAGGAGGGCCAACGCGTGACCCGCGAGATGCTGAAAGCACTGCTCTGGAAGGAGTGGCGCGAGACGCGCTGGAAGTGGCTGGCCTTCGCCCTCGCCTTCCACCTCCCGCTCTTCATCGCCGGGCTGGTCTTCGCGCTCAGGGAGAGCGCCCGCTTCGACCTCTACGCGATGAGCGACGCCATCGCCACCTACGTCCTCGAAGCGGCGCTCGTCTTCCAGTCGGGCTTTCTGATCACGGCGGGCCTCTTCCTGCTCGCCTTCTTCGCGGTCGGCTCGGTCGGGGCCGAGCTGGACAACCGCAGCATCTTCTTCCTCTTCGAGCGGCCCGTCCGGCGCGGCCACCTGCTGCTCCTGAAGTACGCGGTCGGCGCGGCGCAGACGATGACCTGCGTCGGGCTTTCGATACTGACGACGGTGACGCTGACCTACCTGGTGGCGGCCGCGGCCGCGGCCAACGTGACGCTCGAAGGCTCCTGGGAGGCGTACGCGGCGGTCATCTCCAACGGCCTGCGCGGGACGCTGTGGACGATGGTCATCGGGCTGATGGTCTACTCGGCGACCTTCCTCTTCTCGGTGCTCTTCGAGAAGTGGTGGATCGCGGTCATCGCCGGGGCCGTCTCGCTCATGGGGATGTTCTACTACTTCGGCGGGAACCTCTTCGAGTGGGTCATCAGCCGCGCCGCGCGCAACCCGACCGGCGACGGCGTCAACCTCGAATTCTACAGCCGCCTCGACCCCGTGCCGATCGCCGTCATGCTCTCGGTCTCGGCGGCCCTCTACCTCGCGTCGCAGTACGTCTTCGCGCGGAAGGAAATGAAATGAAGTTCCAGGTTCCAAGTTCAAAGTTTCAAGTGGGAAACCGATCCCTGTTTTCAACTTGAAACTTTGAACTTGGAACCTGGAACTATGGAATCATATCGGAGGTGCGTTGTGAACAGACTGAAGCGTAAGCCTTACGTTTTCGGGGCCGCGGCGGCGGCGCTGGTGCTGGGGCTGGCGGCGCTGCAGCTCGCGCGGCCGTCGCGGGCCGAGAGCCCGCGGCTCGAACGGTTCCTGCCGGCCGACACGGTCGGGTTCGTCGAGGTCAACGACCTGCGCGCTCAGGCCGTGCGCGTCATCGAGTCGGAGGCGTGGCGCGAGTTCAGCAAAGAGAACCAGGCGGCCAGCTCGCTCTTCATGATGGCGGCCAACCACGCCGGCGCGCTCGACGCGAGCTACGCGCTGGCGCTGGTCGGGGCCGGCGCGGACGGGCCGCGGTTCGTCGTCGTCGCCGAGTTCAACGGCGGCGGCGCGCGCCGCACCTTCGAGAACCGCGTCCTGCGCACCCTCCGCGAGGCCAGCGCCGAGGGCGTGACGACGAAGACCGAGCAGCACGGCGACGTGACCGTCAACACCGTCACCCCGGCCGGGGGCAAGGGCTTCTCCTACGCCAAGGACGGCGACACCCTCTTCCTCTCGAACTCGGCCGACGCCCTGCGCGGCGTGCTCGACGTGCGCGCCGGCAAGTCGCCCTCGCTCGAAACCAACGAGACGTTCGCGCAGGCCCGCGCCCGCGCGAAGTACAGCGACGGCATGTTCGGCTACCTCGACGGCGCGGCCCTCGCGCGGCTGGCGGACTCGGCGCCGGCGGCCGCGGCCGAGCCGCGCCACGGCCTCGAAGCCTTCCGCCAGCTCTTCCGCGGGGCGGGCGCCGACGGCGTGCAGTCGGTCGCCTTCACGAGCGGGTTCGAGGACGGCCGCGTGGCCGAGCGCTTCGTCGTCGTCGCGCCGGAGCGGCGGGGCCTGCTCGGCACGGTCGCGTCGAACCCGCCGACGCCGCAGGCGCTGCTCGCGCTCGTCCCCGAAGACGCCGTCCAGGTTTTTGACGCCTCCATCGCCAACGCGCCGCAGACCTTCGAGGAGGTTCTGGCGCTCGTCAGCCAGGCCGCCGCGCAGGCCGGCAAGCAGGGCCACGACATGCTCGCGGAGTTCGCCGCGAAGACGGGCGTGAGCCTGCGCGAAGACATCGTCGGGTCGCTCGGCGGCGAGGTCTGCTTCGCGCAGTTGCCGGCGGGCGGCGGGCGGGCGGGCGTCCTCATCCTCGCCGTGCGCGACGAGCGGGCTTTCGCCGCGGCGCTGGAGAAGTTCGCCGCGCACACGAAGCGCGCGGTCGGCTCGCGCGAGCACCGCGGCGTGACCGTCAGCAGCCTGACGGACGGGCGGGGGCGCTCGACCGAGTACGCCTTCGTCGGCGGCAACTTCGTGATGAGCGAGGAGGCGGGCGGCGTCGAGCGCGTCATCGAGACGGCGCAGGGCGGCCCGAGCCTGCGCGCGGCCGCGGCCTACCGCGAGGCGAGCGCCGTCGCCGCGGGCCAGCCGCAGTTCGTCTACTTCAACACTAACGCGGACTACCTGAACCGCCTCGGCCGGATGCTGAAGTCCGGCGAGCAGGAGTTCAAGACCGAGGGGCAGCGCGCCGCCCTGCGGCCGAGCTTCGCCTACGGCGTCGCGCAACCCGACGGCTTCTACGTCGAGAGCCGCACCCCGCTCGGCACCTTCCCGCGCCTGCTGACGGCCATCACGTCGAAGCTCGGCGCCGAGCCGGAGCAGGCGGGGCGGGGCAGGTAAGCGCTGCGGTGACTGAAAGGGCGCGCCAGTAGCGGTTTGAATTTAAGGGGCGGGCCGCGCCTTTACGTCGGGGAGGTCGCACCCGAATGTAGGCCGCGATAAAGTCTGCTTCCTACCGGCTTGGCCTTTCAATCGAGAGCGTCACGCGTTCGAGTTGCACACGGGAGTCGGGGCTTAAAGGCAGTTGCCGGCCCTCGGGCGAAATAGGCCCGCGGCCGACGAGCGTCAGCGTGAGCTTGTTGCCTCTCAAAATGCCGCGTGCCGACTCCCGGCGCAGAAAGTTGGTGACGGGCAGCCTGAACCGCGGCTTCTCGTGCCTGTGGCCCGCCTGGGGCGAGCCGAGGCCGAAGAAGCTGAGGTTACCGGCGTAGAAGGGGCTTTGGTATTCAGGGTCTTGGATGTTCTCCGGGAGGTTGATGTAGACCTCGTAATAACCCTCCGGCGGTTGACCCTCCGCGCCCTCGAAATCGAGGAACAGTTGCGGCGCCGCGTCGTCGTCGGCCGACCGGGCCACCGCGCCGGAGATTTCCGACTTGGCCTTGTCGTCCAGGTTCAACACGATGCGGGCCGTCTTCGCCGTGAGTTCCAACTTCTCGCTCGCGACCAGGACGTCGCGCAGCCATTGCCGGGCCACGAACGCCTTGCGCTCGGTGCGGTCCTCGATCCAGTTGCGCTCTTCGTCGTAGCAGTACTTCAACTGCGCCGCGGTCTGCAACACCTGGCTGCCCGACATCTGCACCTGCGTCCCGGTCTCGTCGAAGAAGGTGAACTGCGTGTTCATCCAGTTGGGGTCGCCGACGGGGTTGGTGCGCCCGCCGCCCCGCGCGATCCAGCGGTTCCAGAGGCGGTCTATGTTGCAGTGGTGGAGCCAGAAGACCGGGTCGCGCGCGGCGAACTCGAACGAGCCCATGCCCCCGCCTACCGTCACGTGAACGTCGCCGTGCGGCGTCCCCTCCAGACTGGAGCTGAAACTGTTGAAAGGCACGTAGGCGAACGCGCTCGTGTGGCTCACGGCGGAGGCCGGCAAAGAGCCACCGCTGTTCATGGTCGAGTCGCGGTTACTCTCGTACAGCGGGTTCGTGGCGTCGTTCGGGACGCGGTAGGCGGCTGGTATCTGCCGCGACGCCGCGTCGAAGTAGTTCCAGTAGGGCAGGGCGAAAGTGGCGCTGCCGGAAGCGGCCCGGAGGATGCGCTCGAAGAAGTAGAGGTACATCCGGTGCCAGGACAGGAAGAACAGGGTGAAGTGTTGGCAGGTGCTCCAAGCCGGCTGCGCCGGCGTGTCGAAGGTGCCGTGCATGTTGGCCTGGTAGACCCAGCTCGTCGGGTTCGACGGCAGCCGACCTTTCATCACCGCGACGCCGTTTTTCAAGGCCGTCAGCTGGGTGGCGGTGAGGCTGTTGATGTTCTTGCGCGTGAATTTGGCGCAGGCGCGGCCGAACACCTGGACGGCCTGGGCGTAGGCCGAAGGCTGGAGCAGCAAGAGCCCGCCGGCGAGGCCGACGCTTTTGACGAATTTACGCCGTGAGGTTCGGGAGTTCTTCATCGTCCTTCTCCTTTGCGGCGGGAGCACCCCGACAGAGAGGCGACGTGCGCCGGCCGTTACGTTCGCGTTGTCGTTTCGAGTGCGGCGGCGAGGACGGCCGTCTGGGTAGGATCAGGTGAGGCTTTCGGTCAGCGAAGACGCCTGATCCCGCGACACACCCGGAGTACGTTGCCGGCACGATATGCCTCCCGCCCCGTTTAGTCAATGAATAAAGCGCGAGGCGCGAACCGCGCGCCCGCCGCCGCGCCCGTCCAACTCTTTCCCGCCGGCCCCTCATCAGACGACAAAATCTTCCCGCGGCCCGGCCAACCATCCGCGCCCCGCCGTGTCTATTGTGGCGACCCCAGCGCGAAGGGAAGCTTGAGTTTGACCACCGAAGACGAACTGATCCGGCGCGCGCAGGCGGGCGACCTCGAAGCCTTCTGCCGGCTGGCCGAGGGGTACGAGCGGCGCGTCTACTCGCTCGCGCTCCACTTCTGCCGCAGCCCCGCGGACGCCGAAGACCTCTCGCAGGAGGTCTGGCTCAAAGCCTTCAGGTCGCTCGGCAGCTTCCGCCGCGAGTCCGGCTTCTACACCTGGCTGCGGCGGATCACGGTCAACACGTTCCTCAACCACCGGCGGGCGCTGACGATGACGCACGACAGCGAAAAGACTTCCGTCAGGTTCGACGGCCTCGAAGGGCTGGCCGAGGGCTCGCGCCTCACGCACGACGCCGCCGAGGACGGCTTCCACCGGCGGCTCCTAGTCGGGCGCGTGCTGGCGGCGCTCGGCGAGCTGACCCCGCAGCAGCGCCTGATGTTCCTGCTCAAGCACCGCGAGGGGATGACCTACAGGGAGATCGCGGACTCCTTCGGGTGCTCGACGGGCGCGGTCAAAAAGTCGCTGTTCCGCTCGCTCCTGAAGCTGCGCGCGGCGCTCGGCGTCGGGGCCGAGGCCGACTGCGTCTCCCTGCCCGCGGGCGACTGAAGGGGGAAGAGAATTCCGAGATGCACGACTGCGAGACGACACGGGCGAGGCTGGCGGACATGCTCTTCGGGGAGCTTGGCGGCGGGCATGAGGCCGCCCTGCTCGCGGAGCTTGGCCGCTGCGCCGAGTGCGCGGGCGAGCACCGCGTGCTCGCGGCCACCCTCAGCGCGTTCGACACGGCGTCCGAAGAGTTGCTCCCCGGCGGAGAGTTCTGGCCCGGCTACGGAGAAAGGTTGCGTGAACGCATGGCACAGGAAATCCGGCCCGACATCTGGCGGCAGGGCGCGGCGGCCTTCGGCCTCCCGGCGTTCGAGTACCGCCTGACGTTCATCGAAGACGAAGGCTTGCCGCGCCGGCTCGCGCAGGAGCTTCGCGAGGCGGCGCGCGAGTCGCGCCTCAACTGGCCCGAGTTCAGGCGTGACCCCTTCGGGTTCACGCGCCGCTCGGCGGCCGCCTACTCGCGGCTGGCCTACAGGTTCTTCTCGCAGCGCGACGTGGCGCTCGGGACCTTCGCGTCCCTCTTCTGCGTCACCGTCCTCGTCGGGGCGATCTTCGCCGTCGAGAACCGCTGCTCCGTCCTCGGCCTCTTCAGCCGGCCGTGCGAGATGGCACCGAGGAACCCGCACGCAGACTTGGAGCTGGTCGGGATGGTTCCCGCGACCGGCATCCCGCGCGAGCAGCCCGACCCGGACGAAGGCCCGGCCGGGATGAACGAGGGCCGGGGCGGCGGCTCGAAGCCGGAGTACGAACGGCCGCGGGGCGGCGGTGGCGGCGGACTCAAGGAACAACTGCCGCCTTCGCACGGCAAGCTGCCGACGGCGCAGCTCGCGCCGGTCATCGTGCCGCCGAACCCGTACCCGCCGGCCGTAAAGAACCCGAGCCTGCCGACGCCGGTGACGATAGACCTCGACCCGATGCTCTCCAGGCCCGACCTGAGCGCCACCCCTTACGGCGACCCGAAATCAAATTCGACCGTCGCCTCTGCGGGGCCGGGCACGGGCGGCGGCATCGGCGAGGGCAGCGGCGGCGGCGTCGGCCCCGGCGAGGGCGGCGGCCTCGGGCCGGGCGAGGGCGGCAACACCGGCGGCGACACCCGACGCGAGGGCGGCGGCGGGCCGGGCGGCAACAGAGGCGGGGGCGGCCCGGCGATCAATTACGTGAGGCCGTTCGAGCCGCGCGAGGTCTCGCAGCGCGCCCGAATCGTCTCGAAACCCGAACCCGGCTTCACCGAAGAGGCGCGCCGCGAGAACGTGACCGGCACCGTCCGCCTCCGCGCCGTCCTCTCGGCCTCGGGCGCGGTGACGAACATCTCAGTCCTCAAAGGTCTGCCCGCGGGGCTGACGGAGAAGGCGATTGCCGCCGCCCGCAACATCAAATTCCAACCCGCCCAGAAGGACGGCCGCGCCGTCTCGCAGTGGGTCACGCTCGAATACAACTTCAACATCTACTAAAAAGTTTCGGGTTTCGGG
>DASZKF010000361.1:0-5124 GCA_035947355.1 Pyrinomonadaceae bacterium | reverse complement strand
CCAGTAAGAACAAAAGTTTCGGGTTGCGAGTTGTGTGTTTCGAGTTAGGAAGATTTTAGATTTGCGATTTTGGATTTGCGATTGGCAGACGGCATCGCCTTCCTCTTCAATCGCAAATCAAAAATCTAAAATCAAAAATCTCTTTAACTCGAAACCCACAACTCGCAACCCGAAACTTTTTTAGAAGGGCGGGGGGATGTTGCCGAGCAGGCGGCTCAGCAGGTAGAGGCTGAGGGCGAGCGAGCCGACGAGCAGGGCGAGCAGGACGAGGACGATGACGGCGAGGAAGAGCCAGTCGCTCAGGCGGCCGCGGCGGGCCTCCTCGGGCGTCGCGGTCGCGCGCTCGCGCAGCAACTCGACGTTCATCTGGTTCGACTTCCAGAAGGCGTCGAAGAGGTCGCCGACGACGGGCACGGAGCCGAGCAGGTAGTCCACGGCGACGTTGGCCGCCATCCGCAGGAGCGTCACCTTCGGCACGCGGTAGCGCACGCCCGAGGCGAGGATGTAGAGCGAGACGGCAGTCGTGGCGAAGTCGCCGACGCCGGGGACGAGCCCGACCAGCGCGTCGAGCCCGAAGCGCCAGCCGGTGCCGGGGACGCGGAAGAGCCCGTCCATCCAGCGGCTCAACTGGTCGAGGCTCCGCTCGACCTCGGCCCGCGAGTGGTGTCGCGGCCGCAGCAACTCGGCCTCTCTCCTCTCCAGCTCTCTACTCATTCGCTCTCGGAGGCGCGGGAAGAACTCGCGGCCATCATACGGTTAAACAACCGTGGCCGCCAGCGGAGGGCGCGGTAAAAATTGGCGCGATGATTTCGGCGCGGGGCGCGCCGCCGGAGTCTGAGGCGTGAGGGTCGGAATGAGAACGCCCGCCGCGTGGCGCGGGCGGCGTCGAAAACGGCGCGCTCTTACCTGAGCGGCTCGAACTCTGAAGCGGCGTGCTCGCCCGCGAAGCCCGCGAGCATGACCCGCATGCTGGGCAGCACCTCCGAGACGCGGAACGTGCGCTCGGCCCGCCCGCGGCCCGGCATCAATTCGGCGCGGAACGTCACGGGCATCCCCGGCCGCGCCCACCTGTCGCCGCCGCGCCCGCCGGCCGCGGTGCCGCCGCCACCCAAGCCTATCAGCCGCCTGACCATCCTGTTTTCCAGCATCAGCGTGATCCCCCTCGCGGCCGCGTCGCGGCGGCCCTCATGTCTAATCGCGGGAAAAACGCGCGAAACCAATCACGCCCGGCGGGGCTTACGAGCTTTTGAGAGCGTCGCAGACCGCCGCGCCCGTCCGACCGCGCGTAGCAAATCCAACCCGCCGCAGCCCGCGAAAAATTCCCCTTGACTGTCTACTACATCTGTAGTAGGAATACCCACAAATTTAGTAGCAAGGAGGCTGGAGCCAATATGAGTCAGGCGGGGAGGCAGCGACGGCTTAAGAACATCCTGGCGGCCGCGGCGGCGGCCGTGGCGCTGACGGCGTCGGCCGCGGCCCAGTCCGGCGCCGCCCCGGAGGGTGCGCGGCGTGAGGCGGAGAGGCTGCACGCGGCGGGCTTGGCGTACGCCGACCGGGGCCGCTATGAGGAGGCCGTCGAGGCCCTCAAGCGGGCCGTCCGGATCGCCCCCGCGTACGCCCTCGCCCACAACGACCTGGGCTACGTTTACCACTCCTCCGGGCGGCATTCCGAGGCCGTCAAATCTTACCTGGAGGCCATCCGCCTGAAGGGCGATTACGCGCTCGCGTTCAACAACCTCGGGCTGGCCTACGGCGCGGCGGGCGATTACGAGAGCGCGGTCGGCGCGCTGCGGCAGGCCGTAAGGATTAAGGGCGACTACGCCGCCGCGTTCTACAACCTCGGGGTGACGTACTACAAGAAAGGTGCCGTGGCCGAGGCCGTCGAGTCCCTGGGACAGGCGATCCGCCACCACCCGGCGCACGCCGACGCGCACCTCAGCCTGGGCGTCATCTACAGCGAGCAAGGGCGCTACGACGAAGCCATCGCGGCGCTCGGCCGCGCGGCGGCGCTGCGTCCGGGGTCGGCCCCGATTCTCAAGAGCCTCGGCCTCGCGCACCAAAACTCGGGCCGGACGCTCGAGGCGATAGACGCCTACAGGCGGGCGCTCGACGCCGCCCCGGACGCGGAGGTCTACAACAACATGGGCGTGGCCTACGACAGCCTCGACAGGCGGCCGGAGGCCGTCGAGTGCTTCCGGATGGCGGTGGCGCTCAGCCCGCGCTACGCCGAGGCGTATTACAACATGGGCGTCGCGTACCTGCGGGCCGGGGAGAGGGGCGAGGCGCTGAAGCAGTACGCCTCGCTGAAGACGTTCGCCCCGGAGCTGGCGGCCGGTCTGTTTCGGCTTCTGCACCGGGATCAGGTCATCGCGGCGACCCACGAATGAGCGCGTCGCCGGCGCGAAGGGGGCCACCTCCCGACGCGGATTCCGAATTTTTGGAAGGGCGTCCCGCGTGCCGGACGGCGGCGCGGGCGCTCCGAAGAATGTTCTTGACACTCTACTACAGCGGTCGTAGAGTGGCCCTCAAAGATAGTTCTGTGCGGAGGAGGGAGCTTTGATTCTGAGGAAGGGAGTCCGGCTGACGAAGGCCGAGCTGGAGATCATGAACGCCTTCTGGGAGCTGGGCGCGGCGTCCGTCCGTGAGGTGCAGGAGAACCTCCCGGCGCGGAAGCGGCCCGCCTACACCACCGTCCAGACGGTCGTCTACCGGCTCGAAGAGAAGGGGGCCTTGCGGAAGGTGAAGCGGGTCGGCAACGCGCAGATCTTCGAGCCGGCCATCACGCAGAAGGCGGCCCACCGGAGGCTGATAGACGACCTCATAGACTTGCTCGACGGCTCGACCCGGCCGCTGATGGCCCACCTCATCGAGTCCGGGAAGCTCTCGCTCGAAGACCTCCGCGAGGTGGAGAGCCGCCTGATGAAACAGGAGTCCGAACCGCCCGAGGGCGGCGCGGGGGCTTCGGCGGAGGGGAAGGCCGGGTGACGGCCGGGCAGAGGAGCGGCAGAAGTTGAGGCCCTACGAGCTACTCGCCGAATGGTCCGCGTGGGGCTGGCCCCTGCTCGCCAACCACCTCTGGCAGGCGACGCTCGTCTCGCTCCTGGCACTCGCCGCCGCTTCGCTCCTCAAGCGCGCGCCGGCCCGCGCGCGCTACCACGTCTGGCTCTTCGCGCTCGTCAAGTTCACGCTGCCCTCCGTCCTCCTGATCTTCCTCCTGGAGCAGGCGGGGCTCGACCTCTCGCGGCTCGCCCCCTCGGCCGAAAGGCCATCGCCGGCCTCCTCGGCGCTCCCGCCGATACTGTCCCCGGTCGCAGTCCCCGCCGCAGTCCCTCGCGCCGCCGAGCCGCCCGCGGGCGGCGGCGAGATGACATCGGCCATGCCCGCGGCCGACGCACCGGAGGGCGGCGGCAACGTCTACGCGTTAATCACGTGCCTCTGGCTCGCGGGCTGCGCCGCACTGCTCCTCCTCTGGCTGAGGCAGAGGCTCCGTCTGTCGGCGGCGCTGAAGAAGGGGCGCGCGGTGAGAGGCGGGCGAGAGTACGAAGCCCTCCAGAGGGTTCGTTCGTGGCTCGGCATCCGCGCGAGGATAGGGCTTGTGGTCACGCCCGCCGTGTCGGAGCCGGGGGTGTGGCGCGTGTGGAGGCCGGTCGTCGTGCTCCCCGAAGGGGTGGCCGAGCGCCTGGGCGACGCCGAACTCGAAGCGGTGTTGATGCACGAGGTGTCGCACGTCGAGCGGCGCGACAACCTGGCCGGCAACCTCCAGCGGGCGGTCTGCTGTCTGTTCTGGTTCCACCCGGTCGTCTGGCTGATAGACCGGCGCTTACTCGCGGAGCGCGAGCAGGCGTGCGACGACGCGGTGGTCAGTCTGAGCGGCGCGTCGGAAGCTTACGCGGACAGCATCGCTAAAGTCTGCGGCCACTGCCTCGGCTGGGACGTGGCCGGGGTGTCGGGTTTCGCGGGGGCCGACCTGAAGAAAAGAATCGAGCGCATCGTCTCCGGCTGCGCCGGGGGCAAACTGTCTGCCCCACAGCGTCTTGTCGTGGGCGTCGTGCTGGCGGGGGCCGTGGCCCTTTCGATCTTGGCCGGGCAGGTTCACGGCGGCCGCGTCGGCGTCCGGAGTCGGAGCGCGGGAGAGGTCGCGGCCGGCGGGTTCGCAGAGACCGGAGAGCACGCGCAGGTTCATGAAGGCTTTGCCCGCGCGGGAAGTTCCCGAGACGCCGCGAACGGCGGGCAGGCTAAAAAGACCGACCTCGGACAGCCGATCAAGAGCGGCGACGGGTCTCCCTTCGAGGTCAAAGCGCCGGCCGAGTTGATCGAGACCACGGAGGCGGCGACGGGGGCCGCCCTCATCCCGCAAGGGCCGGCGCCTCCCGCGACCGCCCCGGAGCCGCAGACCCCGAACCCGCCGCAGCCTTCGCAGCTACCACCGCCGCCGGCCGACACGGTGAGGGCGGCGATAGTCCGGGCCGCGGACGCGGACTACGGAGACTTAAAGAAGTTCACCGGCAGGTACGAGGTTGATCCGGCGAGGGCGGAAAATTTCGTGCTCGACGTGTCGCTCGAGGGCGGCGAGCTGTGGCTCAAACCCTCGCACGGCCCCAGGCGGCGGCTCATACGCGAGACCGAGACGGACTTCTCCGACGCCTTCGGCGACTACCGCCTCACCGCCATCGAGAACGACGCGGGCCGCGTCGTCGGCCTGCGGCTCAACTCCTGGGGGCCTCACGTCACGGCCCGCAAACTGAAGCTGCCCCCCCCGAGTTCGACCGGCAACACGACCTTCCGCCTCAAGGGATACCCGAACGCGCGCATCGTCGCCGTCGCCGGCACCTTCAACAACTGGAACCAGTCCCAACTCCTCTTCGCGCGCGAGGGCGACGAGTGGCTCTGCCGCGTCTACCTCCCGCCCGGCACACACCAGTACAAATTCATCGTCGACGGCAACTGGCTCGTAGACCCCGCCAATTCGAGAACCGTCCACGACGAGCGGGGAATTTTAAATTCCTTATTGAGAACCGACTGACGCATCAAGCCCGTCGCCTTTGAGCGCGACCGCTTGCGCCTGAGTACGACCGTTTAGAGGCGGGCCATGCCCGCCGGTTCGAGTCACGTCGAAGCTCGAAC
>DASZKF010000360.1:0-4421 GCA_035947355.1 Pyrinomonadaceae bacterium | reverse complement strand
GTCCTGAACTCGAAACTCGAAACCCGCAACTCGAAACTTACGAGTGCGCGGCGAGGCGCGCGGCGATGACCGACTTGGGCTGCGCGCCCATAAGGCGGTCAACGAGTTGGCCGTCTTTGAAGATGAAGAGGGTCGGGATGCTGCGGACGCCGAACTGCGCGGCCGTCTGCGGGTTCTCGTCCACGTCGAGCTTGGCGACCGTGTAGCGCCCGCCCGCCTCGGCCGCCAGCTCGTCCATCACGGGCGCGATCATCCGGCAGGGGCCGCACCACGCCGCCCAGCAGTCGAGCAGGACGGGCCGCGCGCGCGAGGCTTCGAGCACGTCGCGCCCGAACGTGGCGTCCGTCACCGCCACCGGCCTGCCGCCCCCGGCCGCCGCCGCGCCCGCCACGAGCCTCCGGCCGCACGCGCCGCACACAGGCCGCTTGCCCGCCGCGGTCGCCCGCTCGTCCACGCGGTTGCGCGCGCCGCAGTTCTCACAAGTCACCACCGCCATCGCCCGACCTCCTTCAAGACGACCTTCCGCACCCGCCTGAGTTTGTCACAACTCCGGGCCGGGGCGGAAGCCCGCCCGCGGCGGCCGACGGGTTCGCCCGCGCCTCCGGTTTCGTTGTAAGATGCGGGCGTTAAATTCTCCCGCGACAACTCGTCCGACGAAGGAAGTATTAGAACACGATGCGTCAGCAGCGCTCGCAGTCTCTCGCCGTCTTCACCTCTCTGCTCATAGTAGTTTTCGCCGCCGCCGGCGCGCGCGCAGAGGGGCAGGCGGCCGCGCCCGAGATCAACTTCACCGTCTCGATGCCGCGCCCGCACACGCACCTGCTCGAAGTCGAGATGCGCCTGCGCTACGCCTCGGGCGCGCCCGCCGGCCTCGACCTCCTGATGCCGGTCTGGACGCCCGGCTCTTACCTCATCCGCGAGTTCGAGCGCCACGTGCAGGACTTCGAGGCGCGCGGCGACGGCGGCCGCGCCCTCCCCTGGACGAAGGTCAACAAGAACACCTGGAGAATCGAGACGGGCGGCGCGCGCGAGCTTCAGGTCCGTTACAGCGTCTACGCCAACGAGCTCTCCGTCCGCACGAACGAGCTGAACGACCGCCGCGCCGTCTGGAACAACGCCGCGCTCCTGATGTACCCCGACGGGCACCTCCGCGCGCCCTCGACCCTTCGCGTCGTGCCCTTCGGCGACTGGAAGGTGGCGACGGGGCTCCCCCAGGTCGCCGGCCAGCCGCACACCTTCCGCGCCGAGAACTTCGACGTGCTCTACGACTCGCCCTTCTTAGCCTCCGACCTCCGCGAGGTCGCGTTCGACGTGCGCGGCGTCCCGCACCGCGTCGTCTTCGACGGGCCGGGCAACTACGACCCCGAGCGCGTCCGCCGCGACGTGCGCAAGGTCGTCGAGGCCGCGGTGGAGATGATGGGCGACGTGCCCTACCGCGACTACACCATCCTGGTCGTCCTCGGCCCGACGGGCGGCGGCGGCCTCGAACACCTCAACTCGACTCTTTTGACGTGGCGGCGCTTCGGCTTCACCTCCGATTCCGACTGGCGCGACTTCCTCACGCTCGTCGCCCACGAATACTTCCACCTCTGGAACGTCAAGCGCATCCGGCCCGACGCGCTCGGCCCCTTCGACTACACGCGCGAGAACTACACGCGGCTGCTCTGGGTCGCCGAGGGGCTAACGAGCTACTACGAGAGCCTCCTGCTGCGCCGCGCCGGCCTCATCACCGACCGACAGTTCCTGGACATACAGGCCCGCGCCTTCCAGCAGTTGCAGAACACGCCGGGCCGGCTCGAACAGAGCCTCGAAGAGGCGAGCTTCGACGCCTGGGTCAAGTACTACCGGCAGGACGAGAACACGATCAACTCGGCCGTTTCCTATTACGACAAGGGGGCCATCGTCGGCCTCCTGCTCGACCTCGAAATCCGCAGGCGCTCCGGGGGCCGCAGCTCGCTCGACGACGTGATGCGCCGTCTCTACGAGGAGTTCGGCAAGCGCGACCGCAACTACACGCCGGCCGACTTCCAGCGCGCCGCCGAACAGACGGCCGGCTCCGGCCTCGAAGAGTTCTTCAGGGCTTACGTCCGCGGGCGCGAGGAGCTTGATTACAACGCGGCGCTCGAAGCGGCCGGCTTGCGGCTCGAGACGACGGGCCTGGGGCCGTCCGGAGGCCCGGCCCCGGAGCGCGCCTACCTCGGCGCGACGCTCGCGCAGGAGGGCGACCGCCTGACCGTCCGCAACGTCCCTTCGGGGACGCCCGCCTACGAGCAGGGCCTTTCGGCCTTCGACCAGATCGTCGCCGTGGACGGCTACCGCGCGACGCGCGACTTCCTCAACGCCCGCGTCGAGGAGAAGCGGCCCGGCGACACCCTGACGCTCTCGGTCTTCCGCGCCGACGAGCTGCGCACCATCACCGTCAAGCTCGCCGGCCGCGCCGACGCCCCCTTCCGCATCGCCCCCGTCCCCTCCCCGACCGACCAGCAGGCTCGCACCTACAAGTCCTGGCTCGGCGCGGAACTGAAAGGGAAATGATGAATGCGGAATGATGAATGATGAATACGGCGCACGTTGAATCCCATCACCCGAGCCGCCTCACATTCATCATTCCGCATTCATCATTCCGCATTTCTTGTGTATGGAGTTTGAAGGCAGAGTTGCTCTGGTGACGGGCGCGGCCTCGGGCATCGGGCGGGCGTGCGCGTTGGAGCTGGCGAGGGGCGGGGCCGACGTGGCGCTGGTTGACGCGGCGGGCGAGGAGGCGCTGGCGGCCGCCGAGAACCTCGTGCGGGCGGCCGGCGCGCTGGCCGCGGGCTTCCGCGCCGACGTGGCCGAGCCGGGGCGCGCCGCCGCGGTCGTCGAGGAGGTTTCGGCGCGCCTCGGCCGGCTCGACATCCTCGTCAACGCCGCCGGCACGACGGCCGACGCCCTGCTCTGGGAGATGACCGACGAGCAGTGGGCGCGCGCGCTCGACGTGAACCTCACGGGCGCTTTCAACTACCTCCGGGCGGCGGCGCGCGTCTTCCGCCAGAGGCGGGCGGGCAAGGTCGTCAACGTCGCCTCGGTCGAGGCGTTTCGGGGCCGGCGGGGGTTGGCGAACTACGCGGCGTCGAAGGCCGGGCTGCTCTCCCTGACGCGCTCGGCGGCGGCCGAGCTGGGGCGCTACGACGTGAACGTCAACGCCGTCGCGCCCGGCTTCATCCGCACGCCGCTCGTCGAGCGCCTCCCCGAGAAGGTGCGCGCCCAGGCCCTCGCCGAGACCGCGCTCGGCCGCCTCGGCGAGCCCGAGGACGTGGCCGCGGCCGTCGCCTTCCTCTGCTCCGACCGCGCCCGCCACGTCACCGGCGCGTGCCTCACCATAGACGGCGGCCAACTCTTATAATAAGTTTCGGGTTTCGAGTTCGGGCAGGTCACGTTCCGGCCTTCAACTCGCGCAGAACAAACTCGAAACCCGAAACCCGCAACCCGAAACTTTTTTGCCACGAAGATTCCGCCGGCGGTGTTCACACTGTAGAACAGAGGGGATTTCTTCGGCCCGGCGGGCCGACGCTTTCACAGCCGAAACCTAAACCAACCACAGGAGTGTGACAACGATGCGAAGCCGCCTTTTGACGCAAACCTTCGCCGCCCTCGCCCTCGTCCTCGCCGCCACGGCCGCGGCCTCGGCGCAGGACTTCCAGAAGAGTTATCAGCTCAGCCAGAGCGGCTCGGTGCGCATCGAGAACGTCTCGGGCAACATCAGCATCTCCGGCCACGACGGCAGCACCGTCGTGGTCTCGGCCTTCAAGGAGGGGCCAGACCGCGACCTCGTCGAGGTTGAAGACCTGAGCGCGCCCGACCGCGTCCACCTGCGCGCCAAGTACCCGTCCGACGGCTGCCGCAACTGCAACGCGAGCCTCCGCTTCGAGGTGCGCGTGCCGCGCTCGGGCGTCAACATCGAGAGGATTTCGACCGCCAGCGGCGACGTCACCGCCGCGGACTTCTCGGGCCGCGTCAACCTGAGCACGGCGAGCGGCGACGTCACGCTCCAGGGCGTCTCCGGCGAGATAGACGCCTCGACGGCGAGCGGGCGGGTCAAGGTGACGAACGCCTCCGGGTCGGTCAGGGCGAGCAGCGCCAGCGGCGACGTCGAGGTCGAGATCGCGCGCCTCGAAGGGACGCGCGACCTGCGCTTCTCCTCCGCGAGCGGCGACGTGCGCGTCCGCCTGCCGAACGACCTCGACGCGCGCGTCCACCTCTCGACGGCCTCCGGCCAGATCGAGACCGACTTCCCCATCGAGGTCAGGCGGCACGAGCACGGCGGCGGCAGCACCGCCCGCGGCCAGCTCGGCGGCGGCTCGCGCTCCGTCCGCATCTCGACCGCCTCCGGCGACGTGAGCCTCAAGAGCCTCTAAGGAGGAGGGCACAGCGGTCAGAAGCCC
>DASZKF010000359.1:0-12185 GCA_035947355.1 Pyrinomonadaceae bacterium | reverse complement strand
ACGCGCCCGTTCGGCACGAGCCGGTAGACGAGCGCGAAGAGCGCGATGGTGACGAGCGTGCCGGCCGCCGCCAGCACCGCCTGCCAGAAGGCGTTGCCGAGCATCGTCAGCCACGGCGAGCGGCGCACGACGCGCAGCGGCATCTGGTCCACCAACTGCTCCAGGCCGACGAGCACCGAGGTGATGAAGACCGAGACGATCAGCAGCACGCCGACCGCGCCGATCATGCCGAGCGTCAGCCCGCGCCCCCGCAGGAAGGTGCGCGGCCGCGTGCCCCAGATGCGGTTGAGCGCGCGCTCGATGACGGCGAAGACCCAGGAGCCGGCCCACAGCACGACGACCATCGCGCTGATGACCCCGCCCCAGCCGACGTTCGAGAGCGAGCGGACGGTCGTGCGCAGGAACTCGCGCGAGCCGGGGTAGAGCTCGACGATGCGGGCGAGGGCCTCGCTGCCGGCGGCGACGCGGTTGCCGACGACGAGCAGGACGAGCAGCGCCGGGAAGAGCGTCAGGAGCCCGAAGTAGCTCATCGCCGCGGCCGGCGTGAACAGGTCGTTCTCGTGGAACTGGTGGAGGGTGTGCTGGAGGATGGTCTTCCACGGCGCGAGGTTCTTCACGCCCAGCCGCCGCCGCACGAAGGAGGGGATCGGTCGTCGTAACGCCTGCATCGGCACACGCCCCGAGAGAGTTTGCTGCCGGGCCGGATTGTCGTCCAAACGGCGGCGAAGTTACAAACGCTCAGCGCGCCGCGGCGGCCGAGGCGGGCCGGGCGGTGGCCGCGCGCGCGGCCGCGATGAGGGCGGCGGCGCGCGTGAAGTCGCCCTTGAGCGTGCGCGCCTCGGCCAGCGCCCGCCCGAGGTCGAGGCGCGCCATCACGCCGAAGGTCTCTTCCGGCCCCGGCAGAGGCGTCGCCAGCTCGACGCAGTAGGAGTTGACCGCCGTCTCGACCCTCACCCCCGGACACTCGTCGGGCTCTTCCTCCGAGACGGGCCGCGCTTCAAGCTCGTTGACCGCGGAGGCCAGCTCGGCGAGCAGCTCCCAGGCCCGCGCGTCGCCGAGTCGCGCGGCCGCGCGAGTGAGCAGCGAGAAGAGCGCGACGCGCAGCTCGGTCCCCCTGTCCGCCTGCGCGGCCAGCCCCGCGGCCTCGGCGAACAGCTCGGCCGCGCGCCTCTTCTTCCCCTTCTGCGCGGCCAGCTCCGCGGCCTGCGCGAGGCCGTGCGCGCGCATCCCGGCGGGCACGTCCGTCCCGCGCGCGAAGGCGGCGGCCCGCTCGTAATCGTCGCCCGCCTCCTCGTCGCGGAAAGCCTCGCCGAGGCTCTTGACCTGTTCGGCCGAGAGCATCAGGAACGCGGCGCGGCGCGTCACGGGGTCGCCGATCTCGCCGGCGAGCTGACGGCCGCGCGCCCAGAGCTTGCGGAGCGCCGCGGCCGAAACGGCCTCGAAGCGCGCCTGGTCGCGGCCGGCGTCGTCCGCGGCGCGCGCCAACGCGTCCAACTGCCAGCGCAGGGGGTCGGTCGGGTTCTCCGGCCTGAGCTTGCGGACGTGCATGCTCGAAGAGACAGACTCGCGCCGGGCCTCGCCGATCTCCTGCGCGAGGCCGGCGGCGCGCGCGCGCAAGACGGCGGCGTGCTGCGGGGCCTCGCGCTCGAAGAAGGGGAGCAGCCGGCCGATGGCGAAGTAGTTGGCGAGCGACGCGCCGGTCGGCTCCGCGGCGCCCGGGGCCGACGGGCGGGTCAACAGCGCGGCGGCCGTGTCGAAGAAGGCGCGGCGCACGCGGGGCGGGACCGGCGCGGCCTCGCGCGGGTCTTGCGCGCGCGGGTTGACGGTCTGGAAGTGCACCGAGCCGTCGGGCGCGACGAGCGCGATGAGTTCGGGCGAGACGACGGGCGTCGAGAGCAGCAGGGCCTGGGTCGCGCCGGCCGACGGGTCGGCGCGCGTCGCGTCGAGCAGTCGCAGGTAGAGGGCGTCGGCGCGCGCGGCGTCGCGGGCGCGCAGGCGGAGGAGGAAGCGGAGGGCGAGCGAGTCCACGCCTTCGGCGAAGGCCGGGGCGGCGGTGGCGACGGCGCTCTCGACGGCCCCCTCGTCGAGGAGCGCGTCGGCCGTCAAAAGCCTCTGCGCGTTGAGCGCGCTTGCCGGGCGGGGACCGCCCGCGCTCGCGGCCGCGGCTTCCGCTTCGTCCTCCTCCGCGGGCAGGCCGCGCTTGAACTCCTGCATGAAGCCCTCGGCGAGTTCGGGGTCGTGCCTGGCGGCGCGCCTGATGATGTGGTCGCGCGCGCCGAGGATGCGCTCGCGCGCGCCGAGACGCGCGCCCTCCTCGTCCGGCCCCGGCTCGAAGGCCGAGAGCGCGCCGGGGTCGGTCGTGAACTGCCAGGCGCGGCGGAAGACCGCGCGCGCCGCCGCCTCGTCCAACTTCCACAGCGCCTCGGCCGCGTCGGCCTGAAGGGTCACGCGGTCGACCGGGTGCTCGACGGCGCGCGCGGCCCCGACCGCTTCGAGCAGCGCGGCGACGGCCAACTGCCGTTCGCCGCCCTTCGACTTCTCAGCCGGAGCCCGCCTCGCCTTCCGCCTCTGCGCCGAGAGCCCTTGCGCGGGAAGAAAGACGACGAGCAGGGTGACGATCAGCCGCGCCAGGACTGTAGGGGCAAGGCTTGTCCCCGCCCGCTCAAGTCCAGTGATGATTCCGCGTTGATGTTTATGAATCTGGGGCGGGCAGGGACAAGCCCTGCCCCTACGGTTAGACGGTTGCTCTGCGGTCTTCCGGGGAAGCGCATTCGTGCGAGGCGCGTGCTTCACGTCGCTCATTCTCCGTTCGGAGTCTATTCGGCGTCGAAGAGGCCGGGACGCGTCGCGGGGCGGCGCGGCGGCTCGACGCCGAAGTGCTCGAAGGCGAGGCGCGTCGCCGTGCGGCCGCGGGGCGTGCGGTTGAGGAAGCCGATCTGGATCAGGTACGGCTCGATGATCTCCTCGATGGTGTCCTTCTCCTCCTGCAGCGCGGCCGACATGTGGTTGAGGCCGACGGGGCCGCCGTCGTGCTGCTGAATAATCATCAGGAGGAGCTTCCTGTCCATCTCGTCGAGGCCGAAGGTGTCGACCTCCATGCGGTTGAGCGCGTCGTCGGCGACCTCTTTGGTGATGCGGCCGTCGTGCTCGACCTCGGCGTAGTCGCGCACCCGCCGCAGCAGGCGGTTGGCGATGCGCGGCGTGCCGCGGGCGCGGCGCGCGATCTCGCGGGCGCCGCCGTCGGTAATCTCCGTGCCGAGGATGCCGGCCGAGCGCCGGACGATCAGCTCCAGCTCGTCGTGCGTGTAAAAGTTCAGGTGGAAGACGATTCCGAAGCGGCCGCGCAGGGGCGCCGTGATGAGCCCGGCCCGCGTCGTCGCCCCGACCAGGGTGAACTTCGGGAGGTCTAATTTAATCGAGCGCGCGGCCGTCCCCTGCCCGATCATGATGTCGAGCTGGTAGTCCTCCATCGCGGGATACAGGACCTCTTCGATGGCCGGGTTGAGGCGGTGAATCTCGTCTATGAAGAGGACGTCGCCCTCCTGCAGGTTAGTGAGGATGGCGGCGAGGTCGCCGGGCTTCTCGATGACGGGGCCGGCCGTCGAGCGCAGCTCAGCGCCCATCTCGTTGGCGATGATGACGGAGAGCGTCGTCTTGCCTAAGCCCGGCGGGCCGGTCAAGAGCACGTGGTCGAGGGCCTCGCGCCGCTTGCGCGCGGCGCGCATGTAGACGCCGAGGTTCTCGGTCGCCTTCTTCTGGCCGATGTACTCGGCCAGCCGGCTGGGCCGCAGCGAGAGTTCGAACTGCCTCTCGTCCTCGGCCGCGCCGCGCTCGCGCACGCTGACGGGCTCAACGTCCATAAAGCAGAGGCTGGAGACTTGAGGCTAGAGACTTGTTAAAAGCGTCGCCCGCGAAACCTGCGTGATCCGCTTCAGGATGGCCGTCGCGATTGTCTTCAACCAGCCTCAAGCCTCTAGTCTCAAGTCTCATCCTTTCGAGAGGTGTCGCAGGCTGCGGCGCAGGAGCAGCTCGACCGAGAGGTCGCCGCCCTCCGTGGCGGCCTGCGCGACCGCCTTCTCGGCGGCCGCCTTCTGGTAGCCGAGGTTGACGAGGGCCGAGAGCGCGTCCTCGCGCAGCGCGTCCTCCGTGAGCGGCGCGCCGGCGGCCGCGCCCGCCGCCGACTCCTCCTCGGGGGCGGGGCCGGAGAGCCCCGCCATCTTGTCGCGCAGCTCGATGACGAGCCGCTCGGCCGTCTTCCTGCCGACGCCGGGAATCGAGGTCAGCCGCGCGAGGTTGTTGGTGCGGATGGCCGAGACGATCTCGTCGGCGCTCATCCCCGAGAGCATGGCGACGGCCGACTTCGGCCCGATGCCGCTCACCGAGATCAGGAGCGTGAACAGCTCGCGCTCGCGCTCGGTGCGGAAGCCGAAGAGCTGGAGCGCGTCCTCGCGGACGTGCGTGTGGATTTTGAGGCGGACGAGCGAGTTCGGCTCGCCGAGGTCGTAGAAGGTCGTGACCGGGATCGTCACCTCGTAGCCGACGCCGCCCACGTCAACGATGACACTGGTCGCGTGCTTGGCGAGAAGGGTGCCTGACAGGTGCGCAATCATCTCAGAGAGTTTTCACCGACGAGAGAAGAGAATTTCGGGAGCGCCTCACGTGTCGCAAGGATTTTAGATGATGCGCGCGGCGACGGCAACGCACGACGCCCATCACAGTCAACGCCCGCGCTTAGTCCGCGCCCAGGGTTTGTGCCAAGCGGTTCCCGCCTTCGCGGCCTTCCTAATCGGTGCAGGCAAGTCCGCCTCGTCATCAATTAACACGTCGGTCGAGACTCCGATACATCGCGCGTATCTTAGCAGCACTAGAAGTGGCGGTTGTTGTCGCCCGCGCTCGAAGGCGGAGACTTCTTCTCGGGTGAATTCGTTACTGAATCCAAGTCGGCTTACCATCTCACTCTGTGACAAATCGAGGGCCGCCCGAATCTGAACGAGCTTTTCCGGAAGGCGCTTCGGCTTGAGAGTTGAAGCTATCCCCACCATGCTTCAGCGCCTACGCTTGGTTCGAGGCTCCGCCGCGCGCCTTATCGCCTCCGATTTCGCGGCCTTTGTAATCGGGTCGGGCAAGTGGGCCTCATCGTCAATCAGCACGTCAGTTGAGATGCCTACGTAGCGTGCGTATTTCAAAAGAACTGGCAATGGCGGCTCGCGCCCTAATTCGTAGCCGGAAATCGCGCTGCGGAAGTATGTCGCGTCAAGTCCGAGCCGCTCAAGCATACCGTCTTGTGACAGACCAAGGGAGAGACGGATTTGCAGGAGTTTCTCCGCCAATCGCGCTGGCTTCGGGCGCGCTTTGAGTCCCATCAGGTTAAACCTCCTGATGGAATCTCAACCTTGTCTTTGAACCATATTTGAACTAAGATGAGCGTCTTAGACCCAAATTGGGCTAAGCCGGGAAGGGATTCTATTGTTGCCAGGAGTTCGCGCCTGCCTAACTCCCTAGCGTCGCACATCAGGAAGGCCGTGAGATAAAGCGTGCGACAGGCACAGCAAGAAGTTGTTAAAGCTCGCAGTCATAGTCGGCGGCATAAAATAACAAACCCACCCGCTTGATGTCACCACGCAATCGGTGTCGCATAGAAAGTATGGGTGGGGAATGAAAAGAATCAGCGAGAAGAAGTCAGCCGCCAAGCGGCACCCGCGCCGTGTTAAGCCTATCTTTAAATTTAATCCGGAGCACACGGCGTTGCCGGACGAGGAGGTTCAGTGGCTCGTCACGCGCATCACGACGCGCGGCGGCGTGGAGCCGTTCGTCCGGCTGATGGTCGAAATCAGTGATGACTTGAAGGCGGGGAATAGCCGGAGGCTGGCTCAGGCGGCGCGGCGGCGCGGAGACGCGGAGTTTACCGAGTTACTGACGGCCATGTCCGGCGCAGTCAGGCAGGGGCGCGCGATGGCGGCTTATCACACGGCGTTCTACGCGGCGAGTTGCGCCTACCAGAACAGCCTCGATTATCTGCGCGCGCTGTTGGGCTACCTAGAACGATTCAGGCGCGGTCACACCGATGGTTAATCACGCCGAGACTTGCGGCGGGGCGGCTTCTTGCGGTAGACGCCGTCAAAGGTGACGTTGACGCCGCCGCATTGGCCGTTGTCGTTGACAATTAAGTAAGGGCCGACGAGGCGGAGCGTGACGCGGCAGGTGTCGTCCTCGAGCGCGAGCGTGTCGCCGGAGGGGGCGACCTGGCCGCCGACCTCGCCGACGTGGACGTTGTCGCCGAGGCCCTGCCAGAAGGCCCGCCCCTCGACCGAGAGCCGGCCATCGGCCGCGCGGCGGATGCTCAAAGAGTTGTGGTAGAACTCCCACTCGCCGACCCAGCGCGCGAGCGGGGGGCGCGCCTCCGCCTCTCGGATGTCGAGCCGGGCCGCCTCGACCCAGCCGACCCGTTCGGGGTCGCGCCGCGGCTGGAACCAACTGCAGGCCCATTCGCCGTAGGTGCGCGAGACGATGACCTCGTCGCCCGGAACCAGGTAAGCCTTCTCCCTGCACTTCGCGCCGGGCTGCGGGCAGTCGTCGGCGAGGTCGTGGTGGAAGTAGGCGCGCTCGCCGCGCGCGCCCGTGACGCGCGCGAGCCGGAAGTGCTCGGAGTCTTCGGGGAACGCGCCGTTGCGGCACAAGTTCGGCGGGTTGCCCTCGGCCTGCGCCGAGGCGGGAGCCGCGGCCGCGAGCACGAGCAGAAGAAGCAGCGGGAGCCGGCGCGCCGCGGCGCGCCCGTTCGTGTTCATCAATTCAGTCCTTCGGAGGCGGCCGGCCCCGACCTCTCTCGCCCCGCCCTACAGGGTCATCACCTTCACCGTGTTGGAGGGGGACGAAACTCCCGCCTGGCCGAAGGCGCGCACGCGCAGGTAGTAGGTCGTTTTGGGCGAGAGGCCGGAGACGACGGCCCGGTCGGCGTCCCTCGCCGTGTCGGCGCGCTTGACGAAGTTGGTGCCGTCGGTCGAAAGCTCGATTCGGAAGCCTTTCTCGGCGGCGGAGGTGTCGCCCCAGACGAGCCGCAGGCCCGAACTCGTGACGCGGTCCGCCGAGAGGTTTATCGGGGGGGCGAGGCCGAAGCGGGCGTAGGCGTCTACCAGATTCCGGTTCACGTCCCAGAACTCGAACCTGAGCACGTTGGCGTGCGCCTCGACGATCATCGCCCCGAAGTTCGCGTTGAACCTCATGTAGCTCTGCGGCAGGACGGACACGAAGTTGTAACGGGTGTTGCCGCCCAGGCCGTTGACGAAGAAGGGAAGGGCTTCGACGTGCAGGCGCTCGTAGGTGTGGTCGTGCCCGGCGATGACGGCCGTCGCGCCCCAGCTCTTGAAAGGCCAGCGCATGTAGGTCGTCGAGCCGTGCGCGCCCGAGCTGTAGGGCGGGTGGTGGAAGTAGACGATCTTCCAGGTCGCGGTCGAAGCCGCGAGCCCCGCCTTAAGCCAGAGCGCCTGCTCGGAGGTCGTGGACGTGCCCCCGCCCTGCGGGTTCGAGTCCACGGCGAAGAAGTGGACGTTGCCGACCTGGTGGTCGTAGTAGCGCTCGTTGCCGGGCAGCGTGAAGTAGTCGAGGTAGGGCTGCGGCGAGCAGCCGTAGTCGTGGTTGCCGAGCGAGGGCAGGAAGCGCAGCGCGGCCGACCCCTCGCCGTAGCCGCCCGCGTAGTTGTAGATGTACTCGTGGTAATACTGCCCGATGTTGGCGTCAATCGTGTCCGCGCAGCCGTTCGGGTAGTTGTTGTCGCCGGTCGTGATGACGAGGTCGGGCTGAAAACTCTTGACGAGTTGTGACACCGCCAGCTCGCCGGCCCCCGCCCTCCCGTAGTCGCCGATCACGGCGAACCGCACCGCCCCGGCCGCGGGCGCGGCGACGAGCGCCCACAGCGCGAGGCACCCCGCCAGTCTCCTCATAAACGAAACCCTTCTGTCCTTCAAACCGAATGTCCTGTGGGGAGCGGCGTGCGGGAGATGGCGACATTATACACGAGCCGCGGCCGGCCGCCGCCGGGCGCCTCGGCCGCTCCTCTCCTTCCGCCGCGGCCCGGCCCGCGTTATACTGGCTCCGCTCTCTCCGCAGAGAAGAGAAGATGAAATCCGAGAAAATCTCCGAGCTGACGACGAACCGCCTGAGCGTCTACCTGCGTTGCCTGAACCTCCTGGCCGCCGCCGGGATCAAGACCATCTCGTCGCAGGCCCTCGCCGACCAGTTCAACATGAACTCGGCGCAGATCCGCAAAGACCTCGCCTACTTCGGCGAGTTCGGCACGCGCGGCGTCGGCTACTCGGTCGAGGAGCTGCGCCGCCACCTGACGCAAATCCTCGGCCTCGACCGCCCGCACCGCGTCGGCATCATCGGGGCCGGCAACCTCGGCACCGCGCTCGCCAACTACAACGGCTTCCGCGAGTCGAACTTCGAGGTCGTCGCGCTCTTCGACAACGACAAGGAGAAGATCGGGCGCAAGGTCGGCCGCGCCGGCGTCGCCGTCCACGACGTGCGCAAGCTCGCCCGCGTCGTCCGCGAAGAGGCCGTGGACGTGGCCGTCATCGCCGTCCCGGCGCGCGTCGCGCAGAGGGTCTTGAACCAGGTGATGTCGGCCGGCGTTAAGGCCGTGCTGAACTTCGCCCCCGTCCGCCTGCACGCGCGGCTCGGGGTGAAGGTCAAGACGGTTGACTTGACGATCTCGCTGGAATCGCTATCGTATTTCCTGGCGCGCCCCCAGATCACCTGCGTCACCAACCCGCGCAGCCTGCTCCCCTACGAGGAGATCGCGCAGCGCGACGAGCAGGAGTTGCAGAGTTAACTTCCAAGGAGTCGGGTCATGAAGGAATACTTTCTGAAGCGAGCGCTGCCGTTCGCCCTGACCTTCGCCGTCGGCGCCGCCGTGGGCGGCTTCTTCCAACTCCTCGGCACGCGCGGCGCGGGCTGGGGCGGGCCGCGCTACTACCGCTTCGAGAACCGGCGCGGCTGCGGCAAGAAGTTCCACCGGAACTACTTCGCGCCCGAGACGAAGCCGCCCGTCGTCCTCTTCAAGCCCGACGCGCGCTGGCCGCGGGAGTTAGAGGCGTTAGAGCGTCCCGCCTCCGTCTCGGTGCGCGTCACCTTCGGTGCCGACGGCCGCGTCCAGGAGGTCGAGACCCCCCACTGGGCGCGCTATTCTCCCGGCTCGGCCCAGTCAGCCGTGTGGGGGGCCATCGAACGGGCGGCGCGGCAGATTCGCTTCGCCCCGGCGACTCTGGACGGCGCGCCGGTGACGGAGACCGAAGAGGTCGCGATCCGCTTCATCGCCGACTGAGGCGGGCCGCCCTCTCCGGGCGCGGCGTTAAAGTTCTGATGGACGAGCAGACAGCCCGGCGCGACATCGTGCGCGTCGGCCAGTTGATGTACGAGCGCGGCTACGTCGTCTCCTCCGACGGCAACATCAGCGTGCGCCTCGACGACGGCCGCGTCGTGGCGACGCCGACGCAGGTCTGCAAGGGGCGCATGACCGAGGAGATGCTGGCCGTCACCGACCTCGAAGGCAAGCCCCTCAACGACCGGCGCGCCTCGTCGGAGCTGGCGATGCATCTTCTAGTCTACGCCGAGCGCGAGGACGTTTTCGCCGTCTGCCACGCGCACCCGCCGCACGGCTCGGCCTTCGCCGTCGCGGGCCTCGCCATAGACCAGCCGATCCTCTCCGAAGTGATACTCACGCTCGGCTGCGTCCCGCTCGCGGAGTACGGCACGCCCTCGACCGAGGAGCTGACCGAGAAGATGCGCCCGCTCGTCCGACACCACCACGCACTCCTGATGGCGAACCACGGCGCGGTGGCCTACGGCGCGAACCTCTGGCAGGCTTTCGACCGGCTCGAAACCCTGGAGCACACGGCGAAGATCGCCATCCTCGCGCGCGCCCTCGGCGGCGCGCAGCACCTGCCGCCCGACTCGATCGAAAAGCTCATAGACATCCGCGAGCGCGCCGGCTACCTCGACGAGCGCGCCCGCTGCCAGTCCTGCGGCTACCTGCACGAGACGCGGGTCGTCTGCCCCGTTGGGGAAAGAGACGGCGGCGGCGCGCCGCGCGCGGCGGCGGCCAACGGCGCGGGCAAGATAAACCTGACGCGCGAGGAGTTGATCGAGCTGCTGAGCCAGGCCGTGGGCCTGCGCTCCGGCGGCTGAGAAGACGTTCCCGAGCTTTACGATTCACGAAGAGAACAGGAGCACAGAGCATGCCTCAAGAAGCTCTCGGCATGGTTGAGACGAAGGGTCTGGTGGCGATGATCGAGGCCGCCGACGCGATGGTCAAGGCGGCCAACGTGACGCTGGTCGGCTACGAGAAGATCGGGGCCGGGTTCGTGACGGCCATCGTGCGCGGCGACGTGGCCGCCGTCAAGGCCGCGACCGACGCCGGAGCGGCGGCCGCCCGCCGCGTCGGCGAGCTCGTCAGCGTCCACGTCATCCCCCGCCCCCACGGCAGCGTAGACGAGGCGCTCCCGGTCGGGGGGGAAAGATAAGAAAGGTGAATGGTAAATAGTGACTGGTAAATGGGGGCGTTGTTGCCACGGACTTCCATTCACTATTTACCATCCACTATTCACCGGCAATGATTATCGCGCGCATCATGGGGACGGTCGTCTCGACGCAGAAGGACGAGCGGCTGAAGGGCAACAAGCTGCTGCTCGTCCGGCCGCTGAACCTGGACGGGACGGACGCGAGCGGGTACGTCGTCGCCGTCGACACGGTCGGGGCCGGCTACCACGAGCGGGTCCTCGTCGTCTCCGGCTCCTCGGCCCGCCTCGCCGAGGGCATGAAGGATCGCCCCGTGGACGCCGCCATCATCGGCGTCATTGACCACGTCGACATTGAAAAGCAGTAGCCAGTAGTCAGTAGACAGTAGGCCCCGCGTTACGACGACTGACGCCTACACACGAACGTTTCGATACCGAAGGTCTTTCTACTGGCTACTGATTACTGGCTACTGGCTACTCCTTCTTATGCAACTCGCGCGGGTCATCGGGAGCGTGGTGGCGACGGTGAAGAACGATTCGCTGGAGGGGCGCAAGCTGCTCGTCGTGCAGTCGCTCGACGCGCGTCTGCGGCCGCAGGGCGCGCCGCTCGTGGCGCTCGACGCCATCGGGGCCGGGGTGGGCGAGCTGGTCTTCTGGTGCCGCGGCAAGGAGGCGAGCTTCCCGTTCCGGCGCGAGGACACGCCGACCGACTGCACGATCATCGCCATCGTGGATTCGGAGGCGCACGTCTCGAAGGGAGCCTGATGATCCTGGCGCGCGTCCTGGGCAACGTCGTGGCGACGCAGAAGAACGAGCGCTACGCGAACGCGCGCGTGATGCTGTGCCAGCCCGTGACGCCCGCGGGCGAGGAGTGGGGCGCGACGCTCCTCGCGCTCGACTCGGTGGACGCCGGCGTCGGCGACACCGTGCTCGTCGTGCAGGAGGGCTGGAGCGCCTCGACCGCGGCGACCGGCGAGCAGGGCGCGGCCATAGACTCGGCCATCGTCGGCGTCGTTGACCGCGTTGACCTCCTCGAAGACGAACTGAACCGACGGGGCCCGGGTGAAAACTGAAAACTGATTGCCGGTAACTTTTCAATGAGCAGCGAACAGGACAGGGCGCGCGAGCTGGCCGAGCGCGTGGCGCGGCGTTTGGCCGGCGACCAGGCGGCGGGCGGCGCGCGCGAAGAGGCGCGGGGCGGCGAGCTGTCGGCGCTGCGCACGAGCCTGTCCGAGATTCAGAAGCGGCTCGCGCACATCGAATCGCACCTCACGCACGAGGGGCGCTGCGAACACGACGCCCCCGCCGCCGAAGAGCCAACCGCGTCTCAGCCCGGAGCCGCGGCGCCCACGCGCTCGATGTGGCTGAGCGGCACCTACGTCCCCGCCACCGCGCACCCGAGCCAGGAGCGCTTCACCGAGATCGGCGAGGCCGTCGCCGAACTCGTAGACTTCTTCGAGCGCGAGAAGACCTGCACCGTCGAGCCCGGCGGCAAGCCCTGCGACCACTGCGGCATGTGTAGCTCCCGCGGCTTCTAGAGCGGTTTTCGATTCAGTGTAAGACATAGCCGCAGTGTTTGAACCAAGCGCGGGCGTCCGACTCGCTCACCGTCGCGACGGCTCGCCTGATGGCCGCTTCCAGCGCCTCGCGCGTGCGCGCCTTCGCCGCCCGCAG